>CAYMKT010000114.1:5371-8506 GCA_964391065.1 uncultured Terrimonas sp. | reverse complement strand
AGTCTGAATTTCTTTCTTCATTGTGTATACGTACCTCCTCATACCGGCCATTCTCATAGTCAACAGTGCTTACCGCCCATTTCATGGGTCTGAAATCATAATAAAAATCGTCTGCGGTACGTACTTTCAGTTTCAGATGGTTATTGAAACTGTATTCAAGCGCAACGTTACCGTATAGGCGATCTTTATTCTGCCCTTTGGTATTTTCATACATCAGGAAAAAAGGATTGTTGTGGTTTTCGCCATAGTTATACTGAAACTGGCGGATGCCCTCAAGCCCTGGTTGCCAGTAATTACGCAAGCTGTTCATATTTACATTACGTCCCATCCATGTAAAAAAATACATGAAGGTGTTGCGGCCGTATCCATTATCCGGCCGGCTGTCGCTTTTTTGTTTTACGTAGCTGAGGTTAATGGTTGAAGTGAGCTTGCTGGTAATATGGTAGCTGCCATTGAAACTAAGCTGGTAGCGGTTTAGATCGTTATTAGGAATAACGCCCTTTTCATTTAATGTACTAAAAGATAGCCGGTAATCGGATTTATCATTGCCACCGGAGAAAGCCAGGTTATTCATAAATTTCTGTCCGGTATTAAAAAAATCCCGGATGTTATCGGGCTGCGATACCCAGGGAGTCTCAATAATGTCGCCCCTGTTGCTTAACGCCACATCGGCGCCGCGGTATCCATTGGTTGTGGGTGAATCAAATTGCGCTTCGGTAGTGCCGTTATCTAAACGCGGCCCCCAGCTTTCATCATAGTCGTCATCGATACCATTGGGGTATTGCGACCACCCGGCGCCAAAGTTAGACCCTTCGTAATTTCCGTTGCTGCCCTGTCCGAATTTATTTTGAAACCTGGGTAAGCGCCCAACGTTCTCTACAAAAAATGAAGAGTTAAAGCTTACGCCAATGCCCTTCCTTTTGCTTCCTTTTTTGGTGGTGATAATGATAGCCCCGTGGGCTGCCCTGGAGCCATACAGCGCGGCAGCCGCCGGACCTTTGAGCACATTCATCGATTCCACGTCTGCGGGGTTTATTTCCGCCGAACTGTTCCCATAATCAGCATCACCGCTCGTGTTATTCACGCCATCATTGCCCGCCGGAACGCCATCTATGATAAAAAGGGGTTGATTGCTCTGAAGGTTCAGGGAGGTTTCTCCCCTTATTGTAATACGGGCCGATCCTCCCACCGCGCCGGAGCCAACAATGTTTACACCTGCTATCTTTCCGGCGATATTGTTTACGAAATTAGACGCGGGCGATTCGTTCAACTGGGCGCCATCCAATTTTTGGGTAGTGTAGCCGAGCGACTTCTTTTCGCGGGAAATCCCTAACGCGGTAACCACCACTTCCGAAAGGTCTTTTTTTATCGTTTGTAAACGGATCGATACGGATTCATTTCCGTTTACCGGCACCTCGCGGGTCACATAGCCAACAGAGGTAAACACAAGCACCGAATTACCTGCACCCGATTCTATACTAAAATCCCCATCTGCGTCAGTAACCACAGTAGCCGCACCACCCTTTACCTGCACCGTTACGCCTACCAGAGGATTACCTTCTTCATCGGCAACATGTCCTTTAATTATTGCCATAAAAGAGGAGGGTACAAAGCTAAGCACCACCAGTTCGTTATTGTTTACGGTATACTCCAGCCCGGTACCTGCAAGCACCATATTCATTACCTCGGTAAAAGACGCGTTCTGCACTTTTAAGGTAATACGGCTAATTTCAAAAACCGGATCATCCGTGTACAAAAAACGATAGTCTGATTTTTCTTCAATCAGGGTTAACACTTTTCGGAGCGGCTCTTTTTTTACAGAAAGTGAAATTTCTTTTTGCGCATTGGCCAAAAGCGCGATTTGTAAACTTAGTAACGTAGTAACGATGAAAGAAGCTTTCATAATAAACTTCCATTTCAGGGAATAGCGCGATTTGTGCCTGTCCCAATTAGTTTTGGAAAAATGCATACCTTTAAATTGTTGAGTTGAATAATGGGGAACACGTAGTAATGTTCCCTTTTGCTTAACAGGGAGGTGTTGGCGCATCTCCCTTTTCATTGTTAACAGTTTATGTCATAAATACTTATTTAATGATGCTGAATAGGTTGCCCGTAATTTCAATTCCGGCAAGATGGATGATTTTTGATGTAGTTCAACACCTCCAATGGTTCACCCGCCTCAAATAATAATATAACAATGGTGCGTGCTATATTATCTGGACCTGGCTGTTTTAGAAATCGTAACGCTTCTGTTTTCAATACTGTACTCAAAAGGAGTAACCTGCCGCAAAGCGTTTAACGCCTCCACAATATCTTCTTTTTCGAACGAGCCGGTAAAAGTGTATTCTTCCAGTTTCTTATCTTCAAAAGATATGGATACATTGTACCAGCGCTCCATTTTTTTTGCCAGGCTGGAAAAAGGTTCCTTGTAAAAAGCAAGCTTGCTCTCTATCCATGCTATTTCACTAATGCTGTTATCGGCAGGATTGGGTTTTATTTTTCCCAAAGAAAAAACCTCTTCCTTTTTATTGTCAGCCGGTGTGTCAATTGGCGAGGACGAAATAGTTGAACGTTTTCCTATAATTATTTTTTCATTGGGACGAAGCAGTATTTTTCTTTCCGGGTCATTCTTCGAGGCTACCTCTATACTTCCGCGAATGAGCGCCGCTTCCACAACAGAATCTTCCACATAAGCCCTTACATTAAAAGCGGTACCGGTAACCTTAATGTCGATATCGCCTGCATGCACCACAAGCGGTGTGCTTATGTTGTGCACAATATCAAAAAAGCCTTCGCCTGTTAATTGAACATCCCGGCTATATAATCCAAAATCCTTGTTGTACACAAGCCGGCTGCCTGCATTCAGTATTACCAATGATCCGTCTGGCAGGTGTATGGTACTTTTTGACGCGCCGCTGGTGACCACTTCATTTACGGTATGAGTATCCGGTGAAACCGGCTCTGTTTCACCAGGCGAAAAAAACCAGATGGAAAATATAACAAGGGCCGGAACGGCAATCCATTTCCAAAAAGACCAGGATGTAACAGGTGTTGCCGTTGTTTGTTCAGGTGTTGCCGCGCTTTGGTGTGAATCGCGGAGCGCTTCCTGACTTAATAAAATTTTAATGGATTCTA
>CAYMKT010000114.1:0-5271 GCA_964391065.1 uncultured Terrimonas sp. | reverse complement strand
CTTTGGTGTGAATCGCGGAGCGCTTCCTGACTTAATAAAATTTTAATGGATTCTATGCTTTGTGATGCTTCCAGTTCCGAAGTGATAGGTTGCAGGGGTAATACATGAAGATCGCTCAGGAGCTCATTTAAATGAAACGCATTTCCCGATTGTTGTAACAAAATATCGAGCTCCGAAAGCTCCTCCGGGGAGATTTCGTTATTGTATTTCCGGGCCAATAGTTCCCAAATCCTGGAATCGGGCATTTTCTGTTGCTGCATGTATACCTGAAGGATACCCATAACAGGAGTTTACCCCCAAAGCCAATAAAAAAATCAGGAAGAAAAGGAAAGCGGAATGGATTGATTTAGCTTTTTAAGCGCGATTCCCATTTGGTTTTCGATGGTTTTTTCGGAAAGATCCAGTAAGCCGGCAACTTCCCTGTATTTGAGGTTGTTCTCTTTTACAAGGCTAAAAATAAGCTTGCATTGAGGCGGCAGGGATTGGATCGCTTCATTGATACGGCGGAGTAATTCAGTGCTGATCATTATATCGTAGGGATTACGCTCAACAACACAATCAAAATCATATAAATCGTTCAGCGAGGCGGTAAACACCTTCTTTTTCTTACCATGCTTCAGCACCATGTTCTTAGCGCAAACAAAAAGATAGACCTCCGGTTTCGCCACCCCCTGAAGTAAATGCCGCTTCAACCATATCGCTAAAAACACATCGTTAACAATCTCTTCAGCCGGTTCCTTAATTCCTACAAAAGCAAACACAAACCGGTACAAACGGTGATAGTATAGCTTGTGAAGTTTCCACAACGCAGGCTCGTCAGCACTTCTTGACAGGCGGGAAAATAAAACAGCAATCTCGCTAATATCAGGGGGCATTTTTAAAACAGGAATGATTTATATTGAGTAATCAAAAGTTTACTTATACTTAACAAGATAAACCTTTTATTTAATATTCGTTCTTCCGATATAATAGTTTTACCAGGTTCCGCTATTACCCGAACTGCACAAAAACACATTCTCATAGACAAAATGCGGGTTTCGCTGTTGTTGCATTCACTTATTTTTAAGGCAGGGCAGTTTTTTTAACGCCCTCAAACAAGGTCTTCCACGATAAATGAAAAATAGACCTGTTGACCACCCGGTCAAAATGCACATGGGCGACCCTTGGTTTTGCTTTTCGGGAGGGATTATGATTCTGGATAATCATGTTGGCGCCCCAACTCGCCAGTTTTTTCCCCTGCAATTCCTTTTTATCCTCTTCACTTTTCAAAAGTGCTATCTTTAAATCGCTATACAAGAATTTTACCGTTCCGTTCATTCCGTAATCCTGTCCTTTAAAATTAAAACTGAGGTCATTGATTCGTCCTTTCTCTATCCGCACCCCGCCCAATGGCTCTACAAGCGAATTAAGCCCGGCAGCATCCATTGCATCCAGTTTGCCCTTAATGTCGAAACGTCCTTTTGGGTTGAACAAATAAAACGTCCAATAAGTATGCACAGGCGATTTGCTTAAAAAGCGGCCGTTTATATCAGCAGTCATTACCGCACCCGCAGCAGTTTTTATATTGGTTACATTGTTGAATATTCCACTGACCTCATCGAAGGTAACCTTCCCTGTTTTTTTTGTTATGGGAGAATGTTCTTTATACTCGATGAAAGTATTTTTAAGGATCAGTTTTTTTATGTTTAAGGGAAGCGGAATTTGTACGAGTTTCTGATGTGGGTAAGTACCTATTTTACTTCTTTTATCTTCGGGCAGGGTCATATCGCGGTAAATTTTTACGGACGCCTGCAGCGTAACGCTGTCGGCCATAACCTGCTCATTTAATAGCTGGGGGAACTTGATGGACTGAAATCGGATATCCCTGAAATCGAGATCATAACGGTCTGCCTGGATACCAATTTTTGCGGTAAACTTTTCTTCACCCAGGGTGGGTATTACCTTAAAGCTGCCCACTTTAATTTGCTCCTGGTCCGAATGCATCTCAATCCGTGCTACGCTATAATGATATAATTGATTGGCAGAAGACCATTCCAGCTTCGCACAGAAAGCATCCAAATGCTTCGCGAAAAACATCCGCGAAGTATCGAGGTTAGACGTGCTGTCAATAAGCAACTGCCTCAGCTCCAGGTGGGCATCCAAAATCTCCAGCTTTTGTTTACCGCTTTGCATATCGCGGGTAATGATTTGAGCTCCTGTTATAAGCAGCGTATCCATTTTGATCATTTGCAACTCACCGAGGATTTGCTTATACACTTCGTTGGGGGGAACGCGTTTTGAAGAGTCTTTTCCTTCGTGTGTATATAAAATTTCAATTACAGGGTGATCGACCCTCAATGTTCCCGCTACTATTTCCTTCGTGAGTAAAGCTTTCGGCGTTTGTACGCCTGTAATTTGAATAGATGGAATTTCAACCTTAAAAAGCATGGATGGTTCATTGCCGTTTTCACGTAAAGCAAGGTACCGGGCACTATCATATGCTAACTTTAGATTTGATACCGATACATTCCCCGCTACTTCATCCACTTGCATGTCATCGTAATGGATGTGATAAAGCCGGTCCGTTTTTTCCCCCACGCTGGCAGTAACCCGGCTGCGGATAAATTGCCGCTTTATGGTATTCCAATAGAATATGCCCAGTGTAACTCCAACAGCAATCACCAGCAAAATAATAGTTCCAATAAGCTTACCTGTTGAATTAGAAATAACTTTTTTGATTTTGGCAAGCATTGTTTTCATGTTTCTACCGTTAAAGCAAAAAAGTGTTTTATTAAGCAAACGGTGGCTTTTCTCTTTACCATTCTGCTTGCCTCGCGGGGATTAAACATATTGAAGATAACGTTTGTACAACAAATGTCCGCTGTTTCTCCTATAATCAAACTCATATAAAGGCAAATGAAATCTGCCGGCGCCCGCTTCTTACGGGATACCCCGTGCCACCAAATCACAATAAAAAATTTTTTCTACTGTAATATTATTGTTACTTTCCCTGTATAACGAAGTTGCCTGTCAATTCCCTTGAAGGGCAACTTTTTTTGTTTAAACCCAACTGTTGATCTTATGAGCCTTGCAACTTTATTAAGCGAATACCGTCTGCCTTCCGGAGTATGGGATGAAATGTGCGATGCAGGAAAGGTACGAAACCACTACAACAAAATAGTGGCTACGTTTGAGCAACTCGGCGCCGCCAATCTGCAGCAGAAAGACAGGCTGGCGAGTGAACTTTTTATGAACCAGGGCATAACATTTACAGTGTACAGCGATAATAAAGGAATTGAGCGGATATTTCCATTTGACGTTATTCCCCGTATTATCACCAATAAGGAATGGGATACGGTTGAAAGAGGCATTAAACAGCGGCTTAAGGCATTAAATCTTTTTTTGAAGGATATCTACAGCAGTCAGCAGATCGTCAAAGACAATATTATTCCATCGCATCTTATTGCATCCTGCCCCCATTATCTGCAGGAAGCGCATGGCATTAAAGTGCCGCATGATATTTACGTGCACATTTCGGGGATAGACCTTATCCGTGGGGATAATGGTAAATTTTTTATTCTGGAAGATAACCTGCGTACGCCATCAGGGGTAAGCTATATGCTCGAAAACAGGGAGGTCACCAAACGAATCTTTCCCGATATGTTCGCAGCGGCGAATGTTCGCGTGATCAATAATTATCCCCTGCTGCTGCATAGCATCTTACTGCAGTTGGCCTCTACCCAAATATCAAACCCAACGGTTGTTTTGCTTACACCCGGCATGTATAATTCGGCTTATTACGAGCATACTTACCTGGCAAAACAAATGGGCATTCCTCTTGTGGAAGGAAGAGACCTGGTGATAGATGATCACAAGGTTTACATGAAAACAACAAATGGATTACAGCAGGTACATGTCATCTACCGCAGAATTGATGATGAATATTTAGATCCGCTGGTTTTTGATCCCAACAGTGTTTTGGGCGTTCCCGGGTTGCTGGGGGTTTACAGAAAAGGTAACGTAGCCATTGTAAACGCACTGGGCAATGGCGTTGCAGACGATAAGGCAGTATACGCCTACGTGCCTGCCATGATAAAATATTATTTGAATGAAGACCCGATACTCGAAAATGTACCCACTTATCAATTGAACGAGCCGGAGGCAAAGGAGTATGTGTTTGCCAATATCGAAAAAATGGTGATAAAGCGAACCAACCAGTCTGGCGGTTATGGCATGATCATGGGCAATTCAATAGCGGAAGAGGAATGGAGCAAGGCAAAAATTGAAATAAACAAAGCGCCGCGTCATTTTATTGCTCAGCCCATCATTAAACTTTCCACCGTTCCCTGTTTTATTGATGGCAAATTTCAACCGAGGCATGTTGACTTCAGGCCTTATGCCTTATACGGGTCCGATGGTGTTCATATTGTGCCCGGAGGATTAACCCGTGTAGCTTTAAAAGAGGGGTCGCTCATAGTGAATTCATCGCAGGGTGGCGGAAGCAAAGATACCTGGGTGGTAGATCTATAAAGCAATTCACCCGGCTTGTGTAGCTTTTTGACGACCCGATTTGTTCTTAATAACCCGGTTACCAACTAAAAAATATGTATATATGCTGAGTAGAATTGCAGATTCGCTTTTTTGGCTGAGCCGTTATATGGAAAGAGCAGATGGGCTTTTACGTACAACCTCCACCCATCATATACTCTCGCTCGATAACATTGGCTTACCGGCCACTTCCTGGCGGCCCGTGCTGGAAATATTTACAACATTAAGCTCCGAAGAAATAAGCGCGTTGGAACACGACGCCAGCGGTAGTTTACACACGTTGCTGAGCGATGAAAATAATTCCAATTCGCTGAAGGTAATTATAATGCGTGCCAGGGAAAATGCCAGGGGCGCGCAAGACCATATCACAAAAGAAGTGTGGGAAAACATCAATGCCATGTATCATCTCATCAACCAGTCGTCTCATCATATCAAATCGAACGACCAGGACAGGATGCAGCAGATGCACCTGTACGCGCAGCAAAGCCTTTTATACACGGGCGTTGCCGACATTACCATGCCCCGGAGCATTGGCTGGAGTTTCATGAACCTTGGTAAACTTATCGAACGCTGTATAGAAACGATTGTAATAGCCGATAAACACTACGAACTTATAGGCTATAACATTGATGAAGAAAATTCGATGATTCAGTGGAAAGAATTGCTGTTCGCATTATCGGGTTACGAACTTCACCTCAAAACCTACCGCGAAACACGCTATAACCGGAACGTGCTTCACCAGGT
>CAYMKT010000113.1:8908-12960 GCA_964391065.1 uncultured Terrimonas sp. | reverse complement strand
GTTACCAAGCCCGGTGGTATCGCCTTGCGCTATGAAATACACAAACGAACCCAGCACAAGATCAGTATCTCCATCAGCATCCATGTCGCCTGCATCCATGACTATCCATCTTCCTTTCGTGGCTTCGGGAAAAGAATAATCGTCGAATTTTAAATTCCCTTTATTTTCCAGATAAATAAAGCTTTCCTCAGGGTAGCTGAGATAGTCGGGGAAAAACGAAATGGCAGCTATATCCAGGTCGCCATCTAAATCATAATCCCTTACCATCGCATGATAAGCGCCATTCATCTGGTAGAAATAGGATTGCGAAAAGTTGGATTTCCCGTCATTCAAAAAAATATAGATGCCGTGATAGTCCTTTAATATAGGCGTTTTGTCAGCATTGTCTCCACATACAAATACGATGTCGTCAAACCCGTCGTTATTAAAATCTGCCAGTTCAATATGCTGAGATCCATTGAGGGGCAGGAAGGTTAGCAATCGTTTTTCCAGAAATTTTCCCGATCCCTGGTTTTCATACAAAAAAACACCTTCATCGCCCTGCGCCATGAGCACATAAATATCCAGCAATCCATCATTATTAGCATCCTTAATAATGGCCGTTATTGCACCGGGTTTATCACGCAGAATCCTTTTGTTATAACTCCCTTTTCCGTTGTTTTCGTACCAGGCCAATTGCCCGGTCAGGTTGCCGAATTCGCAGGCTACCACATCTTCAAGCCCGTCTTTATTTAAATCTCCGTATGCCATAAAAACAGGTCGCTGTAAATTAGGGATAGCGATATTTGCAAGTGTGTATCCTGGCCCCGGTGCATTTTTTACCAATCGTTGCATTGCCCCGTCCGGAGCGTCACTTGGAAAAATTCCCTTTCCAACGGTGGTGAGATACAACTCATTTGATTTTTCATAAAAGTGAATAGGCGTTGAGGGCAACCGCATGCTATAATTCTCCCGGAGATCGGGAGTTAGAAAGGTTAAATTACCGGGTGTGCCTTTGCCATCACCAAATACGATACCCCGGTTGCCGGGAAGAATTTTTACCATCGTGGTAAGGGATGGCCGGTTAGAAAATAAAGTTTCTTTGTATTTGAAATGCTTTAATCCCATGCGAATTTTTGTTTTACGAATGGGAGGTGGAATGCTGTCTGGTGCGTTATCAATAAAATATTGCTCTATTTTTTGCCAATCTTCTTTTGCCAAAACCGGTGTTTCCGGAAACACATTGGCATCACGCACTATTTTTCCGCTCAGCCCGGGATCAAACAAACTGTCGGGCCGGAACCCTCCGCTGTATATACCCATACGGTGCCCCATAGCCGGAAGTACATTTTCCTTCCAAATAGTTTTTGTTAATAATTCGGGATTCACAAACGCGTGACACCGTCCGCAATGCGCTATTGCCAACTCCTTGCCCGAAAGTGCCGAAACGGGAGGTTCTTCAAATTCTGTTTTATCATTTTGCTTTTTTGCTGTACATGAAACAAGCAGGCATAGTACAATACAAATTGGGATTAGTTGTCTCATATCATTATGAAAATGCCGAAATCGGTTGGTGGGCAAATATAACGGGACAAAAGAACATTAATTTTTCCACATGCCAAGCCCTGCTTCGAATGCATTCAGCAAAAGCCTTAGTTCTCCGTAGCCATTACGGAACCGGGGTTCATGACTGGCCCTGAAGTATCATGCCAATGATTTTCAAAAGTTGATGCGATTTTGTCCTATAAGAAATGATAGAAGTTAAGCTTCGCTGGCGGGAGGATAATATATCTGTTGACAAAATGAATGAGTGCCATTTTTTAGGTCTTCAAAGTCTTGAAGCAAATTGCGCTGTATTTCCGTTACGCTTAGAAACAATTTATCTTTTCTCTAACTGATCTTCTACGGGTTGAACAGTTTTAGTGTGCAGGTCAGCCAGTAAGTTAAGTTGTTGCACAATATCCGGATGAGCATCCGCAATATTATAGCGTTCAGATATATCTTCATTAAGATTAATCAGCACAGGCCTATCGAGCTTTTTAAGTTCATCAGGATAACCAATCTCACTGTTGCCGTAAAAAAGTAATTTGTATGGACCCTTGCGGATTGCCACCAACTGATCTGCATGATAGTAATACATTTCATCACGCGGACTCTTATCACTCTTCCCTGATAGAACATTACCAAGGTCATAACCATCATATATACGGTCTGAAGGAAGATGGATTTCGGCCAAACCGGCAAATGTGGGTAAGATATCGAGGGTGCTGCCGATTTCAGTAACCTGTTTGGCAGCGATATTTCCTTTACTCCATATGATAGCAGGCACACGCACCCCGCCTTCGTAACTGTTGCCTTTTGCTCCATAAAATGGCCCCGATGATCCACCCAGTTCTTTGAAGAGTTTCCAGGGACCATTATCACTCACGAAAACAATATAGGTGTTGTTGTCAAGTCCGTTATCCTGTAATGCTTTCAGTATTTCCCCCACGCTCCAGTCTATTTCTTCAATGATATCACCATAAATTCCCCTTGCACTTTTGCCTTCAAACCTGGGATTAGGAAACAGCGGAACATGAGGCATAGAATGTGCGAGGTAGATAAAGAACGGTTCTTTTTTGTTGCCTGAAATAAATTTTACTACCTCTTCTGTATATCTTTGCGTTAGTGTATTTTGTACCGCCGGTTTTTCAATTACTTCGTTATTGCGTATTAAAGGCACCTGAAAATATTCATTCCGTGGTTGAGTGATGGCCTGCATATAAGGAACAGAATCGACTTTTGCCATATCATTGCTATAGGGGAGACCGAAATAATAATCGAACCCATTATTGAGTGGCAGATATTGCTGCAGGCTGCCTAAGTGCCATTTACCGATCGCGGCGGTATGGTAACCTTTTTGTTTTAATAATTCTGCAATAGTTAGCTCACTGGCCGGCAACCCACCTTTGGAATCTGTTCTTAACACTCTCGCTTTCTGTGTGCCCTGCATGCCGCTTCTTATCGGCAATCTGCCGGTTAACAGGCCGGCCCGTGAAGGGGTACAAACGTTAGCTGCAACATAAAAATTCGTCCATTTCTGGCCTTCTAAAGCGAGGCGGTCAATATTGGGTGTTTTAATGGATGGATTTCCATTAACGCCAAGATCACCATAGCCCTGGTCGTCTGTAAGAATTAAAATGAAATTTGGACTTTTGCCGGCCGGCGGGCTTTGCGCAGGCAATATATTCAAATGGATAATATAAAAAAAAGTGAACAAACCAATCGTAATAGCATGCTTTCTCTTCATAACATTTTTATAAAAGTTGAGTACAGGCAGGCTTGATGTTACTGCCTGCTTTAGTGTTTAAAATTGCTTCTGTGATTGCCGTGTTGTGCATCATTTACTAAAGCGGCTGATTGAATAATTCCAAAGCTTCCTGATCATCGTATTGCAGTATCAGCTCTTTCAACCTGTTTTTAACACCGGGAATGATTTTCTGATACTGCGGATCATGATAAACATTATGCAGCTCTGCCGGATCTTTTTTTAAATCAAACAATTCCCAGTTGTTTACACCCGTGTAAAAACGGATCAGCAGGTAATCTTTTGTTCTTATGCCAAAATGCGGAGATACATGATGTGGCTGCGGGTATTCATAATAGTGATAATAAACATCCTTTCGCCAGTCAGTAACGTTCTCTTGTTTCAGTAAAGGCAGAAAAGAGCGTCCCTGTATGTCCTGCGGAATTTTTACACCGGCGATATCCAGTATAGTGGGCGCCCAGTCTATATTGGAAACAAATCCATTTACATGTATTCCTGGTTTTACAGCGCCCGGGTAACGAACTACAAAAGGTGTTTTTAATGATTGCTCATACATAAACCTTTTATCAAACCATCCGTGTTCTCCAAGATAGAAACCCTGATCGGAAGCATACACCACTACTGTATTCCTGCTGAGTCCTGTGCTGTCAAGATAATCCAGTATCTTACCGATATTTCTGTCCATTGATTTTGCAGTAGCATAATAGTCTTTCAGATACCGTTGAAACTTCCATTTAACAAGCTCTTTACCGCTTAATTGCTTCTC
>CAYMKT010000113.1:0-8808 GCA_964391065.1 uncultured Terrimonas sp. | reverse complement strand
AAGATCATTTCCGAATTTTGCTCCAACTTTTAAATCTTCTTTCAGGCGCATCGTTTTATCAATGGTCATATCCTGTTGCTGCGCTGCAGGCCGGGAGTCGTAATTGTCAAAAAAATTATCCGGCAATGGAAAATCAATATCGTCATATGCACCTAAATCGGCGATGTCGGGCATCCAGTTCCTATGCGTTGCTTTTTCACCTACTACAGCAAAGAATGGCTTGGAAGTATCTATTTTTTGCAGCCAGTCAAAAAAGAAATCGCTGATCAGGTTGGTTACATAACCTTTATACTGTATCGTATCATTGTTATTGTTAATAAAGTCTGGATTGAAATAATTACCCTGTCCCGGCAAAATATTAAAATAACTGAACCCGGTAGGAAGTGTTCCCAGGTGTAATTTTCCTATCCATGCTGTTTGATAACCGCTGTTTTGTAACAATACGGGAAAAGTAGTTTGATTAACATCAAAAGTTTTTTCGTTTAATGCATAGCCATTCTTATGACTGTATTTTCCTGTGAGCAATGTAGCCCTGCTTGGCCCGCAAATGGAATTGGCAACAAAGTTGTTTTCCAGTAATGCTCCTGCCCTGGCTATTCTGTCGATATTGGGCGTTTGTACAAGCTTATTGCCATAGGCACTCGTAGCCTGGTAAGCATGATCGTCTGAAAGAATAAAAATAATATTGGGCTTTTTGTTTTGCGCATAGGAGGCACCTGCGAAAAGTAAACCGGCAATACATAAGGTTCTGAATGGGTACATATAAAAATGTTGTATTAATCAATATTGCGCTCTCCGGGGTAAGCCAATCGTTTTCCGGTTTTTTTGTCGTACGGCATTGGCGCTTCAAAGCTTTTTAACTGGTTTCCAAGAATAGTTAACAACTCCTTTGTTTTACCGGGAAAAGTTTTTGAGAGATCTTTTTGTTCGCTCAGATCAGAAGACAAATCATATAGTTCCGCTGTATTGTTTCTCTGGCTATATACGAGTTTCCAGTTATTTTTCCGGAGTGCACTGTAATAATTTGTCCCCGGTATATCCTGTGTTTTCCAGTTATTGGGATAGTGCCATAAAAGAACCCTCGAGGTATCAGCCGATGCAGGGTTTTTCAACACCGGCACTATGGATTTACCATCTATTTTTTGAATAGTCTGGTAATTGTGCACGCCGGCCAACTCCAGTATACTCGGGAAGACATCTTCTACGATTGTTGTACTATGCCTGGTGCCGGCAGTTTTGATCAGGCCGGGAAAACGAATAATAAACGGAATGCGTATTCCACCCTCGTATACAGAACCTTTCCCGGCTCTTAAAGGAGCATTTTGGGTAAAAGGTTCGCCGCCTCTAGGAGGTGCAAGTGCAAGTCCGCCGTTATCGGAAAGAAACAGAATGACGGTATTATTTTTGATTCCTTTCTTATCAACAAAGTCCAGTATATCTCCCAGGCTTTTATCCATGCCTTCTATCAATGATGCATATTTGGCTTCTGCTGAATCTAAGCCTTTATCGAGGTATTGTTGAAAGTATCTTTTATCTGCCATCAGGGGAACATGCACTGCATAATGTCCGAAATTAAGAAAGAAGGGTTGTTTTTTTGATACAGGATATTCGAGATTCCGCAATGCTTCCTGCGTCAATGCTTCTGTAAGAAATGTGCCTGACTCGTAATATTGTTCTAAATCAGGTACGGCCTGGGGTGAGATTTTACCCAATATATTACCGTAATTGTCTTCAGAAAGATAGCTCTGCGGGTGACCGGCTGCATGGCCGGCAATATTCACAATAAAGCCCACATTATACGGGCTGGCAGCAGGAGTACCCTGTGCTCCCCAATGTGCTTTACCTACATGGATGGTAAAGTACCCTGCATCTTTTAATAATTGCGGAAGCGCTGTGGCATGAACTGTTTTGTTGATGCCGGCTACCGGGCTAAAACCATTGCTGTTCCAGTCTGAGGGATTGAGCGTACTGTCCGGCGCATCCGAATTTTTGTCTTTAAAAGGAGATGTCCAGTTGGTTACATGATGATGTGCAACATTCATCCCGGTAATAAGGCTGACGCGGGTTGGCGTGCATACCGGTGCAGCATAGGCATCCGTAAATACAAGCCCTTCCCCCGCCAGCCGTTCCATGTTCGGGGTACGAAATTTCTTATTGTTGGGCGTTGTGCCGCCGGAAAATGGCACGGAAGTATCCTCCCATCCCATATCATCAATCAAAAATATAATGATATTAGGATGAGAAGATTGCTGGGCATTCAACGCTGAATGTTTTATAAGCAGCACTCCAACAAATACAATACTGAATAGAAAGCGTAATCGTCTTTGTTTAGTATCCGTCATTTTGTGTAAGGTTACTGTTTTTGTCAATTTCTGTTTGGGGAATAGGATAAAGCACCTGGTAATCCTGGCTATTGATTCCCCGGTCTCTTGCCTGCTGAATAAAGATACCCTGCCTGATTTGATCCTGCCTGTGTAATTCTTCCACTACAAACTCCCATGACCGTTCCTGGAAAATTGCCGTGCGTAAAACTTCCTTGCTTTCAAAATTTGATGGTTTCAAAGGCTCAATACCGGCTTTCGCTCTCACCTGGTTAATCAGCGAAAAACTTTCTTCGTTCGGTCCACTGATCTCATTGAGCGCTTCTGCTCTTGTAAGCAAAATATCTGCATAACGGATCACGGGGAAATCGTTACCGCTGTTGGCTCCTGTTGCGCTAAAATCTTCCTTGAACTTGAAATTACGGATATCATCCGTTCCAAGTTGAATTAAAGCGCCGCTGGTATTATAGTATTGGGTGATGAATGCATTTTTCCGGGTGTCATTTTCAGCGAAAGAATTGTAAAAATTGGAATACGTTTTAAACTGCGTAGCATAATTTTCCTTACTGCCGCCTGACCATTTATATGCAGGAGGGGCGGCGTGTGAAATATAGTTGTCACCTAATCCGGGAACCGGTAAACGGGGCCTGATATAGATAAATTCAACGTTGTTTTCATTGAGCGGATTAAACAGTTCAGACCTGTCGCCTGAGCCCGGGAAAAGATGGTAAACATTTAAGCCGATGACCTGTTGTGCATAATCTGCAGCGTTAGTCCATTCTTTGTTGTTGAGATAATATTTCGCCAACTGCGAGAGTGCGGCGCCTTTGGTAGCTCTTCCCCGGTCTGCTGTTGCAGGCAACAGTGCTGCTACTTCTTTAAAATCATCCGTAACAAACTTGTTGAACTCTTCTTTTGACGGCCGGCTTGGTCTGTCTGAGGCGCTGGTGTTGCTTGTGATGATAATAGGTACCGGGCCAAAGTGATCATGCAGGATTACATAAGCCGAAGCCCTGAGAAATTTAGCTTCTGCCAGTATTTGTTTTTTTCTGTTTTCGTCGAAATCAATTTCCGGTACCTTATCCAATACAAGATTGGCTCTGTAAATAGTTGTGTAGTGGGTTGCCCAGATGCCGGAGAAAAACGTATGTGTTGCCCCCCAACTGAATGTTTCAAATGGTTTTGCGAGGGCTTCCAACCCGCCCGCCCTGTCGTATATTGTTCCGGTTGGAATTTCAGCCATAACGAAATAATCACGAAAAGGGCGTCTTTGTTCAGAAGCGTATGTAGCATTCAATATGGCTTCGGCATCATCGGCGTTTTTAAAATAATTATTCACGCCCAATGAAGAGTATACCTCTTCCTCTAAACCTTCTTTACCACAGCCCCATACGGTGAGGGCAAAAAATATCAATATATAGTGTTTCATGCTTTTAAAATTTTAAGTTTAAGCCTAAAGTATAAATCCTTGACAATGGATAAGCGTTATAATCTACCCTTACATTGGAGGTTCCAAAAGAACTAACTTCCGGGTCAAAGCCAAGGTAGTTTGAAAAAGTAAACAGGTTCTGTGCTACACAATAGATTTGTGCAGATTGAAACAGGTTATTTCTGGGAGTGGGTAAATCATAACTGATGGTAATGTTTTTGAGCCGGAAATAAGATGCGCTTTCCACGGCCCTGCTGTTGATCGTACCGCTGGCATCCACATAGGAAAAGGTTGGGGGAAGCCCCGACGGATTATCATTGGTTGGGTTTGACTCAGTCCATCTGTCGGTATAAGAGCGACTTAAACGGTTACGCCTGAACGATATAGGATTTTCAGATTCAGCAATATTCAGATTCAGCATCTTACCTCCCCTGGCTCCCTGCAGGAAGAAAGAAAAATTAAACCTTCCATAGTTGAAAGCGTTGTTAATGCCATACGTAAAGTCAGGGAAAGGAGACCCTAAAATCGTTCTGTCTGAAGGATTGATCGTTTTGTCGCCGTTAACATCGCTGAATTTTAATTCTCCCGGCGATGATAAGGGTTGCGGAGCATACTGTTCGTCTTTTTGGAGAATACCTGCAACTTCATAACCATAAAAAGAATTTAGAGGCTGTCCTACCTGAATAATGCTGAAATTGGTAAAGAACCCGGCAGATCCCTGCAGAATGTTAGGCAGGTTGCTGATACCGGTTACTTCATTTCTTACCAAAGAAAAATTAAATGAAGTAGTCCAGGCCAGTTTTCTTTGAATATTTATAGTGTTAACAATGAAATCAAAACCATGATTATTCATGCTGCCTATATTGGTAAGTGTTGTAGCAAACCCCGTGGTAGTGGGCACCGGTAATTCCAGCAACAAATCCTTTGTGTTTTTATTGTAATAATCAATACTACCTGTAATCCTGTTTTCCAGCAAACCAAAATCTAATCCGGCGTCAAATTGTTTGGTGGTTTCCCATTTCAGATTAGGATTTGCCAACTGTATGGTAGATATACCTACCTCTGCTGTATTTCCAAAAATTGCCTGTCCCCGCGTACCAAGCAGTACCAGCGACCGGTAATTGCCTATTTCCTGGTTACCGGTACTTCCATAACTTACCCTCAGTTTAAGTGTAGATATGTTGCGGATGTTTTTAAAGAAATTCTCCTGGTTAATATGCCAGCCTAATGCCAGGGAAGGGAAATGTCCGTATTTGTTATCTTCTCCAAATCTTGAAGATCCATCAGCCCTGAAATTAACCGTCAGAAGGTATTTTTCATAGAGTGTATAATTCACTCTGCCTAAAAAAGACTTCAGTTGATTGCGGCTTTTGTAAGTATTGATGGTAAATGTGTTGCTTGATCCGGCAGCAAGGTTATCGGTACCAAAAGCATCTGTAGTAAAATTCTGCGCTCCGGCACTAAAAGTATTCCAGCTAAAGTTCTGGTAGGTATAGCCTCCCAATACTTCCAGTGAATGAGCGTTGAATGCTTTGGCATATCTTGTTGTGAGCTCAATGATTGCATTATTGCTGTTATTGGTTTGCACGCTTGCAATTCCATTGGCATTGGCGCCTCTCTTGGTATTGCGGCTTATATAAGTATCGCGCCTGGAACTCTGGATATCTGAACCCACATTAACTTTTACTGATAGTTCGGGTATGATATAATATTCCAGGAATACGTTACCAAAAGTTCTGTTCGTAACCGCATTGTCCGATATGCCATTAGCGATTCCCAGAGGATTTTCAAGATTGACGAGGTTGCTTTGCGCATATTTCCCTGTACTGTCATAGATGGGTAATGTGGGGTCCTGGAAAATGGCAGCATTTACAATACCCGCATTTTCATTAATGCTTACACCATTCGGCACATAATCATCCTCTATTTTTGCGGTATTAAGATTGATTCCGAATTTGAACTTCGTATCAGAATAATTCAGGTTTATACGACCGGTATAACGTTTGATACCTGAACTGATAATAACCCCTGTTTGATCAAGATAATTTAAAGAAGCGTAGTAGGTAAATTTATCCTGGCCACCTGAAAAACTGAGCTGGTGATTCTGTGTATATCCGTTCCTGAATATCTGATCCTGCCAATCAACACCTGCGCCTATGGAGTCAATATCCGGTTGTGAGAATTCAGGCGCCAGCCCCTGGTCTGCCTTCAGGTCATTCAGCAGGTTGATGTACTGGGAGGTAGACAACATAGGCAGTTTTTTAGCAATTTGCTGAATTGCGCCAGACACATTATAATTCACAGACAGCCGTCCTTTAGTGCCATGTTTGGTTGTGACCAGAATAACGCCATTGGCGCCACGTGAACCATAGATGGCAGTTGCAGATGCGTCTTTGAGTATTTCGATCGAAGCAATATCGGATGGATTCAATGAATTAAGCGGATTTCTCGGCGCTGCTTCGTTAACTGCAGCAGAAGTGGGCGTGCGGGTAGAATTGTCTATCGGTAAACCGTCTATCACATACAACGGCTCATTACTGGCGTTGATGGAGTTAGCGCCTCTTATACGTATGGACACGCCTGCGCCGGGTTCCGACGAAGTTTGGGTAACCTGCACACCTGCTGCTCTTCCCGCAATCAGGTTCTCTACAGAAACATTGGTGCCTTTATTGAAATCTTTTCCAGACAAGGAGACTACTGATCCTGTAAGATCCCTACGCTTTTGTGTGCCATATCCCACCACCACAACATCTGATAAGGCTTGTATATCCGGCTCCAGTTCAATCTTTACAGGAGAGCCATCAACAGATAGCTCCGTTGATTTATAGCCCACAATAGTAATTTGCAATATATAAGGAAACTGCTGACCGGTTTTCAAAGTGAATTGACCTTTGCTGTTGGTGAGGGTTTGATTGGTGGTTCCCTTGATGTTAATATTCGCGCCTTCTAAAGGTGCATGGGTTGTTTTGTCCAATATTTGCCCTTCCAGTAATGAATTGATGACGACATTATTGGCCTGCTGGGAATATACCAGGTATGGACTACTGCCACCCAGCAGAAAAAAAAGCATCCAGATTTTTATTTTCATATTTGTTGTTATAATCTTGAAAAAATATTTATAGAAAAAATGGGTTAAAGCCAAAGGATAAATGCATCCCTGAATTTTTCCGGCAACACTCGTAGTATTGCATTGCATCCAGGTACTTTTCCTTCCCGCGTATTTGCTTTGCGCCGGTGATCTTTCTCATAATTGTTTTTGATCTGTTTATTAGTCTATCGATTTTACATAGTATTCAGGTAAAAAAATTCCTCCTCAATGCCTGGTTAAAGCAGGAAACGTGGCTTCACTTTCTATACGATTGTCATTTTACTGTACTTCATCTATATCTCCGTTTATAGGACCGTTAGCCGCCAGTTCACTGCCTTCCTTTTTAGATTTGAACAGGGGCCATAAAAATTGAGCGTACCATTCTTCCTCCTTGTAATGTTTAATGCCATATCCCGTGGGATATTTGCGCGTGATCCTGGCAGTACCGAAAATAACATCCCATATAAAGAACATGTTACCAAAATTGCCTTTATAGTGCCCGATGCCATCATCTGAAGTGTTGGCATGGTGTGCATGATGTGTTGCCGGCGTAGAGATGGCACGTTCTAATATCCATGCCAGGGGATGTAAAATTCTATAGGTATAGAGTGGTTTATCCCAGGGAATACTTGAATGTGCAGACAGTGTGATCATAGATTTGATACCCCCTACAAATAATGCTGCATAACCTAACCCAAAATAGGTGAGAACGGAAGTAAGGTAAATTTGCGAAAAGAAAATAGTGTAAATAAAATTTTGCCGGCCGGCCATTGCCATACCCATATAGTTAGCTGAATGATGCGTGCGGTGAAAACGCCACAACCACGGAATTTGATGATGCAGCCTGTGATACCAGTATTGGGTAAGGTCATCAGCCACGGCAATGATGAATAACGCCCACCAGAAGGGAACCCAATCGAATATGTTTTTCTGTTCCGGTAGCAGGTAAGGTAATAGTTTCAACGACACATACACTAAAAAAGGCCGGAAAAATAAGCGTGGCGCCGCGAAACATACAATGTCGAGAATAGCTTCATTTTTATTCCACTTATTCTTGTATAATCCTGCCGCAAATTCCACCACGCCCCATATTAAGGTTAATACAGGCAATCCCCAGGTGGATAGATTTTTAAAAATCTGTTCCACGGATTCCGGGGCCTTAAAGGGTAGCTTTTCGACGGCTCCATGGAGCCATGGTTGCTGACCGGTAATCTTGAAATAGATAAACATCAGCACTACCGGTAAGGAATATATGAACACACTGATCAGCGCGTCTCTGCTGATGCCGCCGGCTATATTTTTTTCAGATTTCATAGCAATAGAAGTATAAAATTTAAATCCGTGTAATGGTTAATAAAGCAAAATAGAATATCAGTAAAGGGATCAAAAAGATAAGTATGCCAACGGCAATTTTTTTGACCAGTAAAAAATAATCCTGTCTTTGCATAAAAATATTTTCAATTATTGTCCATGCAGAACAGCAGGTTGCTCCCAGTCCTTACCTGTTATCAACCACCGACTCCAGGTGATGACAAAGGAGACAACCCTCTATTCATAATTTTGTTATGAATACAATGAATGAAGAAGCAATCGTGAAAAGAAAAAAGATGTGTTAGTTACACGCAGATGTACAACAATATTGAAAATAACAAGAATGCCTTTGAGCAGGCATAGCGTATTCCACCGTACATAACATCTCATTCGCAATGCCGTAAGCATTGGAGCAGTTTGCATATTTCATTTTGAAATTTGTTTTTGAATACCCTGCCGGTGGTTGACGAAAGTATTAGTCTACTAAATTGGTAGACAAAGATAAATGCTTTTAATCTTTTCAGGAAATTTTGGACAAAAAATTTTAAAAATAGTTTTAACGGCAAAACCCAATCTGGAAGAAAATGGGTGTGGGATGATGATGAGCAGGTGATGGATAAGAATGATAAATATGCCTCATTCAAATTAAAAATACACTT
>CAYMKT010000112.1:0-12983 GCA_964391065.1 uncultured Terrimonas sp. | reverse complement strand
TTCCTTTTTATGAAGGTACAAAAATGCGATGAAAGGATACAAAATGTTGCGTAGCCAAGTAAATTTTTATTTAAATTTTGTTGGGTATGGAAACGTTTGGAGACTTATCCAATGTAAGCATGTCATGAATCCTTTTTATCAGTTTATTTTCTGATGTTTCGATACTTTCAAAGCACCAGGCTGCCGACCCTTTTTGATAATCTGGCCGGCTATCGGGGCAGCAGCCTTTGAAGTAAAAAAGGACAACAATTTGTTGCCGTTGTATTGAAGTGTTTGGATCGCTTGAGAGTTCGATTTTCAATCTTTTTATTGAAGAGCAAATAGTATTACATTTTTTCTCTTTTAGTGTACTTTAATATGCAAACCTATTTTATGACAAGACACTCAACGAGGAACAAGAAGTCACCTGAATTTTTCAGCATCCTCCATTTCTGGGCATAGTATAAATCACGTTGCCTGAAGTAAATAAATTGAAGCCTTCGTTCCTATGGAAAGAACTAATAGTTTCCATGTTTTCCTCTTGTCTGATGATCTAACAATGCCGGTAGGGTGACCACAAAAAAGTATTTCCCAACCTGGATAATGGAGGTAATGGAGAGACTTGCCGTAAGTCCGGCATCAATGGGCTGCCAGGTTTTACTGCCGTCGTAAGATGTTCGCACTCTCTTGGTCTCCGACGCTGTATTGTAAGTAACTGCAATATTCACTTTTTCGAATTGTTGATGAGTTTACCTATCCGTATTCTGCCATTGTCCCATTTTTCCGCGTCATAACTCCAGATGTCAGGATTCCCAATCGATTTCTCTCCAAAGGGTTCCTTGATAATGCTGTTTACAATCTCATCCGCACGCAGCCTATTTTCATCAATTGAAGAAAGCATGCGCATATATTCATATTCCTGCACTCCGTTACGCATAGCCTTTAAGCGTATACTCGGACAATACTGATTAACATTGGGAATAATGCCTGGAGCATAAACGAGCAAGGCGCTTCCATTGATCTTTTTATAGGTAAATTCAGGATCTGAATCAGCCCCGTGTTTATATGCGTCCTTCCATGTTTCGGGATCGTACCAGGCGCTTTTCGCACCTACGCCAATACCCCAACTTATCCACGACCAGGTATGATATTTCCAAACGCTCCAACTGATAGCACGGTCATTCAGCAAAGGCAGATCTATGAAAGTACAGCTTCCAACCCAGCTGTTTACCTTGCTTTCATACAAAAGGGGTCCGTAGAGCCAATCCCTGATCCCCATGTCCTGATACTTTTTCACTTTTTCAAGATCATAATTTATGGTGTGTGAAGCCCAGGCTGTTATCGATTTATGCACGAACTCCATGTCGGATTCGCTGTAACCTCCGTCAATTCTGAAATTCGCTTCAGGGTAGTGTTTCTTGAACATGTCTCCATAGTACACCATTCGCTCAAGCGCTTCTTTAAAATAGGATTCATCCAGCCCATTCAGGTAAACTGTAATATCTGTTTTATCGGGGTTAATCATTGGATGTAGATGGGTGCGCACTTTTTTGATGGCATCAATATAAAGAGCACTGTTGGCTGGGCTTTGTTCTACGTCAGGCTTGCCAATATCCGGCCAGCCCGGCGTACCATGCTTGCCGTACACGTCAAATGGCAACATAAAGGTTTCAATAGGTTCCCCATAACCTGGCCCGTTGGTATAGCCGTATTGAGCTGTAAACGCCTCACCCGTAAAATATTTTTTCAACCGGCTATCGAATGCGCTCCATCCAATATTTACGGGTTCTCCTTTTTTCGAAACCAGGGTTGGCTTATATGTAGGATCCATTAAGGCAATTCGATTTCTTTTAAAGAGCTGGTATATTTCCAACTCACTTGCTTCGTCCCTGGAACTTAGAAACCCTTCTTCCTGAAGGCTTGCCTTTAATTTATTCTCGTTTGAAATGGCGAAATCCCATACGTTCAGGTCTACAGGAATGGTTTTTGTTTCACCACTAACTGATACGGATATCTCAGAAGTATATGCTCCGGGTTTTGCATTCTCATAGTCAAAGGGAATAAATTGATCCACCCAAACACTCAGTGTGCGTTGCCCTTCTATGCGATTATTAAAGTCGGGCAGCCATAAGGGATAAACCCACCTGCCGTGGACGGCCGATGAATCGTACTGAATATCTTCCATCGGAATAAGCGCATCCGGGTACCAGCCCTTGTTTAACGACGCTATAGGATAACCGGTACTTGGAGTTTGCACATATACCGACCATTCGAGAAACAGTTCGGGCTTTACATTTATCGCATCCTTTGTGCCTTTGAAAAAAGGCATTGAAATACTAATATCTTTTAGTGTTGAGTCGGAGTAATTGCTCAAGGTTACCTGGAAAGAAACATACTCTCCACGGGCGCTATACAACGTGGCTCTTTTACCATCGTATATCCAGTTTTTTTGCTTCAGATCTTCTCCAGCAGGCCGTGTATTTTTAACAGCTTTGAATCTATTTTCTATAACCTGCCCAGTAACGGGGTCGATTCTCACCGAAGCAGGAATAACCGCAATGCTCCATGCTTTTCCGACAATTTCGACAGACTGCTCCTGTAGTTGCCCAGGATTACAGCATATTACCGAAAGATATGCGCATAATAAGATTACAAATTTTCTCATCTCTCCAATATAATAATTATAAATAGATGATTAACAAAGGCGGTGCCGGTTAAAATTCGTGGTTATTGTGATATAGACCACTTATTGTGCAAGACAAAAAACTATTTTTTTACTCCCTCCACAGCAAATACCAGCAATTGACTCAGTGCTTCATCTTCACCCATTACAACATATTTACCATCCTCAGAAGAAGCAATAGTGCCTAGTTGAAATCCTCTCCAATCAATACCCTGTTCAATACCAGGAGCAATCATTTTGAACTGTGGGTTGCCATAATCCATAAAGCCTTCTCCAGGAGAATAACTAAACAAATGGGCGTATCCAGGAACAGCGCCGGCGATACCATAAAGTTTTCCATCTCTCGCAAAAGTCAATCCCCGCAGTCTTGGCATCATCACAGGCTTGCCGATGTTTTTTATTTTTCGATTCATCGGATCTATCATCAAAAGTTGACCATCACCCGCATTCCCTGCATACAATCTCCCCTCTTTGGATTTTGCCCAACATTCTACCTGTCCCAATGAACGTCGGCCCCATACAGCCGGCAACTCTTGTTCAAAGACCTGCACCGCCTGTTTAGCCGTATCAAAAGAGAATAACCGGTTCACCGCAAAACTGCCCAGTATTTGTCCGTCCGGTGATTCGATCAGTGCTTTACAGAGATAGTCTTCCGGTGCCATTACAAACTCCGACAAAAGCTGTAGATCTTTAGGAGTTGGGGTAATATCCTTAAATGTTTTAACAACTCCGGTTGCGATGGAATAACTAAAAAAGATACCGGAAGGATAGGAGATTCCATATAGCATAGTACTCTTTGCGCCGGAGGTGAGTGTAAAAACACCTTCGCCTTGTACCGGTATGCCTAGATCCTTTACCACAATGGAGCCAGTGACGCTGGTACTTACAGCTATTAGATGACCTCCTTCACTCTCAGGTTTGTCTGGAAGGGTACCTGCATATAAAAGATTATCCCCCCCCTTGCTAAAGCCTGTTCGGATACTGTGTTGTCCCGGGATAATTGCATTGAGGTCAAGAACACTTATCATTTCACGTTTACCGATAGACGCCGTAAAAATAAACGGAGCCGAGCCTTTGTTTGCTGTTGTTCCTCCTATAATCTGATCGCCTGAAACAATAAGTGAAGTAATTGAATTACGGTACATCGGCAGCCGGATCAGCTGCGAATTGTCCAAGGAAACTTCAATCGCAAATGCCTCTTTAGGGGTAAAGAATTCATATTGCGCGGGTAGCTGTGTTACGTAAAGGAGTAGCGCAGCTGCAAATAATATTTTCATTACCTCACTTTTTTGTTTGGATTAAACTTTACGAGAAAAGGAATCGTTGGTTGATCGCCGAGCTCTGCCAGGTTGCCTCTTTTTACTGCATCACGCGGAGCATTCTTTTTTCCCGCGAAATACATGTTCCCGTCCTTATCTTTTGTATCGCACCCGGTAGCTTCCACCAATTCAGAGACCGGGTACTCAAAGAGCACCCTGGGGATTTTTATTTTCGGATCAAATTCAACAAATAAGGATTGACCCTTTTTTGCATAGATGCCATGTCCGCCGATGATATAATAAAGTTTTCCATTGTTGCCCACATTCAGGTTTGGAACATAATAATTCCATTTTTCTTTGCCGGCAACATCAATTACACCACCAAGATCCTCTACTCTTCCAATTCCTTTTTCCTGCGGATAAAAGGCAATTACTTTAGCGCCGTAGGTAATAAAATATATCACCCCGTTTCTATTGTCCTTGGCAAATGCAGTGATGCCGGTAATAATGTGTTCGCCCGGTGTACCCGGAAATGCGGGCAAACTTTTTTCAGCGAATATTAATTTGTTGATACTTTTTTCATATTTCACCAACCGCTGCCGCCAGTCTACATAATAACAATTACCCCATTTATCGGTAAAAATCATGCGCGGAACATGACCGCTACCAAGCCTGCCATGATCTGTAAGCCGGTTATTCGCCGGATCATACACCAGGAAATGAACCTGTGGGTAACTTATGGTATAAATTTTACCGGTTGCGATATCGATATCAATATCCTTGATGCTTTCGTACTGTAACCCAACGCCAAGGTTCGTAAGTTTTTCTTCCGTAGGACTCCATTTCATCATAAAACCTCCTGCATAGCCTTTTGGATTTTCCATCAGGTATTCCTCACGCGATTCCCCTCCATCCGTAGCAAAATACATATCACCATTGCTGCCTGCGACAAATTTGGAGTGGATCTTGGCCTGCCACTGATATGGACGGAGTTTAGCAAGGTCACTCACAAAACCTTTTAGCGCAACCGAATCTGTTGAAGCATTGTAAATGTATAAAGCCACTTTATCGCGGTGGTCGGTTATGCCAACATATACAGTATTGTCTGTTGGATTATAACCAATGTCGTCCCAGGCCGAGCTTCCCTCATCAAATCCGTGGTATTTAATAAAGCGGATGTTGCTTTGGGTAATGCTGTCCTGGGCAGTGGCGGTTTGTGTAAGCAGCCAAAATAAGATAAATGAAAAGCGATACCAATGAGTGCATGTTTTACTCCAATCCTTTTTTCTCATTTCGATCGTTTTATATCCATCTTTTATATTTTTTTTCATTAGCCCCATTATTAATGTGTATCCCACCACAATGGAGTGCTAATCTTATCCGGACCCCCAAGCAGGGTAACAGCCTTCTCCACTTCCTGTGCATTGCTTTGTCGCTCAGAAAGCAGGAAAGTAATTCTTCTAATCCACTGTGTTGATGGATCGGTAATATCAGGATTGTCAGAATTGGCTACCGGGTATAACCTGTTATAGTGCCCTCTGCGGTAGTCAGCCCATGCTTCCATCGCATCCGGAAAAAGGGCAAGCCATTTCTGCGTAGCAATCTGCTCTCTTTGTACATTAATATCTGCGCTAAACTTAACCGGGATGTTGGATAAAGCCGGAGAACTCAGAAAATCATTGGGTGCAATGGGAACGGCTGTTCTGTTAACATAATTCTGGATGACGGTATTGTCGGTAATTCCCCACTGTATCATTGAATTCTTAATGCCATTTTCATATAGTTCCTGGGCACTGCCACCCATGTTCCATCCCAACAATGTGCCTTCTGCACGAAGAAACCAGGCTTCTGCTGCGCACATTACATTTGCAGGTGTTGAAAGAAACCCTGCTGTTCCTCCATAGGCAACAGATGACCATCGCGGTCCCACATGGGAGTTTGCATCGGGTTTATTAGCAGGATCACCAAGCTGACCTTCGGTAAGGCCATTTCGCAATCCTTCGTAAGTACCGGTGTTTTTTGCCGGAATAAAATATTCAGATTTCCTGGGATCATCATATCCTTTCAATACAGATTCCATGGAAGCGCTCATTCTAAATTCATTCCAGTCGGACATCTGCGACATACGATTAACATCAAGACTATTCTTAGGCGCGTAGGTATCGTCGTCGGGGCTTGTTGTAAATACACCGCCTGCATAAGCAGCTTCTCCTTCTGTTTTAGCCCTTCCCGGGTCTACGCCCGATATCCTAACAGCCAGGCGCAACCGAAGCGTGTTGGCAAACTTTATCCATTTATCTACATTACCATTATAAAGAAGATCGTAAGATCCAAAAGGTGTTTCTGTTCTTTTTGTTTCAAGAATAGCCACTGCTGCGGAAAGTCGCTTAAAAAAATCATCGTAGATCTTATCCTGCGGATCATACGGAACAGCGGTTCCACCCATGCCAATAGAGAAATAGGGAATAGGACCCCAATAATCAGTTACCCGGTGAAAGGCATATGCCCACCAAATGTTAGCAAGCGCAGCCTCGGCAGATCCCGGGTCTTTCTTTTCAAGTATCACCTGTAATTGCGGTACCACCTTCGTATACATGGGATCGAAATTATTCTGCACCCAATCGGATACCATGGTGTATCGATCGGAAGGGAAATAAGTGGCGTTGCAAGCAAAATACTGGGCGTATTGGGCCGCGAAAAGATTCTCAGCTACCTGGTCTCCCCATGGAATAGCGGCAATGGCGCCCGAAAACAAAAAAGGAACTTCAGCATCTCCAACGATGGCAATAGCATTATCATCGGTATTAATGGTCGTATAATCCTTTGTACAGGAATTTATCAAAAACACCACCGTGGCAACAAACCCAACAAAACGGAGCTGTAATATTTTAATCATTTTCATACTCTTTTTTTTAAGGATTTTAAAAAGTCATCTGCAGGTTCAGTCCGATACTACGGGTAGACGGGAAAGCGCCATACTCCACACCCGTAAGTCCATTGCCTCCGTAAAGACTCATATCTGGATCCATCCACATCTTTCGTGTACCCAGTCCCGGTACATCAAGTTTGGAACTTCCCCTGTACAACCACAGCAGGTTGCGGGCTACCGCTGAAAGCTGGGCTGATTTGATGAATGTATTGCCAACGGGAATGTTATAGCCTACAGAAAGCTCCCTGATCCTGAAATTCGTGGCATCGTAGGTATAGAATTCCCCCGTGCCGAATCGTTTGCCCGATGCTGTTCGCCAGAATTGCTGTGCTGCTATTGCTTCAGATATCGGGTTGCCGTTTTCGTCAACGCCTCCAAGCACCAGGCCACCCTCGCGGTATTTTTCTGTTTCTTCGGTGATGCCACTAAAGGAAAGATTCATCTCAGTTCCAGAAATCATAATGCCTCCAATTCGGCCGTCGACCAAAACCCTTAAAGAAAACCTGTCGTAGTAAAAAGTATTGCTTAATCCCATGCGTGATTTCGGGTTGAAGTTGCCCACCAGCGAAGGAAGATCACCAATACTGTTGCTTGTAACCGGCCTACCGTCGTCAGTAACCCTATACTGCCCCTTATCATTCTTTACCCAGGTGTGTGCAAATATATCTCCAAAACTACCACCTACATTAATCTGCGGCTGACCGCCGAAGTCTGTGTATCCAACAAGTTTAATGGATTGTATATCCGGCGTTAGTTCAATTACTTTATTCCGGTTCAGTCCGAAATTGAAAGAAATATCCCATCCAAAATTCTTTTCTCTTACCGGGGAAGCATTAATAATTACTTCCACTCCCTGGTTCTGGATATTACCTGCATTCAGGTAGCTGGAAGCGTACCCTGTACCAACGGGTAGCTGAAGTGTGAACAGTTGATTAAATGAATTGCTCTTATAGTAGCTGACAGAGATTCCCAGTTTGTTTGTAAAAAACCGCATGTCAACACCCGCTTCAATGCTTTTTACAATTTCCGGTTTAAGAGTAGGAAAGGGAAGTACGTCTCTCCTGTACAGATAGCCATGGCCTGTGCCTGCCACATAATCATACGGAGTAGTTAGTAAACCAAACTGTCCTCCATTGCCAACTTCGGCATAACTTACGAATGCTTTCAGGTAATTAAGATAAGATGGGAGTTTTATCATATCGGACAGCACTCCTGAAAGCCCCAGGGAATAATAGGCGAATGAATGCGGGGCTGGAAGCCTGGAATCCCAGTCGTTTCGGAAGGTTCCTTCCAAAAAAAGATTGTCTTTAAATGAAAAGCTTGCCAATCCAACAACCGACTGCACCTCTACCTCGCTTCCGGACTGCTGGGAAACCGGCATTGTTGCCAGGTTCATACTGAACTTGTTGGTTACGTTTAATCCATCTGCTATGTCTGTTGTGTTATCCACTTTATTGTCTTTGTAAATTGCTCCAACACGGTAATTAACCCTAAGGTCTTGGGTGATGTTATTATTGCCATCGATCATCACATCAAACCATTTTTGCATGTAATTGGTATTGACGATCGAATAATATCCCCCCGCATTCGGTGCCCAGGACGTTGTTCCCTCATACGTTTTTTGCTCCTGTGTTTCGTTGAATGCGTCAATGTTGGCACTGGCAGAAATGCTGAGCCAACTCAGCACCTGATATTTTGCTTTCAGGAAACCAATAACGCTATTCCTGGCTTTGTCAAGCCTGTCGTTGTTTACCTCCCAGTAAGGATTGCCATAAACGCCCGGTACCGTAGAAGGCCATGGCGCTGGCACGGGTACACCGAGACTATTGATATCCTGATAATGCTCTGCCATGGGGGTGGATACACTTCTTGGGATCTGATAGATATCCATCACAGGCGTATTGGCTTCGCCAGCTCTCGGAACCCCTTTGATATTTCTTATTTGGTAGGTGACCTTAGCATCTGTTGTAAATTTTTTTCCAATTTGATTGGAGATACGAAGATTGACGATATGACTAATAAGGTTGTTGTTAGGGATAATGCCTTCTGTATAATTATTGATATAAGAGAGAAAGGTTTGAGCTTTTTCAGAACCGCCTGATATGCTGACCGCATTGTTTAAGTTGAAACCCGTTCTGAAAAAATCTTTAATATTGTCGGGTTGAGCAGCATAAATAGATTGATTACCGAAGTAATCCGTATAGGTCTGACCAGTCATCTTTGCTCCCCAACTATCACCGCTGGCCATGTCAATATTACCGTTGCTTCCCTGCCCATAAGTGTTTTGAACTTTGGGTAAAGCAAAAGGTGTTTCAACAGTAGCCACCGAATTAAGACCTACTGTGATGCCATCTTTTCGTCCTTTTTTTGTAGTGATCACTATTACTCCATTTCCAGCCTCGCTTCCATACAAAGCGGCGCCGGAAGATCCGGTAAGAATAGTCATGGATTCTATGTTATCGGGGTTGATACCCGGATCTCCGCCTGGGATTCCATCGATTACAATCAGTGCCTGGCTGCTATTTGTAATAGAGCGATTTCCTCTGAGAATTATCTTTGCATCACTACCCACACCGCCGGAACTTTGCGTGATTAAAGCATTGGCGATCTTCCCCTGCAGCGAATTCAACACATTATTGGGATCTCTTACTTCAGTAAGTGTAGAAGGTTTTACGCTTTGAGTGGCATATGAAAGTGATTTCGTTTTACGGCTGATACCCAGCGCCGTAACGATTACTTCTTCCATACCGGTTGTGACTCCTACTAGCTGAAAATTGATATGGGTTTTTCCGTTAAGTACCATTTCCTGAGTTCCATAGCCTACGGCACTGACAACGATTGCTGCTGTACTCCCAACATCTCTTAAAATAAATTCACCTTTAGCATTGGTAAAGGTTCCGTTTTGCATTCCCTTGACCAGTACGGAAGCAGATTCTATTGGCTCATTTCTGTCATTGACAACCCGACCGATTATGGTATCTGTAACGGATATGATGTTTGTTGCAAGGCTATCCGGCAAAGTTTCCTCGCCGTGATAAATAATGATTACATCGTTGTATTTTCTGAAATCAAGGATTGTTTTTGCGAGTATCAACTCAAGCGTTCGTGCAACTGTGCGCTTGGCTCTATCCAGACTAATGGCGTTGTACTTCTCCACATCTTCCAGTGAATAAGCGATCCTGAAACCTGAAAGATCCTCTATTTTTTTCAACCCATTGGCAAGGCTTTCTTTCTGAAGCCTGAGTGTTATCTCTTTTTCCAGGCCCTGTCCAAATCCGGGAGCTGCCACCAGCAAATGAACTGTGAGCAACGCAAAGGAGATTGCGCAAATGCTTACCTTCATAAAAAACCGAATTTTTTGAAAATTGATGAATGGAGTGAATCCCCAGCCCAAGCTGGGCTTTTTGCATAAACCGATTTTTTTTTGCATAAATTGCAATTGGTTTAAATGTTACGTAGTAATGTTTGTGACCAGGCCCTTCTATCTTTCCACGGACGGAGGGCTTTTTTATGGCATAGCCATATATCAAATCAAGTAGAATTTGTTGTAACCATATCAATCAGGGTTTATTTGGCATAACATAATAGCTTTATTATAACTCAGGACAACTTATTCACATCCTTTCCCGTCAAACACAATTGTTCCGTCAACCCGTTGTTCAAATGTTCCATTACGGATGGCGCACAATACACTTGAAACTCTTTCAATCGTTTCTGTTCCTGAAAACGAGGCCCTGATCTTGCATTTTTTCAGCGCTTCATTTTTAAACTCGATGGGTATTCCATACCGCTTCGTTAAAAGATCAGCAATGTCTCCAAATGATAGTCCATTAAATATCATGTTTTCTTTAGTCCAATCTGTTACGATCGTAGTAGCGTTGACCTCCTGTAATACAACCGCCGCTTCGGGAATATTATAGAGTACCTGCTGGTCGGGCGTGAGCACGGCAACTACCTTTGATTCATCTTCTACTTTAACCTTCCCCCGGGTAACGGATACGATTACCTGTTTGCCATCGGACTTTATATTAAACGCAGTACCGAGTACCGTGGTTTTAACTTTACCGGTATGAATGATAAATGGTTTAGCTGGATTATGTGCTATATCAAAATAGGCCTCTCCGGAAAGTACAACGTCTCTCGATTCCCCGGTAAACTCGGCGGGGTATTCGAGCTTGCTTCCTGCATGCAAGACAACGGCACTACCATCGGGTAAACTGATGTAACGGGCATACCCGGTTAAAGGTGCTGCATAATGAGCCGCTTTGGCGACCAGACTTTTTTCGGGAGAATCAGCTTTTAAAAGATAACGATATAATCCGGTAGATAACGCAACCAATATGCAGGCTGCGGCAACCCATTTCCAAAAAGAGGGTTGGTGAAGCTTGCGAATACTGTGCCCGCCAGGCATGTCGAAGATATGTTGAATGCGCATATCCAGTCTTTCTTTGAGGGCGGAGTCAACCTGGGGTATAGCTGCCCTTTCTCCTAGTTCATCTTCAATCATCTCCAGTGCCATTGCCTTGTATTTCTCAGACTGCAATAAATTCATCAGGTTGTCAATCTCCTCGGGGGAACATCTGTTCTCCAGGTATTTACTGAAAAGACTTGCAAAAAGTTCGCGATGTTCCACAGCTCGTTTTAATAAAGACTGCTGTTAAACAATTTAGGTGGGTTCAACAAAAGAAATTTAATGCCGGGAGATTAAGCCGAGAGCTAGATATTGATCAAAAGACAGTAAAAAAACAAGAATACCTGCGACTTCAATATTCTTGGAAACATAGAGCCTGATCGTATTAAGAGCATTTACCATATGGTCTTTGAGTGTAGATAAGGAAACGCCCATTTCCTCACTGGCCTGCCGGTAAGATAAACCTTCTATTTTGCACAGTTCAAAAGCACGCCTGCGCTGGGGAGGAAGTGTGGCAATCGCTTTTCGGAGCAGATCGGCATTTTCCCGGGCAAATAAGGACTGTTCGATATGTTCATAATTTTCCGAGGCAATCGCTTTTACTCTCGCATACAATTCATGGTCGCGGGTTACCTGTCGAAAAAAATCAAATACCCTGTTTCTTCCCGTGACAAAAAGATAAGCTTTAAAATTTTTTTCAATATCCATACTGGACCTCATCTTCCATATCTTGAAAAACACATCCTGCACCAACTCTTCCGCCGAATGTTCATCCTTTACTAACGACAGAATATTGTAATATAGCGCCAGGCTATGATGCTGGTAAAGCCTCGTAAAAGCTGACTGATCGCCCTGACGGAGTGCTGCGAGCAGTTCTTTTTCATTGTATGGAGGAGGAGTATTCAAACGACTATTTCAATGTCAATGTAGTGAATTTAATAAAAAGTCAACAATTTTTTAATGCTCCCCTTCCACGATTAAACGAAACTATTGCTATCGCAGTTGCCACTTTATGTTGGTTTTAGTGATAGCCAACCCCCGGGAAATAATAAGGAATTCTGACATTGAGCATCCAACACCGCAAGTCGCAGATCAGCTTTACCGAGGTAAAAAAAAGTTATTGCAGGAGGACAAAATGACTGGAATGGCGGGTTACTTTGTCGAATCAGTTAGAAAAAAAGCGCGGGTCGACTTTCATCTGCAATTGTTGCTTTGCATTTCAAAACACCCCTTACCAATTTTGTATAATTACGTTATTTTTATTGATCCAAGAAAAAAAAGCTGTTGGAGAGAAAAATAAAATTCTTCTTATTTTCAAGATATTCGATGGTTGTATTATAGTTGTTCAATAGTACATATTGAACACAAACAATCGTATAAGTGTTCTGACGTAGCGTGGGTTTAACATGTAGGATTTTCATGTTTTCTTTGCTCTCTTAACATAAAATAAGCTGACTAAAACTAAAACGTGATAATCAAACTTTTATCAACTCCATATCATTTCTCTCCATCCACAACTGTTTTATTTTATGAGCGGCTTCTTCGGGGGTAATCCTGATGTATTTATAAAAATCTTTTGTTCTTTTATGTCCACTTATTTTCATGATCAATTCCACAGGTGTTCCGGCTAAAAATTCGTTTGTGCAAAATGAGCGCCTGGCAGTGTGTGAGGTGATCCATTCAAATTTGGGTTTTGTTACCACGGCAGTTTGGTTTCCCTTT
>CAYMKT010000111.1:10287-13049 GCA_964391065.1 uncultured Terrimonas sp. | reverse complement strand
GCTTCCCGCAGAAAATTTCTGCGCAACGCTTCGATAGCCGCAACCGGGTATTTTATCGTTCCGCGTCACGTATTAGGACGCGGGCATATCGCACCAAGCGATAAACTCAATATCGCAGGTATTGGCGCCGGTGGAAAAGGCGCTGGCGATCTTAAAAACTTTGCCGAAAGTCCTAAAGTAAATATTGTTGCGCTATGCGATGTGGACGACAGACGCGCTGCAGAAACACGGGAACGATTTCCCAAAGCAAAATACTATAAGGATTTCAGGGAAATGCTTGCGAAGGAAAAAAATAATATCGATGCGTGCTCCATTTCCACGCCCGATAATACCCACGCCGTAGCAACACTTGCCGCTATGCAGTTGGGTAAACATGTATACACCCAAAAACCACTCACACACGATATTTATGAAGCCCGAACGCTCACCGAAGCCGCAAAACGCTATAAAGTAATTACCCAAATGGGCAACCAGGGTGGTTCGGGAGACGGCGTAAGACGGATGAAAGAATTGGTGGATTCAGGGATGATAGGAGAGGTGCATACTGTACACACCTGGACCAATCGCCCGGTGTGGCCCCAGGGTTTACCAACCCCCACAGGCAAATTCGATGTTCCAAAAGAACTGGACTGGAACCTGTGGATAGGACCTGCTAAAATGATCGATTATAATCCCGCTTACCTGCCCGGCAAATGGCGCGGCTGGTATGCTTTTGGAACTGGTCCATTAGGCGATATGGCCTGCCATATCATGGACCCGGTTTACCGCATTTTACCCATCGACTATCCTTCCGATTTTGAATGCAGCGTTACCGGAAACTGGGCGGGCATGTGGGATGAAGGAGCGTTCCAGGATAGCTTTCCCACTTCTTCTATTATCCGTTTAACCTATCCACGCAAAGATGGGAAGGGGAATATAAAAGTAAACTGGATGGATGGAGGCTTGCTCCCGCCGCGTCCGGACGAATTATTGCCCGGTGAAGCAATGGGCAACTGGGATGGCGGTGTAATATTTGAAGGCACCAAAGGCAAAGTAATGTGCGACTGTTACGGAGCTAATCCAAGATTATTGCCAACAAGATTGATGATGGAAGCAACGCTGCCTCCTGAAACCATTGAACGTGTTCCGGGTGGCGAGGATGGCCACTACCTGCAATGGGTAAATGCTTGTATTGACGGCTATGGTAAAGGAAAAACCAGTTCACCATTTGAATATGCAGGACCTTTTGCCGAAAGTATATTGATCGGCAACCTGGCCATCCGGGCCTGGTGGTTAAAGAATCCGACCCTTAAGGGTTGGGATGATAAATACCTTGGCCGTAAAAAATTATTGTGGGACGCAAAAAATATGAAGATCACCAATTTTGATGAAGCCAACCAGTTTGTAAAACGCGACTACCGCGATGGCTGGAGTTTGACCATGTAAATTAAAAGCGCTAAATCAATATGAAGAAAAGTGGGGTGATTAGCCTCACTTTTTTTTGCCCTCATTTTGAGGGCGTTGACCGATTGTCATGCCCGGCCACATTTGTAAACAGCATCATATATACAACCATCATTCTTTTAGGATTTTATTCAAATACTTACTAAGGTCCTCACCTCTCAAACCTCTGGCTATGATCGTCCCATCTTGACTAATGAGATAGTTGTCTGGTATGCCAGAGACTAAATAAACATATATTGAAACATTCATATCCTCATCCCAGAGGGAAATCCAGGACATATTGTCCTTGGTCATCGCATTTTGCCAGGTTTTTTTTCTTCTGTCTTGACTTACCGAAATGATTTCAAAGCCAAGATCCTTAAACTCATTGTAAATTTCAGAGTAATTGATATGCTCTTTTCTGCAAGGGCCGCAATTGGATGCCCAAAAGTCCAGCAAGACCAACTTTCCCTTAAAATCACTGAGAGAAACAATATTCCCCGCTGAATCAGGAAGGGAGAAGCTATAGGCTTTATCACCAATTTTTAGCCTTTGGTTAACTGCAATATGATCCAGGTAATTTTTGATCTGTTCTCCGTGAGCGCTGTTCTTCAAGCTATCATTTAGTGAGTCGTAAAAAGCAGCGGTGTGTGATTTAGGAGCCATCTCAGGCAGCCATTTTACAAACCATGAATACTCATAGACAGAAATGAATGAATTCGTATTCTGGAAACAATAATCCAACCGATATTTATTTGACAAATAATGTCCGGATATAGACCTTAGCTCGTTGAGTTCCGTAATTGCTTCTTGCGACTGCATTTGTGAAAGCGAATCTATACGCCTGGCATATTCATGCTCCCTGTTTCGGGCATAATTTTTCATTCGCTCGTTTTCATCTTGTCGTGAATAACCTGTGACATTGCTATATTCAAAGTTGCCCTTTTCCCCGATCAGCGTCATTTTCTTGTTGTCCACCCAGATAAACGCAGACTCAAATGAGCGTGGGTCGAAGTCTCCGGTGATCTCCGGCCGAATCCGAATGGAAAGCAATGTGGGCTCCTCTAATTTCATTTCGATCCTGAATTTACCGTCAATCATATAAAGCACTTCCTCATTTTCCATATCTACTTCATGATTGGGTTTGATAACATTCAGGATCAGCTTAACCTTTCCATCGTACCCTTCTACAAATCCATCTAATTCTAATTTGTCTTGAGCTACCACAGTAGAACAGAGCAGCAGGGGATACAACAGTAATTCTTTCATAGGCTTTAATTTGTTGATGCCCATAGCCTGACCGCTAACGTTTGTGCATAAGCAGTGGCGGGAATTCGAAG
>CAYMKT010000111.1:0-10187 GCA_964391065.1 uncultured Terrimonas sp. | reverse complement strand
TGCTGTTCGTAGCACAAATCTTTGACATGAGCTTGAGTCGGTATAGTAATATCGAGCTTGCTGGTCGACTGTCGGCAATGTCCACTAGTCAACACGTCTTACGTCAACCAAAAAGTTGGCGTCAACAGAAAGTGGCTCTAACATTTCATTCCCCCTTAGTTTTATTTCTGTCCAATCCGTTGTCGCATTAATCCATTTGTCGGGTGAATTCAATTTAATAGGAATCTCTAGGTTTTTAACATCTGCAACAAGTCGGAATTTCAACTTATTGTCGGTTAAACTGTACTCCAAAATTGGTATCGATGGAACTCTTAAATACTGGTCAAAATACTTGCTAAAGTACCTCTTAAAGTAGTCACTACAGAATTCTTCCAATTGTTGTGAGTAAATAGTCTGGTGATAAAAGTTTTGGTTTAGAGCTCGTAGAAAGGTCTGAAATTTAGTGTCTTCATTTATGATTTCTCGTAGCATATGAATAATGGCCCAACCTTTAAAATACATATCTTGGCCAGCATCTTTAAACACTCCATAATCTGAGATTAACGGAGATTTGTTTCTTATTTTATTAGGAAGTCTTGTTAAATAAAAATCTCTACCGGCATTTCTTCCTAATTGTTCTTCAATAAATAGTTCTTCTCCATAAGCGGCAAATCCTTCTTGAACCCACCTGTCTGCAATGTCTGACATTGTTATATTATTGCCGAACCATTCGTGAGCCAACTCATGAACAATCAAACGATCGGTTTGTAGGTCAAGCTCTGTTAGATTCTTAAATGAAAAACGGCCTTTCCTAAATTTATTCCCGTACGCCACTGCGCTTTGATGTTCCATTCCTATGTAAGATGATTCTACCATTTTAAGTCCATCCTCATAAAATGGATAAGGTCCAAACCATTTTTCAAAAACCTTTATTGTCTTTATTGTTTCGGGTATTAAATGGCTAATTGCTTTATTTCGGTTATAGTCCAATACCCAGAAATCCAAGTCTAGCTTTCCTTTCTCTCCCTGATATACCTCATTAATGTTAACATATTTTCCTATGTAAAACGAAATGCCATAGTTATTGATAGGGTTTGTTACAGCCCAGGTATATTCCGTTTTACCATTTTTATTCCTTCGGGATTTCAGTCGCCCATTCCCAATTAAAACCCCCAAGGAGTCATTTATTGAAATCGTCAATGAAGCTCCGCGGTCAGGCTCCTCACTATAATGGTCTTTGCACGGATACCAAATACTCCCTCCAACCATTTGACATGCTACAGAAATCCACTCGCGATTTAAAGAATCTTTTGCCCATACAAAGCCACCGTCATACGGTGGATTCTTCGACTCTTTTGGGGTTCCTGAGTAATAAATATCAAGCTTGCCCTTTTCTTCACTCAGTTTGGGAGCGTCAATTATATATGCCGCACCATACCTTTTAAATTGTAATTTGGTTTCACCGGTTTTAATGCTGTCAATTGATAATGGCTCTTGAAGGTCAATCTGCATAAATCGTGAATGCGGCTTCTCAACTATTTTGTAGTCAATTGTATTCCTTCCTATAATTTTTCTTTTGACAAAATCTATGTCAAGGTGGATGTCGTAATATTGAACGTCCCACCATGACCTTTCTTTGGTAATTGTCCCTTTTAAAGAATCTTGTCTGATGGGCTTGAATGAATCTTGAGCTACAGATATGATTGTTGTCAGTGTTAGAAATAAAGTTACTCCTCCTTTCTTAATCATTATTTTGTATTTTCAATTTTGTCGTTTACTCTGCACTTGGCTCTTTTGCTTGCTTTGGTGTCGCGCGGGAATGAGTGGCAAGTAAAAGTGCCAATATTCGAAGCACCGAATCTGTCCCGCGGCATTGTGCATAACTTCCCGATTGTCTCTCATGCTGCGTGATACCGTGCTCTCATTTCCGATTTCTTATTCTCCTTTACATTCGGGAACATTTTTACTGAATCAACGATTTGTTTTGTAAGTTTTCCTAGTTTTATAACACCTGATATATGTTGAAAGTTTTGATCTTATATTTGGGAGCCGAGTATTGTTGATTGGAAAACTTCACCTTTTGTTCCATTTAAAGTCATAGGAACATTCTCTGCCGGGAAAGTCAGTTGTTCAAATTCAAGAATGTGCTGCGTGTTTTCCGGGCGAACGCTTAGTGAAAACCTGGTTGGTAAAACAGGCATGTTGGCCATAAATCTGCTGGCAGGGTTTACAAACTCAACAACAGCTTTATTTTAACGTAATTTCAATCACCCCGTTCCTGCCCCTGGCGCCGTATTTATCTGTCGCGGGTTTGTCCTTCAAAACGGTCATGCTTTCAATTTTTTCCGGAACCAGTTTCTTCATCTCATCTGCTGAAATTTCAACGCCGTCCAAAAAATATAAAACCGAGTCCGGCAAATCGGGGTTGCCGACTTTAAGAACATTCCCCGGCCTGGCCGCGCCAACAACAACTCCTTTTTTTAACGTGATTTCAACCACGCCGTTTTTTGCCCTGGCGCCATATTTATCGGTCGTGGATTTATCTTTTATAACACTCATGGTTTCAATGTCGGCAGGATTAATTTTTTTAAGATCCGCTGCTGAAATTTCAACTCCATCAAGAAGATACAAAACAGAATCCGGGACGCCGGATTTACCGTAACGAATTTCAATACCTGTTTTGGCAACAGGAGCAATGCCCCTTTTTTGCGCCTCCGTCATTGTTATTTTTTCCGCCCTGTCATCTTTATAAATAACAATCACTTTGTTGTCAGTTGTTATGTCAACGGATTTAATATTTGCGGGCAACGTGTCTGTATTTCCTTTTGCCTCCTTTTCGACAAGCGTTCCTTCCAGAACTATCAAGCCGTTTTTTGCTTTATCGCCAAAAAGTTTTATAGCGGTTGGCTGATTTTCAGCATAAAAGGTTGCAGTACCATTTAGAAGCCTTTTATTTTTAATATCCTTTTTGCTGATCTCCTTTCCATTTAAAACAACAAGTTGTGGCAGTTCATTTTTATTATACAACACCAGCTTATCAATTGTGATTTCTGAGGCCCTCATGCGTACAACACCGTTCTCTGTAGTTGACGGTTCAATTACTGCCTCTTTTTCTCCCTCTTTTACTTTTGCAAATCGCTCAATCGCCTTTAATATGTCCTTCGCTATTTTTTCCTGGTTGTCTTCCCGGATAATAAAGGCAAGGTCATTTTTATCGGTTATATAGCCGCATTCAATCAGCAAAGCCGGATAATTGATTTCAGGAGCGTCCAACACCCATACTCCTTTTTGTCCGTCTCTTTGTTTGAGTAATGCCGCTGTACCATAGGTTGTTTGTATTTCCTGTGAAATCAGACTTCCCAGTAGTCGCGCGTTTTCCGAATAACCGGTTTGGTTTTTTGAGAGGTATATTTCGAAACCGGAAGATTTTTCGGTTGAACCTGGAATCGCCGCGTTCACATGCAGTGATATAAAAGCATCAGCGCGCTGTTTTACGCCTACATCAACCTTAGTGCTTAATTCCTGTTTAATATCCTGGTCTCTCGTAAGGATAATATTTACATTGTTATTGGTATTAAGCGTTTTTATTTTACGGGCTAACTGCAGCGCGATATCTTTTTCCCATAAGCCGCCAGGTCCTTGCGCGCCGCCATCGTCGCCGCCATGACCAGCATCCACGACAACAGTGATATTTTTTTCAAGCGCAATATTGTTCATTTCATTAGACGCGGGCAGCAATTGCTTTGTTTTAACGGTAAAAGCAACAAATACAAAAGTGAGCAAGGGTAATGCGAGTATGCGGCTCAGGTAGTTAATACGTGGATGGTTTGTTTTAGTCAGCATATGTAAACGTCTTTTTATGGAAGATGAAAAAAAACTGCTTGTTAATCCAAAAGTGTGGCGTGGATAGGCCGCCTGCAATATCATAGCGGCAAAAGAAGCGGTATCGCTGTCTTTTACAGCCTTGCTGTCGGCAATAAATTCGTGTATCATATTCATTTCGCGGCGTATTAGCCAAAAGAAGGGATTGCACCAAAAGAAAATCATTACGATATTAATGAAGAGCTTGTCTACACTGTGGTTTTCGTGCACGTGCGTTAACTCGTGCAGGAATATTTTTTTGCCTGTTGCAGATTCTATATCGATGCTGCGGTTCCAGAAAATGTTTTTGAAAAAAGAAAATGGTGTTCCTTCGGCTTCGGAATCAACAAAACGGATATCCTCAATTTTTTGAAAAGGGCTTGATTGTATCAACCGCCACAGTTTAATTAAAGTATGCACCAACACCACCAGCAAAACAAATGATATGGCAACATACGCCAATGCAAGTGCCTGTTCGCCGGTCATCTGAAACCTGCCGTTTTGGCTTGCTTCATATACCAATTCATCACTTGTTGTTACTACATTTAATAACCGGATCACCTGGCCGCTATCAGCAGTTGGGCTATGCCATATATTAATTTTTATCAGCGGAAAACAGAGGCTCACTGCCACAGCACCCAGCAGGTAAAATCTATTCCAACGGTGAAAAACTTTATTGTGCAATGCCAACCGGTAATATCCATATAAAATGCCGGAGCAAATAACCACTTTGATAATATAATATGCTATCGCGAGCATGGGATGTTATTTAGTATTTGTAGAATATATGTTGTGTCTCTATTTTCCGTTTTTCTTCAACTCCTTCAGCAAATGTTCCAGGTCTTCCACGCTTAGGTTGTTTTCCTTTACCATAAAGGAAACCACGTTGCTGAATGATCCCTCGAAATAACCTTTCACCATACTTTTCATGGTGGTTTTGGAGTAAGCCTCCTTACTGATCACGGGATAATATTGGTGCATTCTTCCAAAAAGCTCAATGCCCACAAATTCTTTTTCTACCAATATTTTTAAAATGGTGGCTACGGTGTTCTGGTGAGGAGATGGCGGGGGCATGGCATCTACAATTTCGCGCAGGAATGCCTTTTCCAGTTTCCATAATACCTGCATAATTTGCTCTTCTGCCTTCGTGAGATTTTTTATACTACTCATGTTTTTTGTTTCTGAAATCAAAGATAAACTAATAATTTAGTTTTACAACTATTTTTTTAGTTTGACTGAAAATTTTCTGTTTTTCCAGGCTTGTTAGCGTAAAGAATACGTTCTTTGCAAAAATGTAAACCTTAACTTTGAATGTATTGAGGGTTTAAATTATGGCGGAAACTATTTTATATCTACAGCACGCAAATATTTACCAGGGACAGTCTATTATTTTACAGGATGTTAACATTAGTGTAAACAAAGGAGAATTTGTTTACCTGGTGGGTAAAACCGGGTCGGGGAAATCGAGCCTTTTGAAAACCCTTTACGGGGAACTCAAATTAAAAGAAGGAGAGGGGACTGTAGTAGGATATAAGTTAAGGGATATGGATTGGAAAAAAATTCCTTTCCTCAGGCGAAACCTCGGTATTGTATTCCAGGATTTTCAATTGTTAACCGACCGTAACGTACACGACAACCTGAAATTTGTATTGCGTGCCACGGGATGGAAGGATGAAAAACTCATTGAAGAAAAAATAAACGACGTACTCGATAAAGTGGGATTAAAAACAAAGGGTTTTAAATTTCCCTTTGAGTTATCGGGCGGTGAGCAGCAGCGTGTGGATGTGGGGCGGGCCTTACTCAATTCGCCCAAATTGATTTTAGCAGATGAACCTACTGGTAACCTTGATCCCGAAACTTCCGATGAGATTATGCAACTGTTGTTTCACATCTCCAGAGATTATGGAGCAGCTATAGTGATGGCAACACATGACTACCGCGTTATTACCAAATTTCCGGCGCGCACCATGCGTACCGAAAGAGGCAAGGTAATAGACAATGCGGCTGTTACTTTCTGATGTAATATTGCCGGGGAGAGGGAGGAGGTGAAAAGAAAAAAAAGCCGGGATTGGTTCCACTCCCTTTTCGTCTATCTTCTCATCTTTGTCTTTGTAGTTTTTCTTTGCTCAACTCCATGCATCGTGCAAAAAACGCAGCCAGTTTTTATGAAAGATGTTTTCAATGTCTTCCTGTTTATAACCGCGTTTTGCAAGCAATCCCTGCAGCAACTGTAAGTCGGCAATAGTATCCATATCGTATGGCGACTGTTCCTGCCCGAACATCCCATCCAAATCGCTTCCTATTGCAATATGCCGGCTGTTACCAGCAATCTGGCAAATATGATCGTAATGATCTATCAACACATCGAGTGTAATACCTTCAGTGCGGGGATCATGCTTACCCCTTATCCAACCCGGCTTTAACATCCACGCATCAAGCACGCCGCCAATTACTGATTTTCTTTCAATCAAAATTTTGATCTGTTCATCTGTCAGTTGCCGCTGGTAATCCACAAGTGCCCTGCAATTGTGATGGCTGGCCCATATGGGACCTTTATACAAATTTACAGCTTGAGTAAAACCCTCATCGGTAAGATGCGTTACATCAAGAATGATATTCATCGCATCCATTGCTTTCAGCAATTCCACTCCGGCTGCCGTTAATGGACCTTCCATACTTGTACCCGGGGCATAACGCCCCGGTCCGTAGTGAGCCGGGCCGAGCGCCCGTAAACCCAGTTGGTAGTATTTTTCAAGGTAATCCAGGGTAACTACCGAATCTGCACCTTCCAGGCTTAAAATATACCCAACCGGCTTTTTATCGTCGGGCACAGCCGCACTGTTCCATAAACGGATATGATCATCCAATGCTGTTCTGTTGGTAATCTGAACCATTTCTCCCGCATCTTCCATGGCTTTATACCACGCATTTTGGCCCTGCGCCTGCGCCCAGGCCTGTTCGGGCGAATGCCAACCGGGTCTTGAATTGTTCGGCTCTACAAATCGCGCAATCATCGTGGCAACTACCAATCCAATCTTTCCTTTTCGCAGCTCCGGTAATGATACCATTCCTTTGCCGCGGTCGGGCTTATCCGTCATGCCTTTTTCCCGTTCCCTGATGGCGGTAACGGGCTGTTTCAAATCCCTGTTCCACTCGAGGGCATTCATGGAAAGATCGAGATGGGCGTCTATAATCAACATGCAACAGTGTTTATTTATTTGTACGATGAAGTAAACGATAATATCCGCAGCCGTAATTTTATTTTCCCGGTTGCTTAGGTTGTTTCAGTTTTTTCTTCACTACATCCTCCGGGTATTTTAATGCCAGTTTTCTGATATCATAACTAAATGCGGTAAATGTTTCTTCCCATAGTTTGGCTTCTTCGGCTGTGTACTGGTGAAAGCCATGAGCATTAGCTGTTCCCTTTCCTCCGGACTTTACAATATCGTCAATGAGTTTTGGCACCTGCGTACTGTTGTTCAAAGTAGGAAACAGATCCTTCATTACGGTATGGTAGGCAGGCACGCCCGTCAGGTCCATCCAGCGGAATACGCCTACCAAAGTCATCCAGTACCCTGTATTGTTCCGGCATGCCCTGTCTACATCTTCCACCGTAGCATAACCATTTTCAACCAGTGATATCGCTTCGCGATACATCGCATACATCAGCCTGTTAGTAATAAATCCCCTGATATCTTTTCGCACCAGCGTAGGTTCCTTTCCCCAGGCATGTGATAACTCGTACAGTTCTTCCCCTTTTTTTATGTCGCTCTCATTTCCGCAAATAATTTCCAGAAAGCGTGTGGTGTGTGAGGGTTCGGCCCAATGCAATCCAAAAAAACGGGCGGGATATTTAGTTTGTTGTTGCAATATGCTTATAGGAATTGCAGAAGTATTGCTGGCAAGCAAAGTATCTTTTTTTATTACAGCTTCTATTTTACTGTACACGTTTTTCTTAATGTCAATACTTTCGAGAGTGCACTCAATGACCAGTTTGCAGTCGTGCAACAGATTGTAGTCTTCGGTAATGACCAGTTGCTGCAGATAGAATGCCGCGGGGTGATCCACCAGTTTTTCCTTTTTCGATCTTTGTAAATGTTTGGTGATGCGTTTGCCGGCATGTTTCATATCAACAGGAATGGGCGCTACTGCCACCACCGGGTGCCCCGCCATCAAAAGGCAAGTGGTTATACTGCATCCCATCAAACCCAATCCTACAACGCCAATCTTTATTTCGCCGGGCTGAAATTTTGTAACTGTCATTTTATTATGATTGTATTAGTCTCGCTTAATAAGTAGCTCTTCCACCCGACAAATCAAAAGTAAAACCCGTTGTAAAACTATTTTCGGGTGATACTATAAAACAGGCCATAGCTGCAGCTTCATGCAATGTTCCGCAACGTTTCATGGGTATCTTATCCGTCATGTACTTTACCTGGGCCTCAGGTAATGCATCTACCATTGCTGTTTGTATAACAGCGGGCGCCAATGCGTTTATGGTGATATTTGTTTCAGCATATTCTTTGCCCTGCACCTTCGTCATGCCAATTACCGCAGCCTTAGAAGCGGAGTATGCCAGCATGCCTGCATTGCCTTCTTTGCCGGCAATTGATGCGATATGTAGAATACGGCCATAGTTATTCTGCAACATCCATGGCAGGGCGTATTTTGAAGTAAAGTAGCTACCCATAAAATTAACAGAGAAAACCAGTTCAACATTGTTCGTTGAGCTGAGATGACTTTTAATATTGGTATCGCCGGTTATGCCTGCGCTATTGACAAGGATATCAATTTTACCAAACTTTTTTGCTATCGCATCTACCGCTTCCTGCACTACTTTTTCATGGGTGATATCCAACGCGAATATTTCGTTTTCCCCGTTTAACGCAGCCGCTGCCATGCGCAATTTTTCCGGGTCTTTATCCAATAAAGCAAGTCTTACCCTATGCGCAGCCAGGCGGCTTGCAATTGCAAAACCCAATCCTGAGGCTGCTCCTGTAACAATAGCCACCTGGCCTTCCCAAGAAAAATCCATTTCTTCTATTTTGCACAATTTACATACTTAGTTACACAAAATCTCGTTGCGTCACCATGCAACATTCAACACTGATCTTTTTTTAGCCCAATGCTTTTTACATGGATTCTTCCCAAACATCAAAGTCGGCCCTGTTTTGTTTTAAGAGGATGTAATGATTCTTAAGAGAAGTAAGCAAGGAATATGACCTGTACGGCAGGTTATACTGAAGCGATAGCTGCTTGAGCACGTTGGTTATCTCGGGATAATAGCAATGATGTATGTTAGGGAAAAGATGATGCGCAACATGATAATTAAAATTACCCATTACGTTGCGGGTAAACCAGTTGTTGCCATTCACGTCGTTGGTAGTAATGAGCATATGCATTAACCAGGTGTGAGGCAGCTTTTTTTCGGCATCGGGCGCCGGAAATTCAGATTCGGTATTGGCATGTGGCGGAAGCAATACCATCAATGCAGAAATACTGGCCGTAAAAATCATAATGCAAAAAGCAACCAGCATGGTAACCCAGGAAATATCCAGCACTATTTTGGGAATAATTACCACGTAGCCCAAAAAAAGCAGTTTAAAAACAAATAGCTTGATGAACTCTTCCCTGGGTATCGTAATCAGTTTTTGCACAGTCCTGCTTTTGTCGAAGAAATCCTTAAAATCGCGAACCAACAGCCAGTTAAATAAAAACATTGGATATATGAACGGGAGATAAATATGCTGGTATTTGTGAAATCGTGAAATGGGCGAATGCGGAACAATCCTCACCAACGCGCTTTGGTCGATATCGGTATCCCATCCACCCACATTGGGATAATTATGATGAAACCGCACATGACGGGCTTTAAATATAAAGCTATTGGCCCCCATAATGTCAAACAGGTAAGCATACCATTCATTGGCCCGCCGGCTACGAAAAATAGTGTGATGCACGGCATCATGCACAATATTGAGGTAGTTGAGCACAATTAAAATACCCATCGAAAAATAACAGCCGTATAAAACAATTGCTGTTTTACCAAAACCCAACGCCAATGCCCAGAAAAAAAAATAAAGTGAGGGAAAAATATAAGCCTTTACCAATATCTCCCTTCTTCTTTGAGATTCAAGACGGTTTACGATTTTTTTTGCTTCAGTTCGAAGTTGCAGAAAAATATCCTCATTGGCTTTGGAAAAATACGGCTTCTTTGAATTTACCATTTCCGAACTCATAGATCAGTTTTTTAAAAATATCAGCGTCACAGGCTGGCATATTTTTGACGCAAAATTAATAGAAAAACACTAAAAAAATCTGATTTTGTTCAGGTCAACCGAAAGCCT
>CAYMKT010000110.1:0-13306 GCA_964391065.1 uncultured Terrimonas sp. | reverse complement strand
GCCAATCAAATCAATGCGCAAAACAAATACCTGATCCCCGGGCTTTGGGATATGCACATTCACCTGGAAGGACAAAACCTGGTAGAAGACAATAAGGCCTTGCTGCCTTTGTTCTTAGCTTATGGGATAACCACGGTAAGAGATGCTGCCAGTGATTTAGGGGAACAGGTACTCGCCTGGAGAAATGAAATAGCCGCCGGTAAATTATTGAGTCCTACCATTTTTACTGCAGGCTTAAAGTTGGAAGGCGTTAACTCCATGTGGAAAGGCGATCTTGAAATTGCAAATGAACAGGAGCTTAACCAAATGCTGGATAAGCTTGATGACTGGAAAGTTGATTTTGTAAAAATCACGGAAAATACGTTAAAGGGTCCTCTCTTTTTAAAAAGTGTTAAGGCCGCTCATGCACGCGGTTATCTTGTTTCCGGCCATGTGCCTATTGATTTAACTATTGAAGAGTTGGTGGATGCCGGGCTTTCAAGTGTGGAACATGCCAGCTATTTGTTAAGGTTGGGTGGTAATGAGCAGCAAATTGTTGCTGACCTTAAGTCTGGCAAGATCACAAGTGCCGAAGCTAATCAACGGTATCAAAACGCGTTTGACCAACAACTTGCCATTAAAAACTATGCAATACTCGGAAAGAAGGGATTGGCTGTAACGCCAACGCTTATCGGTTCGAAGCAACTGGCGTATTTAAATGAGCATGACTACACGAAAGATAGTATGATGGAAAGCTATCTTACGAAAGCCTATACGGAAAGTTATACCTGGCGGATTGAGCGGATGAAGAATGATACACCTGAACAAATGGAAGAAAGAAAGAAAAGGTCTCAGTTTACGGCAAGCCAGGTTCCCCTTATGCAACATGCAGGCATTACCATTTTAGCGGGAAGCGATGAGGCGGCACTCAACAGTTTTGTATATCCGGGCGAATCGCTGATCAGCGAGCTGGAGCTTTTCCAGGAAGCCGGCATGAAGCCTATCGATATTTTACAGGCGGCTACGATAAACGGAGCGAAGTTCATGCGAAAATCAACCTCGATGGGTTCGGTTGACGAAGGTAAAATAGCCGATATGGTTATACTTGACAATAATCCATTACTGGATATTAAAGCTACCCAACATATTTATGGGGTTTTTACAAAAGGTAAATATTTCGACCGCAATGCTTTGAATCAAATTTTGCAGAATGTAAAAGAAGCGAAAATTAAACTTGATAAACAAAGAGAAACCGGTAAGTGATTGTTAATATCCTGAAAACCATTTGGGAAATTGGCTCACCTGTTTATTTTCTCGGAAGATTGCGAAACATCTTCGGCAAAGTTTCCGAAACCGCCTCTTCAATCGTGCGTTTTTCCGACTCTTTACGCTTACTTTCGGCAACGCTTCGCCAGATTACTTTATTGGTTTTGGCATCTATCATGTCTATCACCATGGAGCCTTCGCGTAGCGTATCGATCATCAAGTCACCGCTGTAGGTATAAGGCCGGTTATTGCTGCTGAAGTAATATACATCTTGATTATGACCAAAGCCGCTACCCGATCTTACATAACTGGCTCCGGCGGCATCGGAATAAATAATAGGCGTACTCGCCGCATTATATACCTGTGGATTGTAAGCCACATGTTCCTGCCGGCCTGCCTCATATTGTCTACTTACCACCAAACGATAAGTGAACAGGCAGTCCGGGTTAGTATTATCCAGTCGCATGCCTTTCTTTTCCAGTTGCTTCACTGCTTCCTCCGACAAAATGGGCACCAGGGCTTTGCGATCAACCATTTTAGCATACATGGTATCGGTAGTGGGTAAAAAAGCATAAGTCTGGTACGCATCATATCCGCCATCAAGCATTTTTTCGGATGAGAACATTTGCGAAGGATTACCACAACTACAAAGCACAACGATGGCTACCAGCATCAAAGAAAACTTATTCTTCATGTTCAAAAAATTTATCCTGCAATGTAGGAAGAAAACGCATTATAATATTTTCCGTGGCAAGAATAGTGTTAAGTTACAGTTGTAAAATTGGGAGAAGAGCTGTCGAACTGCGACCTGCCCCCGCATCAATCAAAAAAAGTTTACCATCCCGACTCGCTGAAACGCAAACTATTCCTGCTATTCATTTCAGGCAATGATGCATTTTTTAAGTATGTCAACTTAATTTTGGCTTTCATCATGTAACTTTCATCATGCATCAGCAGCCCGGTCCGGATCATAGAAACAGTAGTTAGCAACGATTGAATAAAGTTGTCTGTTTTTATCTCGTCTACTTAAAAACATCTTCAATACCTTGATATGCAAAACAAAACAGGACGCAGAAAATTTATTAATACCGTTTCCTTTGCCGGGTTAGGTGTGGCGATTGGAGCGCCGCAGTATGCATCGGCATGCCACCCGGATCCAAAGCCTGCCCTTTTGGGTGGACCTAAAGCGCACCCCGGCGATTTTCCGGGGTGGCCGGTATTTGATGCCACGGAACAAGATGGCCTGGCGGGTGTATTGAAAAGTAAACAGTGGGGGCGGTTGGGTGGCGCTGTAATGCCGCGCTTCGAACAGGCATATGCAAAGCAGCTTGGCGCCGAATATTGTTTAGGGGTTTCAAGTGGCACCAGCGCACTCACTACCATGCTGGGAGCCTTGGGTGTTGGTCCCGGAGACGAAGTGATTATCCCGGTATACACTTTTATCGCGACTTATAATGTGGTGGTGCTGAATTATGCATTACCGGTATTTGTAGATACCGATATTGAAAGTTTTCAGCTTGATGCCAATAAAATTGAAGCGGCTGTTACAGATCAAACCAGGGTGATTATGCCCGTGCATATTGGCGGCTCACCTGCCGACCTCGATAAAATTATGGAGATCGGTAACCGGAAAAGTATTCCTGTAATAGAAGATGCCTGCCAGGCGCATTTGGCTGAGTGGCGTGGTAAAAAGGCAGGCAACTATGGATTGGCGGGCGGGTTCAGTTTTCAATCGTCAAAAAACCTGAACTGCGGCGAAGGAGGCGCCATTATCACGAATGACAAACAATTTGCCACAACCTGCTATACCTTTCACAACCAGGGGCAGGGCGGCAACAGCGCAGCTTACAACACAGGCTCAGGCACCCGCGGTACCAACCTGCGGCTTACCGAATTCCAGGGAAGCCTCTTGCTGGCGCAAATGACAAGATTGGAAGCGCAATCGCGCCGCCGAAGCGGGAATGCAGATTATCTTACTCAATTATTACAGGAAATCCCGGGCATTGTGCCGGCAAAATTGTATGCGGGCACTACCAGGAGCGCCTATCATTTGTACATGTTCCGCTACCAGAAGGAGCACTTTGCAGGATTAAGCCGGGCTACTTTTTTAAAAGCATTAAGCGCCGAAGGCATACCCTGTTCGGCGGGTTATGGTACGATGAACAAAGATGCTTATGTTACAGGTCTTGCGCAGAACAAGCATTACCTGAAAATATATGGGGAACAAACCATGCGGGAATGGCTGGAGCGCAATGAATGTCCACAGAACGACCTGTTGGCCAATGACCAGGCCGTTTGGTTCTATCAAACGATGTTACTGGGAACCAAAACAGATATGGAACAAATAGCAGCAGCCATTCGCAAAATTCAGCAACACGCGGCGGCATTATTATCTCAATAAAAAGGAACAGGCAATCATTACACTAAAACCCCGTGTAAATGCAGCTATCCTGCCAGGGCAATCCGTTTTGGAAAGGACCTCGCTATTTTAGCATTGGCAGGCGAAGCCGTTGTGGATGATGCTACAACCCTGAATTTGTAAAGCAGTTTAAATAAGACAAAGACATCATTTTTAGAATATTTTACAAAAACGATAAATATTTATTGTTTATCAAAAAATATTTATTATATTTGAGACATGAATTTCAAATTCAAAAAATCATATGAAAAGAACTTCAATAATATTTCTTCAGGCAGTCATCGTGCTTATTGGTATTATAGCACTTGTCATTATGGGTTGGCTTCCCTTGACCGAGGGGAGAGCTAAAAATCTAGACTTGTTCAGCATTTACGCTGACCCATTCATCTTGTATGGATATGCATCATCAATCGCTTTTTTTGTTGCGTTGTATAAAGCATTCAAATTACTCGGACATATTGGACAAAATAAATTGTTTTCACTAACCTCAGTAAGAGCTGTAAGAAGTATAAAATATTGCGCAATCATATTAAGCATTTTAATTGTGATGGCAGGACTATACATAAGAATATTTCATAGTAAAGAAGACGACCCTGCTGGTTTTCTTGCAATGTGTATCGTAATCACTTTTATTTCTATCGTAGTTGCAACTGCTGTGGCAGTGCTTCAAAAGATTTTGCAAAATGCCGTAGATATGAAATCTGAAAATGACTTAACAATTTAAGCTATGCCAATTATTGTAAACTTAGACGTAATGATGGCAAAGCGAAAAATTTCTCTGAATGAACTTTCTGAAAGAGTTGATTTGACATTATCTAATCTTTCTATCTTAAAGACAGGGAAGGCGAAAGCAATTCGTTTTAGCACCTTAGACGCAATTTGTAAAGCATTAGACTGCCAACCGGGCGACATTTTGGAATATGTAAATAACTAAAAAAGAACAACGAACCGCTAGCGGGTTTTGCGTCAGCCGGGCTGACGTGCATACCTGGAGTTTCGTGCTTCTATTCAAGTTCAGTGCTTATTGACGTTTGTGCTCCGCCTCCCTGAACGCCAAGCCCGAAACTGTTGTATTTCTATTAAAAGAATCTTAGATGAGGGCGGCTACGAAGCCAATTCGGGTATGATTTACAATCTGCTTCCCGGGACTTTCGCTGATAATGTGGCGGGAAGGCATAAGGGGAACTCTTCAACAAGTGATGAAAGGCTTTAGCGCAAGACCTTCGAGGTAATTGAAAGAAGCCGCCTTATTTTTTCACCACTGCTTCCTTCACGCATCGAAAACCAATATGGTTGGTGGAAGACCGCCATTCGCCTTTGCCACGGGTGCCTACCATATACCTTGTGCAATATTGGTCGGTGCAAAGAAAGGATCCGCCACGTTGTACTTTTTTCTTTTCGGCAGGCTCTGCAGGATCGTAAGACGAATCTGGTCCTTTGGGATTTTTGGCCACGCCGGACTGGGCGAGTTGGGTGTAATAATCGGCACGGTACCAATCGCTGCACCATTCCCATACATTGCCGGCGATATCGTATAGGCCATAGCTATTGGGTTGAAATTGCTTAACGGGCGCAATACCAGCAAATCCATCCGTACCAAGGTCTGCATTGGGAAACTGCCCCTGGAAAGTATTGGCCTGCCATTTTTCACCATTTTTAAGTTCATTACCCCAGGTATACAGGTTCCCGTTTTTGCCTGCCCTTGCCGCGAACTCCCATTCCGCCTCCGTAGGCAACCGTTTTCCGGCCCATTTGGCATAGGCTGCTGCATCTTCATAGGCTACACCTACCACCGGGTAATTTTCCTTTCCGGCAATGCTGCTTTTTTCACCTGTGGGATTACGCCAGTTAGCGCCTTTTATATAACTCCACCATTGGTAGTGGTTATTTAAAGCAACCGGCTGCGCAGGGGGCGTAAATACAACAGCGCCTGCAATAAGATTTTCTTCGGGAACGCCGGGAAATTCCTCCTTTGTAGGTTTCTGCTCGGCAACGGTAACATAGCCGGTAGCTTTCACAAAAGCGGCAAACTGTTTATTGGTGACTTCTGTTTCATCCATATAAAACGGATCAACATAAACACGGTGAACCGGTCTCGCATCATTCATGTCCTCATGGCCGCCATCGGTCATTCCCACCGGGTTTACACCGCCCATGCTGAATTCTCCGCCTGGTATCAGAACCATACCCGGCATATTTTGATTGAAACCGGATGTCTCGTTTTCTTTAGTAGCTTCAAAAACAGATCCTCCGCCATTCATAAACAAAGTGCTGTCGCCGGGTGTTAATCCCTGCGTACAGGAAATAGCCCCTCCAATTTTAACTTCATTCATGTTTTGGGCAAGCAAAGGAACTGCTGCACCAACCGCCGCCGCATCCGCATCTGCCGGTTTTCCCGGCTTGCAGGCGCTAAAGGCAACCATTGCAGCAACGATAAAGGATAAGATATTAGATAGGGATAATTTTTGCATGCTCTTATTTTTTCCGGGCTATCGGGTATTCTTTGTGATGTTTATCGGTATTCAAAACTACAGCAATTCTCAAATATAAAAGTCTTGGGTTCCCTTCCTGTTTCCGCTGCTGCTGTTTCGGTAAACATAGCCACCGTATCTTTAACACAAATTTCAGAAAAGTTCAGTACAGGCAGGGAGTAAACCCTGGCAACCCAACTTTTCAAAAAAGGTTGCCCCAAACTACAGCAGGAACGAAAGTCATGCCAGTCACTCAATAAAATACGTGGGATACTAAAAAATATGGCAGTTTATATAACGAAAAGCTATTTTTCAGAAAACCAGCATTGCATGAGTCAATCATTTAACACGCAAATAAAAGCAAATTGATAACGGTTACCTATATACGAAGTGTATGTGTCGTTATCTGCACAGCGTTTTTTTTATCGGCTGCCCATGCCCAGTTACGCGAATACCATCTCCAGGTTTTTGATTACCCGAGTGGTATACGCCCCGACGCCATAAACTCGATGGCAAAAGACCAACGGGGTTTCCTGTGGATACTCTACAGGTCGCAGGTGCAAAGTTTTGACGGGAAAGAGACACTGAATTTCCGGCCTGCAGACCGGCTGAACAGTATGCTTTGCGATAAGCAAGGCAATATATGGGTGTGCTCAGATAAAGAGGTATTCCTTTTTTCCGAAGCGTCGGGCACATTTAAACCGGCAGTTGTGGAAGGGAAGGAGGAGAATATGAAAATCGGACCTGTTATTGAATTACCCGATAGCCGCAGATGGCTTCTTACCAATACCGGGTTTTTTCAATACAATGCCACCACACACCGGTTTGAAGTGGTGCCGCGTGTGATAGGGCCCGGCCGCGACCTGAATACTGACATCTGTGTGACCTATAACAACACTTTGTTTGTACACAACAAAAATTTTATCTATCGCTGTAATATTGAGACCGGTGCTACGGATAGTTTAGCAGGGAATTTTCTGTATGGCATATACCCCGTGAGTGAAGACAGCGCACTGGTAAGTTCCCGCTATAACGGGTCGCAATGGTATCGGTTTTCAACAGGTGAGATCACTGTCGCATCGCTTGATCAGGGAAAACCGGAAACGTTTAGCCTGAGGAGTATGGTGCCCGTTTCTTCTTCGCGTTTTTTGGTAGCTTCCTCTGAAGGGATATTTGAGTACGACGCGCATAAAAAGCGTTTTATTGTACAGCATTTTTTTCTGAACGGTCGCAAAGTGGCTACCAATGAATATGCCACATATATTTTTTATGATGAACCCGAAGATTATGTGTGGATCGCTACTACAGACGGCATAGCCAGGTTTCCATTTAAAAACCAAACGATGGCGCTGATTAAGCTAACGCAGATGAGCGATGAAATATCGGCTAACATTAATGATGTTCGGAAAATAGTGCAGGATGAAAAAGGACAGTTGTGGGTGGCAACCGGTTATGGTTTCAGTTGCTGGCAAAAAGACAAAAATACATGGCGTGTATATGCACCCGCGGTAGATGATAGTACGAGATTAAGTCATGAGTCGATACGGGGAATGGTGTACGACGGTAAATATTTGATCCTCGGGCCTACTAATAAAGGGATTTGGTTGTTCAATACCACAACGATGCAGTACCGGCGGCCCATTTATGATTCGCCCGAAGACAGGGAATTGAGCGAACACGATTTTGTGAACGACATTACTACACTCCAGAGTGGCGACCATGTTATTTCCGCCAGGGACGCGGTATATATTCTGAACGGTAAAAACTATCACCTGCGAAGATTCAATCTTCCCGAAATACGGGGCGCTACAGCCAGTTTTTGTGGGCAGGGGCAGGACGGCATCGTATGGCTTGCCACATCAAAAGGATTGTTTTGCCTGGATGCTAAAATGAATTTGCTTTTAAAAGTACCGGAAAATTTCAGAAGTAATATTCTCACCAATGGGTACACCGGTTTTATACTGCCGGATAGCGGGTTATTATTTTCCTGCACGGATGGACTGTTTACCCTGTATTATATTGATGGAAAAGTAAAGATTGCCAAGGTCACCAACGTTTTCGACAATATTTGGCTTTACACGGTTTACCAGGATAAAAAAGGAGTCATTTGGGCGAGCTCCGAAAATGGTATTTATCGCTTTGATCCCCGTACGTCAAAACTCAATCTTTTTGACCGTTCCGATAATATACAAGGGTATGGTTTTAACAGCAACGGCTGGTTCAGAGACAAGGATGGGATCGTTTATTTTGGTGGTTTAAATGGCATCAACTACTGGCAACCTGAAACTTTTTCGGCTCCCGCAGAATCTTTTGAAGCGTATATCAGCAAAGCAAGAATTGGCAATAAGGATTATTCAATGTATGCTTTCGACAAACTGGAACCGATCAATTACTCCGAGCGAAGTATGGAAGTGGGTTTTAATGCTATATATTTTAATAACCCGGCTAAGGTAAAATACAGGTATAAACTCGAAGGGCTTGATAAAGAATGGAAGGAAATTGGCAACGGGGGTATTGTAAGCTTCTCTTCGCTTGCGCCCGGTAATTACGTACTTAAAATGGAGGCGAGTTTAAACCAGGTGGATTGGAAAAAATCGACCAATGCGCTTTCTTTTGCTATTCTGAACCCCTTCTGGACAACGTGGTGGTTTGTTAGCTTATGTGTGCTGGCGCTGGCACTGCTCATAGGGCGAATCATTCTGAATCACCGCCGTAAAATAAACCGGCATAAAGAAGAACTGGAAACAGCGCAGGCCATCAATTATTTTTCCTCGAATATTTATGAAACCAATGCCATAGAAAATGTTTTGGGGAATATTACTGAAAACTGCATAGATCGTCTTCATTTTGAAGTTTGTGCAATGTATGTTGTAGATGATGAGCGGAAGCTGTTAACAAAAAAGGCAGGGCACCGGTGGGGGAAAACAGGGCCGGTAGAAATAAGCGAATCGCTGGAGATTCCCCTGGGAGAAGGAATCGCGGGCTTTGTGGCAGCTTCGGGTAAGTGGGAGATCGTTAGTGATACCTCCAGGGATACCCATTATAGGATGGAAGAAGAACATCATTCTTCGGAAATCGACGTTCCCATTATTATCGATGGAAAAGTTTGGGGAGTTATCCATTCAGGGCATTCAAAAAAAGGTTTTTTTAAACAGAAGCACGTTTCTATTCTCACCACCATCGCTTCACTCTGCGCCAATAAAATAGTAAAAGCAAAAGCAGAGGCTGAAAAAAGCCAGGCCGAGTCTATTATTATGGACACCCGGCAAAAAATGGCGGATGCTGAGATGCAGGCGCTGCGTGCTCAAATGAACCCGCATTTTATTTTTAACTGTCTTAATTCTATCAACAGGTATATTGTAAAAAGCGACCAGGCAACAGCATCGCTGTATCTCACCCGTTTTGCCAGGCTCATCAGGTTAATATTGGATAATTCAAATAACAAGTCTATTACTTTGGCCAGTGAACTGGAAGCATTAAGACTGTACATTGAAATGGAAAGTATACGTTTTGAGAAGAAATTTACTTACAATATCTCTTATAATGATGAAGTATTTCCGGAAACTGTTTACGTGCCGCCTCTGATTATACAACCTTATGTAGAAAATGCCATATGGCATGGACTTCTACATAAAGCAGACCATGGCGATCTGTCGGTTAATATTACACGCAAGGGAGATAACATTCTGCAATGTATTATCGAAGACAACGGTGTGGGCCGCAAAAAGGCAAAAGAGTTAAAAAGTAAATCCACTTCTTCAAGAAAATCTTTGGGGTTGACATTGACTGAAAACCGGCTGGTGTTACTCAGCAGGCAGGCTGGACTGGAAGGTTCGATATGTATTGAAGACGTAAAGGATGCAGACGGTAAGGCCGCCGGAACCAAAGTGATACTGAATATTCCCGTAGACGAAATATAAAAACAAACGATATGATTAAATGTGTGCTGGTAGATGATGAAAAAAATGCGCTGGAGATGATGGAATGGTTACTGAAAACCTACTGTCCCCAGGCAAATGTTGTGGCTATGTGCAATACGGCGGAAATGGGTATCGAAGCTATTCATCAACATAATCCGGATGTGGTATTCCTTGATATTGAAATGCCGAGAATGAATGGGTTCGACATGCTGGAGCAGGTCAGCAATCTGTCTTTTGAGGTAGTGTTCTGTACAGCGTATGACCAGTTTGCCATAAAGGCATTTAAATATGCAGCATTGAACTATTTATTAAAGCCGGTTGATCCCGACGATCTTAAAGCTACCATCAGCAGGGTAGAAGAGAAAAAAGCGATTCCTACAAAAGAACAATTCGCGCTGTTGATGCAGCATATGAAGCAGCCTGCCCGGTCAACCCCGCCGCGCATCGCGTTAACTACCGGCGATGGGCTGATATTTGTTGCTACGGGTGATATTATTTACTGCAAGGCCGAAAGTAATTATACCAATGTAATACTCGGCAACGGTAAAAAAATAATGGTTTCACGGGTGTTGAAGGAGATGGACGAAGCATTGAGTGGCACAGATTTTTACCGGGTGCACAGTTCATACCTCATCAATCTTAATCATGTAAAAAAATTTGTGAGGGGCGAAGGCGGGTACATTGTTATGGATAACGATGATAATGTAACGCTCTCGCGCAGTCGCCGGTCGGAGTTCCTGGAATTGTTTTCCAAATTCTAAAATAGCATCCCAAAACTGCATTTCATTTTCATTAACTATACCCGCTTTGGGGTATTTTATTCAACCGCCCCAAAGCCCGTTATCCACTCATTTTATTCCCGGCTAACGTGGTTTTGTAAAAACCCCGGTTTAATGCAAAAATCTATAGCTCATTTTAGGTGAATTACACTCCAAAAACTACCGTTTACTAAAAAGGAATGTAGATGTTATATGGCTTAAAAACGGCAGTATATATTTGTGAAGGTTTTTCATAGGATATTGGATTTTAAAAACGGGGACGCATGTTTATGCATCCCCCTTTTTTTAAAAAGATTACTTCATTTCGGTCTGATACCAGTTCCTTACCTCTTTTTAATATATACTATTTCCTTAAAATCGCTCTTCGCGGCACTGCCTGTAATTTCCCAGGTAATTTCCGGAACAGTTTGTAACGATCCATCTTTTCTGCCATAATAAATACGAAATGGATGGAGTCCGGCTTTCAATAAAATATGGGCTTGCGTTACTTTCTTTTTTTCATAGCCAAAGTCGTTATCGAATACAAGCGCATCGTGTATTCTCATAACAAATGGACCTTGTATTCGTGCATGAAATGTATAGGATCCGTTTACCGGCACATTAAGGAAGCCTTTGTAATACACGGCGCCTTCATGATCCGCCTTGAGTTGTGTTAACTCCAGACTTTCAGAAACCCCGGTTTCAGAAGCCGTTACACTGCCTGCCGCCGGTAACCAGGGAAAATTACCTTTATAATACTCCCATTGAATACCAGCTTTTATCTCTTCAGTATTGGCTATAGGTGGCATGAGTGCATTGTCGTATGGCCTGGCAGCCGACGTATCCGGGCGGCGCATAGCGGTTACCGTTTGTTTCAGCGCTGTTTGTTTGGCAGCCATATTATTCTTTAAAGCCAGGTTATTGGTTTGCTGAGGATCCTTCACCACATTGTATATTTCAAAATCATCATCCGCCGATTGAATATCATACCGAACCGCTACGGTATCTCCCATTCGCAGCATCTGCATCTGGTTGCGGATCCGGTTGCGGTGGGCTTCGGCAAAATCGGTATAGTCCGGTGTGTTCCCTCCTACAGCATATTCGATATACACTGTTCGGTTGTTATCGGTGGTGGTTTGCCCGGTTAGCAAAGGCATCAGCGTGTGTCCGTCGCTGAAAGCAGGTGCAGGTAGTCCTGCTGCATTGGCAAATGTGGGCAGCCAATCGTAAAATGCAGAGGGTGATTTTATTTTGGCTGAAGATTTGATGTGCGATGGCCAACTTACAATGGCAGGTACTCTAATGCCACCTTCCCATACATCTCTTTTAATGCCATCAAACGGGCCAAAACTGTTAAAGAAATCTGCCTCGTTCGATACGTATTCTTTGGGAAGGTAGGATTCCTGTGAAGGTCCATTGTCGGACGCAAACACAACCATGGTGTTTTTGTCAATATCCATGTCGCTTAATAATTGCATTAAGTCTCCCACCTGGTCGTCAATACGGCGTACTATAGTAGCATATCTTTTATAAGTATTTGGCCAGGCCACTTCGGGCGTAGCCGCGTTTTTATCGTGGTCCCAGGTAGCATTGATGTAGTCGGGATGTATCCACGAATCCGGAGTTCCCGAAGCCGTGGTGATCATATGCCCCGGTTCATCCAACCATTGCATGCCGCCTTTGAGTCCGCCGCCTGCAGGGTATTCCTGCGTGGGCAATTCCAGTGTAGCATGCGGTGTATCAAAACTCAGGAACAGGAAGAAAGGGATGTTTTTGTTTTTTTGATGTTGTTTCACAATCCACCGTTTTGCAGCAGCGGTCCACAAATCGCCGGTATAGCATTTATCCAGTACAGGCGCTATATTTTTATCGTTTTCCCATACCTGTTTTTTATCGCGGTATAATCCTTCCTTTGGGTAATGTTCGTGCCCGTCTCTATGGCGCACATAGCCTAAAAAATAATCAAAACCCCGTTTTAAAGGATAGGCCGGCCAATTGGGCTCTTCGCCATCCACTTCTCCCTGCAAACCCCATTTGCCGATCGCGGCAGTTGTATAACCGGCTTTCTGCATGATATTTCCAAGCGTGTAGTTATCGGCGAGCGCTTTGTCGAATTGATTGTCTCTTACATTGGCATGGCCCTGGCTCAGGCCCGAAAGTAATGATGCTCTTGACGGTGCACAAACGGGCGCAGCGCAATAATGTTCGGTGAGCATTACGCCGGAAGCAGCGAGTTTATCCAGGTTGGGGGTCAACATCCACGGCTCCGACCGGTCGTTTCTTTGTTTGCGTATATGCTGGTAAAACACACCCACATCTCCATAGCCCATATCATCTACCAGAATAAAAATGATATTAGGCGGGGTTGATTTTTTTTGCCGGGCAGCGGCATGGTATAATCCCGTGGTTAAAAGAACGATCGATAGTAGTGATGATAAACATAGTTTCTTCATCCTTGTTTTTCTGTTAAACATACAAAAAATAACCGGGGGC
>CAYMKT010000109.1:0-13348 GCA_964391065.1 uncultured Terrimonas sp. | reverse complement strand
CAACCTTCTTTAACTGCAGGCAAGGTAAATTTTACGGTTGTATGATTTTTGTCTTCTTTATCTTTAAATATAGATTTCTTATCCAACTCCGTGCCCGTTACTTTGCCGTCATTCAAACTATAGGTAGTAGCTTTGATGTTATTAACCTTTTCCTCCATATTACCATCGTAATAAAGAGATAAGGATACATCGGCGGCATCGAGCCCATTTTTATTTAATATTTTAATACGGGTGTGGCGCTTATAGGCAAGCGAAATACCACCTTTCGAGTTACCTTCAAAGTCTGTTCTCCCAACGTCGGCTATTACAACGGCGCTAACGCTGGTATCAAAATTGTGTTTGGAAAGGTCGAAATCAGCGGGAGTAATTTTTCCATATTTGAGGTTCAACTTATCTTGCGCATAGAGGTAGCCATGTGCTGCACAGCATAGCACAAGGAAAAGGCTAAAGTGTCTTCTCATAGTTTGGGTTTTGGGTTTGAGGGTTTGAAATAGCAATTTATTGTTTTTTATTTATCAAACAAAGAAGCCGGAATTTATTTTATCATTATTCCTTTAACGTGAACGCAACCAATTATACCGCCATCGTAAAACATAAAGCAACGCAATGCGGATTTGATTATTGTGGAATTGCAAGGGCTGTTCCTTTAGACGATGATGCGCGACGATTGGAATCCTGGCTCAATCAGGGCAAGCATGCGTCGATGAAATACATGGAAAATTATTTTGAACTGCGGGTAAATCCTTTGAAACTGGTTCCCGGCGCTAAATCAGTCATCACGCTGTTGCTTAACTATTTTCCTTCTGCGAAACAAAATATAGATGCTCCCAAAATCTCGACTTATGCATGGGGCAACGATTATCATGAGGTAATTAAAAGCAAGCTGAACCTGTTTTTGCAGGAGATGAGAAATAATATTGGAGAGGTGAACGGAAGAGGATTTGTAGATTCAGCGCCTGTTTTGGAACGCGCCTGGGCTCAACGCAGCGGATTGGGGTGGATCGGAAAAAACGGCAACCTCATTAATAAGCAATCAGGCTCTTTCTTTTTTATTGCCACATTAATTGTTGACCTGGAACTGGAGTACGACGACCCAATGGCAAAAGACTATTGCGGCAGTTGCAGAAAATGCATCGACGCATGCCCTACTGATGCTATATCAGAAAACCGGGTGGTGGATGGCAGCCAATGCATATCTTATTTTACGATTGAATTGAAAGACATGCTGATACCAGATGAAAGAAAGGGTGAATTCCGCAACTGGATGTTTGGTTGTGATATTTGCCAGGATGTGTGCCCATGGAACAGGTTCAGTACCCCTCACCACGAAACTGCATTTACCCCGATCCCGGAAATACTCAACTTTACTACACAGGACTGGGAAGCGCTTACCGAAGAGCGGTTTAAGAAAATATTCCGGAACTCGCCGTTAAAACGGGCGAAATTCAGCGGGATAAAAAGAAATTTGAAATTTATTAAAGGCGATTGAAATGTCGAAAATCAATGCTGAACCGGTCAGCGTTGATTTCATGAGCTTAAACAAAAGATCAAAACTGCCATCCCAATTTTATCATCAGCCGGTTCATACTGTAGGTAAATCTTTGCACATCCGCTGTTTCGGTGCTTTCGTTATTAACAGTAGTTGTTCTTTTTTCACTAAAGTACTTATGAGAATAGCCCGTACTCAGTAAAAGCGCATTGCCACCTTTACATTGAACGGCATAACCAAAGCCAGCATCCATGTAGGCGCCGCCCTTATATTCATGTTGTACATTTCCCTGCGGCCAGCCCCAAATCCAGACGGGGTTGTCTTCCTTTTGCTTAACCCATGGAATATTGTAGCCACCATCAACATAAACAAACAGTTTATTTTTTTGCTTCAGCATAAAGGACTTGCGCAAATCGAGAAACACAGGTGCGGAGCGATAGCGATAAAAATCAAGCCCTATGCCTATCCCTGCAAACCAACTGTTGTAGCCCAATCCATTTATTGTTTGCACCGCTCCTGAAACTGCATTGTTGCCGTTAACCATTGCCAGTTGTTCGATAGAATGGAAAGCAGGTTTCGGCTTTTCCTGTTGAGCGAAAGCCGTATTGCATAATATGCTTACAAAGAGGATAATGAGGAATACAATATGCTTCATAGCGTTACTTCAATTTTGCTGAGTAGTTGTATATTGTTTATATCGGAATAGGAGTACTGGTATAGTCCACCCGAAGTAATCACTAAGGCCACGCCATTCATCGCAATAACATCATACGTTTCAATATCAGGAATAGTAGTGATTAATTTGAGATGAGTTACCTGCGCTGCATTATATATTTTTAACCCCCTGGCGCCATCGCAAACAAAAAGCAGGTCGCCATCTTTTGATAAACCATGCGGGTTATTCAGGGAATAAGTTTTTACAAGAGCAGGATGTTGAATGTTGGAAATATCGAGAATATCCATCTGGTTGGTAACGCCATTGCAGGTATTGCCGGACCTCAACGTAACATAAGCATATTTTTCATCGGCAATTACAGGATCGCAGCTTTGTACATGCGAAAACTGCCCTTCGTAATGCGGATCGCTGCCGTTGGAGATATTGTAAATAAACATGCCATCAGATGAACCAATGAATAATTTATTTCGAAATGGATAAATCGTTTCTATATTCCAGCCCAGGTTTATTTTTTTTGTGTAGGATGGGGTTTGAGGTGAACCGATTCCAAAAACATTTAAATCGCTGATGGTAACGGAATACAGGTTGTTTCCCGCAATAGCGAAACGGGCCATTGAACCACCAACGCCAAAGGGGGAAACGCTACCCGGAGGTGCAGACTTGCCCGCATCGTTTGAATAGCTGGAAAGGGCGAGTAAGTCGTTCTGCATAAACACACGACTTTTGTCAAAATCTACTCCAAAAAAGCCACCATTGCCGCAATCCATATTAATGGTGGTGTCTCTTTTTACCCAGTCTACAATCACTTTGCTCGTGTCGGCATAAAAGTTGCCATAGTATTGCCGGAAGGGGAAAGCGCTTTCGATTATTGAAGTTGTTTTAATGTGCAGCGGATCAGTGATGTCGATCGTAATTAAATCGGTGTATGCATCGGCATAAAGCGTATTGCCTTTTACGGCCATGTCCATATTTCCCGGGATGTTGATAAATGCAACGTTACGGGGTAGGCCTGGGTTGGCGTTATCAATAATATGAATGCCCTTATCGGGTTCATTCAAAAAAATATATTGCCCGCGGATGTACAGTTTTCCTGCTCTTTCAATTTGTTGCGGTGAATTACTTTTTATGTTCGCCCTTACCTCTTCTGTAGTTTTATAAACGGGGCTGAAGTAGCTATAGGTTTGTGTGCAATGATCTTTAATGCATCCCTGCAATAAAGTGATTGCTGCTAAAACGATGGCCGGGATGAATATCTTTTTCAGCATAAGCAAAGGTTTACAGGCTGACAACCGTTTTGGCTTAACCGTTGCATGGACGAAGTCCCTGACTCAAATTGAAAATCAAATCAATTCAGATGAAGAAAAAAAGGCGCGGCTTATTTTTTCCACAAAACCCATTCTGCTTTTAGCCCTGCATACATCAAGTTTTGTTGCAAGCCGGCCGAAGGCTTCAGCAGGTTGGTGAAATTATATTGGATAACGGGGCCAACATATAGCGGCCTTTTGGAGCGCTCAAAAACAGTAGTTGAAATACCTGCATAGGCACTCCCCTGCATTTTATTAAACAAGGCTTTGTCTTCATAATACGCACCTGTCTTATCGTGATAGTGAATGGCATTGGTGTTCACTAAATAGCCAAGCGAAATGCCACCATTCAGTTGTAATGGTAGTTGCCCGTTTTTGTTGATTTGCCATTGCACCCCTACCGGAACTTCAAGGAAATGGTAGCGGCTGGTATAGTTGATGCTGTTATCGCCACTATAATAACCGGCATATCGGGCGCTTATATTCCCGGCATTACTAATTGGCAAAGTATTGTTGTTAATCACATATCCAACCGACCTGTTCGTGGAAGCATAGTGATAATTAAGTCCTGAAGTAATTGCCAGCTTTGGATTAACGAATTTTTTTGCAAAAGCTCCGGCCTGCCAACCGAATCCAGCCTTAATTTCAGAGGCAGGCGGTGGCAATGCAGCCAGGTAATTGTTTTGCCCGCCAATAAAGCCCAGGTAGTCATTGGACACAGTTGATAAATTACTGGGGATTGATTTTTCTACTCCATTATTTCCAAGGAAACCCCAAAATCCATTGCTTACCTGCGATGCCCCCGCAGTTCCCACGATTCCGAATTCCCATCGTTTTTTAGGAGAAAGTTTAACTGTAGCGTTGCTTCCATTTTCAGCTATTGTAAGAGGTTGTTGAATACTATGAAGCTTTTTTTCGGTTTCAACGTCGGGAAGCGATGTGGTGTTGATTACAACAGACTGCGTAACGGCAGCAGCCGGTGCAAAGTCCGGATTTACATCCCGGTTAATGAACAATTCCTTTTTACTGCCGGTTTGGTCAGGCACTGGTAATTGAACAGCGGGCGTTGGCTGTTTTGTATTAGCCAATGCCCGATTTGTTACCGGTGGCTTCACGGAATGCTGTTGTCCGTTTGAAGCTGTAGCATCAGAACCCAAATCTGAAAAAATTAGTGGCTTTCCGCCTACACTATGATCTGTATTTATTGTCTCGTTTTCCGCGGCGTCCTGTTTTTCTGTTTTTGAGATGCTGTTGCCGGTAAGTGGATTGGTTGCCGGGTATTTGGTTTTTGATGAACTACTTTCCGTATCATTTTTAATACCTGCAGTTGATTTAACCGGAATCTCCGAACCTTGGCTATTACCGGTGATTTGTTTCATCCAATATCCTCCTGCCGATAAAAGCAGAAGCGCTGCAGGAATCCAGAAGAGTGTTCTTTTACGGTATTTATCTTTTTGTATGCGGTTATACACTTTAGACCAAACCTCCTCAGACGGTTTTATTCTCAGTTCTTCAAATGACTGTTGCACCTGCTTTTCAAAATCATTTTCCGGCATATTGTCCCAGTTTAGATTCAACAGAATTTTTTTCTATCCAATTGATCAGTAAATTCCTTGCTCTCATATACTGAGAACGGGAGGTACCTTCATTTATACCCAATATTGCTCCAATTTCCACATGAGAATATCCTTCCACCGCATGCATATTAAATACAGTCTGGTATCCCGTTGGCAGTTGCCGCACCAGGTTTGCCAGTTCTTTGGTTTGCATGTACACCTGGGGGCTTTCTTCCGATACCGGGTGAAGCGCGGGGTCTGTAAATGAAAGATCGTACTGGTATTTACTGTTTTGTTTAAGGTAGTTGATTGCTGTGTTCACCATAATTCTCCTTATCCATCCTCCTAACTCACCGTCGGAACGATACTGGTGTAAATATTTAAACACTTTTACAAATCCTTCCTGCAGAACATCTTCAGCGTCTGCAAGGGATTTGGTATATCTATAGCATATACCAAGCATTTGCTCAGCAAACAATTCATATAATTGCCGCTGTGCTGTAGCTTTTCCTTTCAAACAGTCTTTTACTAAGTGTTGATAGTCGGTCATCCGGTTCTAACGTTATATCTGACAATGCTACAATATAAACCGTTGCATAAGGCGCCAAATTATTTGAACGGGAAAAATGCCATCTATAAGTACCTGTTGCCGGGTTATTTAGGGTGCAAACTTTCTGCCTATCTTCGCCGTGATGGCCTTATTTGCATTAGAACAGCAACTTATTTTTCCTCCTGTTCACCTGGCCGAACCGGATGGTTTGCTGGCAATAGGGGGCGATTTATCAACGGAGCGGTTGTTATTAGCTTACCGGAGCGGAATTTTCCCATGGTACGAGGGAACGACACCCTTATGGTGGTGTCCTGATCCCCGGTTTGTACTTTTCCCTGGCAAGTTGAAAATAAGCAGGAGTATGCAGCAATTGATCAGGAAAGAAGCGTTCAGGTTCAGCATCAACAGTGATTTCCGGTCGGTGATCAGGGCATGCAAAACCAGTTACAGAAAGGGACAGAGAGGTACATGGATAACCGATGAGGTAGAGGAAGCGTATTGCTTATTATATCAAAAGGGATACGCTTTCAGTGCGGAAGCGTGGAATGGAGATACGCTTGCCGGCGGTTTATATGGCATACGCATGGGAAAGGTTTTTTTTGGAGAAAGCATGTTCAGCCGCGAAAATAATGCCAGTAAGTTTGCATTTATCAGGTATATCGAACAACTTAAAATGGAGGGCGTAAAACTCGTCGATTGCCAGGTGCATACCCCTCATTTAGAAAGCCTGGGGGCTGAAATGATGCCCAGGGAAATATTCATTAAACAACTCAGTGAGCTTTTGCCTTCTGAACAGTGATGGTTGATGAATAATTTCCTGGCGCTGGCTCAGTTTTTCAATGCTTACGGAAAATCACTTCACCTATTTTGTTAATAGAGCCCCGGGGGCCAAAACTTCGGTCTTTGCAAAGAAAAAATCATGCAAATCATTTGTTACCGGGGTGGTTAAGACGAAAAAAACTTCGTGCCATCAAAAAGAATTATCTACCCTTTTTCATTTCTCATTTCAATGACCATCAAAATCGCATCATTACTCAGGGCTTCAGCTTCAACAGCTGCAGTATTCCATATTCCCAGCCCATCGCGTGCATGAAGCAAACGGTCTTGTACTTCAAATACCCCTTCCACCACAAATATGAATGCCGTATTTTGACGATTTTCAAGACTGTGCATCAGTGATTCCCTTCCTGAAAACTTACCAATATTTATTATAAAAGGGAACTCATCCGACACAAACTGCTTATTACCGCAATACATTTTCGACAGGTTGTTCTTATATTTATTAATATCAAAGTTTACGATAAGGGGGTTGACGTTGTGGTTTGGAGTACCTGTACCTATGCGCAATTGCAGAAAATTAACCAGTTCATTTTCGTATTCGTTCCTGATCTCAACGACAGTTCCACGGGACGCAAATCCCACCTGTAACTCCCCCGGTAAGATTTCATTTTTATTGCCAGGCGAATCGCTGTAATGTATGGCGCCTGTTATTGGAATAAAAACAATATACGCATCCTTCTCAATAAGCATTTTTTCGGACTGCCTGGCCGCCAGGGTATCATCATTCAACACATATAAGTCGTCTGCTGCCCGTTTATGCTCATTAAAGAAACTGCCAAAATTGAAGGTGCAGTAGCTGCGGAAGGACGCGGATTCATAATGTCCCCGTTGCTGCGATAAAAATATTTTTGCACAGGCTTCTGTTATCATTTTATGCAACATTCAATTTTATGCTTAAGTTAAATCCGTCTGTTGTATTGCCCGTTACGGTAGCTATTTCAATTCCTTTCCTGTCATCGCTGAATACATTATCATTCGCATTGTAGGTGTATCCCAACATTCCCTTTTCGTAGCCATTCACTACAGCGAGGGCGGTGCCCGATCCTTCAGGAAAGGCAATCTGCGTTACCTTTAAGGAATTGCCCGCCGCATTGTAAATATGCACATGTATATGGGTGGCACGGCCCTGGTACCATCCCGGGAAAATAGTAGTAAACGTAACTTCTCCGTTGGCATTGGTTACCTGTCTTCCGCGCAAAAAATGTACGGAGCCATAGTTGTTAGACTGCATCCCGGTTCCTCCATATTCAGAATAGTTACCTTCTGCATCACAATGCCATATATCAACAATTGCTCCGGACAAGGCGGCGCAGTTCTTACTCACCTGCCCGATGGTGATCTTTGCCGTCATTTTATAGCCAGGCCTCCCGTCGGTGATGTTGGACCGCTCGTACGATGAAGGGTCTTTTGTGGGAAAGGGACCTTCTGTTTCGTTGGGTGCCACGACGCAGTCGCCAGATGATGTGCCACCTTCTTCAGCAGTGTTCGTTTCTGCTTTTTCGCAGGCGCTTAACAATGGCGCTACAAAGGCCATTCCCAATGCAGCGATTCCCTGTCGTAAAAATTTCTTTCGTTCCATAAAAATAATTTTGAAATGATCAAGCGAATGTCCTTCAAAAAAACTATCGGAAATCCCTACCAAATACTAAAAGAGGTTAACCGCCTGAATGTTGCGGTAGAACCTTGTTATTTGTTAAAGTATTTTAAGAAATTTTCTTCATAGCTGCTGCCAATAGGTAGCCTGGCTTCTCCTAAAGAGATGATTTTATTTCTTACGCTTTCTATTTTATGTAATGGCACAACGTAAGAGCGGTGTACTCTGATAAAGTTATGAGCGGGAAGTTTTGCCAATATGGTTTTTAATGTCATCCTTGTTATTACCGGGCGCTGGTTTTGCAAGTGTATTTTAAGGTAATCGTCATACCCTTCAACGTAAAGGATATCGTCGATATTTATTTTTACAAGGCTGTAGTCCGCCCTTACCAAAAGATGCTGAATGGTTGCATTTTCATTCTGTCGCTGGTAATTGAAATGTTCCTGCGCCTTTTCCGCTGCCTGCATAAATCGTTTAAACGTAAAAGGCTTCAGCAGGTAATCCACAGCTTTTACATTAAATCCTTCTACCGCATATTCACTATATGCCGTGGTAAAAACAGCCATCGTATCCTGTTGCACAGATTTGTACAATTCAATACCGCTCATCGAAGGCATGTTAATGTCGACAAATAAAAGATTAACAGGAAAACGACGCAGGTATTTTAACGCTTCGCTGGGTTGATTAAAGGTTTTTTGCAGATCAATAAAGCCTGTTTTTGCACAAAATTTTTCCAGGACACTTAGCGCGGGTATTTCATCATCTATGGCTATAGCTTGTATCATTGCAGGTATAAAATAAGAAATACTTTGAATTGTTTGTCGGTTTTACTGATCACGAGTTCGTGTTTGGAGGGATAGAGCAATTCCAAACGGTTTTTGGTATTGGCTATACCCAAGCCACTTCCGGTGTCTGTATCGTGCTGCAAGTTCACTTTGCGATTAAATACCTTCATCTGCAACTGGCTATCATGTATGTCAATTTCAATTTTAATCAGCATGTCTTCTTCTGCATTAACCCCATATTTAAAAGCATTTTCTACAAAGGCAATCAGTACCAGGGGTGCAATTTTTTGCGCCGCAGTTGATCCATTTACTGTAAAATGTACCGGCACACTGTCGCCAAAGCGAAGTTGCTGCAACTCCACGAAGTCCGTTATATAGCTGATCTCTTTTTCAAGCGGAACAAAATCATGGGTTGCATCGGTGAGCACGTATCGCATCATGCCGGAAAGTTTTACCACGGCAGTAGGCGCATCGTCCGACTTATCAATAGCTAAAGCATAGATACTGTTGAGTGTATTAAAAAGGAAATGCGGGTTAACCTGTGCTTTCAGATAGGATAGCTCGGTGGCCATTTTTTCTTTTTCGGTCTGTCTCCATCGTGTAGTTATTTTTAACATCAGCGAGAAGAATAGTAACGCTAAGAAAGGAAAGATATTAAAACGGATATTAAAACCGATCCAATTAGGCTGCGTCCGCCGTGGAAAATTCATTCTCTCTATCGGGAAAGGTGGTACCGGTTGCGGAATTAAGACTGAAGGAAGCAACGCGATAACAAAAAAGCAAATCACGCTGGCGGCAGCGTATTGCACATATTTTTGCGGAAAAAACAAGTGGGGTACCAGCACGAAATAATTAAAATAAAAAAAGGCGACGAGTAACAGGTAACGAAAGATTTCCCACCACGACCTGGGATTGTGAAAGAAGTCGGATAAGTCATAGGGTCCATCGGGTGAAAAGAAAAAGGGCAATGATAGAAAAATAAGGCAAGCCGTTATGTGGAGCCAAACCTGGCTTGATTTATTTCGCATTTTAATTTTCACGCAAATATCCGATATCTCAGCTGTTTTAATAAAAAGTTGAGGTGGAAAGGCAAAATGTGGCGGGGAATGAGCGGTTACATCATAATCACAGTCATATCATTCCTGCCCCTTCATTTCTTTCCCGACTTACTACCAGGCAATAGTCGTGCTCAATAGAAAGATAACCATATTCATAACAAAAGAAATAGGTTAACCCTTTTTTGGTGGTATGAGTATGTGTGATGTATTGAAAATTAAATCCTTTTTCGGCAAGTTTCTTTCGTGGTGTTTTGGTAATCTCTTTACCATCAGGAATGATCGTTTCCAGTATCTGCCTGTTTCTTCGGAGAATGCTGTTCACGTTGCGTACAAAAGTGGAAGTTTGGCTGTAACGCCTGTTATTATGTGCGTTACGGCACCAGTCGTCGCAGAACTTCTTATCGATCCTGCCTTTAACCGGTTTGTTGCAATACAGGCAATAGGCCTGGTGGGTGGTGGTGTTGGTCATAAGTTTCAGTTTGTAAGGATAATGTGCTCTTCCTCTCCTCCTTCATCTGAACCTATTAAAATTAAGGTTTAATACGAATACTTCCGCATAAATCAGTGCTAATTTATCCGTTTTTAAACGCTTATAAACGTTTACATCCGACTCTAAACGACTATATACCGGGTAACCCTTTTCGGTGAATGCATCTTTGTAGGGTTAAACAAGAAGCGCTTTGCGAAACAATCCAAAAAACCAAAAAGGAAATACGATTACAAACAACAAAAAAATGAATGTTATGAATGCTTTACAAAACAAAGTACAATTGATTGGCAACCTGGGCAATAATCCCGATATACGTAGCCTGGAATCCGGCAAAAAGATGGCCCGTTTATCTATCGCCACCAATGAAAATTACCGCAACGCAAAGGGCGAATCGGTAAAGGAAACCCAGTGGCATAATGCCATAGCCTGGGGTAAAAATGCGGAGTTGATAGAAAAGTACCTGACCAAGGGCAGCCCTGTAGCCATAGAAGGAAAACTGGTCAACCGTAATTACGTAGATAAAGATGGCGTAAAAAAATATGTTACCGAGGTGCAGGTAAATGAAGTCTTGTTTTTAGGAAACAAGCAACACCATAAAGATTAAGCTAACCTGTGATGCACCAACCCCCAAAAAGGCTATCCAATGGTAGCCTTTTTTTGCATCGTAGTCAACATTGCACAGTACCGTATTTATTATTCGTACTTCAGTACTTCAAATTCTCAATCACCATGGCGCTGGCGCCTCCGCCACCATTGCAAATGCCGGCTGCCCCGTACCTGGCCTTATTTTGCTGCAATACGTGGATAAGCGTAACGATAATCCTTGCTCCGCTGGCGCCCAATGGATGACCCAGTGAAACCGCTCCGCCATTTACATTTACTGTTGCCGGGTCCAGTTGCATTCTCCTGCTGTTTTCAATTCCCACTACGCTGAATGCTTCATTCAACTCCCAGTAACTAATATCCTCCATTTTTAAGCCCGCTTTTGCTACGGCCCTGGGCACAGCAATCGCCGGCGTGGTGGTAAACCATTCCGGCGCCTGTTCGGCATCCGCGAAAGCCGCTATCCTTGCAACTGGGTGCAGCCCCAGTTCGTCGGCTTTTTCTTTGCTTATGAGTACGAGCGCCGCTGCCCCATCGTTCATGGTACTGGCATTGGCCGCGGTTACTGTTCCTTCTTTTTGGAAAGCGGGGCTAAGGGAGGCTATTTTTTCAAACTTTACATTGAAAGGTTCCTCATCTTTGGCAAACAACACCGGTTCGCCTTTTCGCTGGGGTATTTCAACCGGAATTACCTCATTTTCAAAGCTGCCTTTTTCCCAGGCCTGCTGACTGCGGGTATAGCTTTCTATAGCAAATGCATCCTGTTCGTGGCGGCTGATCCCACATTCCTTTGCGCATAATTCTGCCGCATTGCCCATGGCTTTACCGTCATATACATCCGTTAATCCATCTTTTGCCAGTCCATCAACGAGCGCGGTATTTCCATATTTATTACCCCAGCGCATTTGCTCCACATAAAAAGGTACATTGCTCATACTTTCCATACCACCTGCTACCACTATATCCGCATCGCCCAGTGCGATACTCTGCGCCGCCTGCGAAATGGCTTTCATGCCGCTGGCACATACCTTATTGACGGTAGTACAATTTACTTCGTTGGGCAGCCCGGCAAAAAGTGCCGCTTGCCTGGCGGGTGCCTGCCCCAGGTTCGCCTGTATAACGCAACCCATCAGTACATCCTGCACCTGTTCGGGCTTGACGCCAGCTTTTTGCAAGGCTCCCCTAATAGCAGCAGCGCCCAATTTTGTGGCTGACACACTTTTTAATGCACCTCCGAAACTACCAATGGGGGTGCGAACGGCGGAGAGAATATATACCTGTCGTGTTTCCATAAAAATGAATACTAATTTAATTGAACGAAGGTAGCGATTGTTAAGAAAGTGAGTTCCGGGGAAATTTCAGACCTTATATTAAAGTATGTTCGATCATTCAAAGGTACCCTGCAGTTTTATGAATTTGAACACACCATATTGTGTTCTTATTTAAAATTAAACGGGTAGCGGTGGAATGATCACACATTAAGTACCCTTTTTCATTAAGTTGAAAGAATAGCTTTTTGATTTGTTCCCTGTGACATTTTTGGATGGAGCATTCCAAAAGCAATAGTAACCGGATTACAGCATCGCGTCTGCGTACACAATGAGATCATCAAAACGCTTCATTCAGGGCGAAGAATATACCCGATGATCCATACCTTCCCCTCGCATAATCGATACAAATATTGGTACGTGATTTTTTATTGAACAGTATCCGCACCCCGGCGCCGGCGGCCGGCTCCCAGTATTTAAAGAGCCCATTGTTTTTACTGTCTGAAGCCGTTTGGAAACTGGCAAACAGCACGCCGCTTAGAAATTTTGTTTCCTGGCTGATAGGAAACCTGTATTCGGCCTCAATATCAGCGAAACTTGGGCCTCTGAACCTACCGAGAGTATAACCGCGTCCGCTGCGGTTGTATGTATCATATTCAGTTGCCGGCAGCTCCAGGTAAGGCATCTCGCCCCACAACAAATAACTTCCCCAATACCAGAAAGCGATTACATGCTCAGGATTTTTTTGAGAAAGGCTCAGGTACTTCCTGAACTCTGTATATAATTGCCCGGATTCCTTCGTACTGCCTAACACCTTGGTGTTATACCTCATATATAACTCTGCATACATACCCCGGTATGTACGATTCGGATGTTCTTTACTATTGTACTGAAAATTGGCGATTAAACCATTTACAAAATATTTACGGGGATCGAATCCCTTTTCGGTACTGTAATCCTGATGTGGGTTACTGGTGTAGGTGCTATCAGGGTTGGTAACCTGGATGTCGTTGCGCATATCAATGCTAATGCCGGCGCCTGCAAAAAAATTATTGCCAATACTTCTGTAAGCTTTTTGCGTTAGCCGGAAATAATTAAACCGAATGGGATATTCAACAGGTGGATCCTGCCTTGC
>CAYMKT010000108.1:0-13581 GCA_964391065.1 uncultured Terrimonas sp. | reverse complement strand
CCACGCCTTCCGTAAAAACCTGAGCCAGTTTTTATGAAAAATATTGTCAATGTCTTCTGTGTTATATCCACGGGCATAAAGAATAGCCTCATATTTTTGAAGATCAGCAACTGAATTCATGTCCCACGGCGATTGTTCTGTCCCGAAATTTCCATCGAGATCAGTACCAAATGCAATATGCTCGCTGTTACCCGTTATCTGGCAAATATGATCCCAATGATCAACCAGGTTTTCCAGCCGGATATTCAATTGCCATGGATCGGAAACCATATCGATAAACCGGTTATCCATCGCCCAGCAATCGAGCATACCCCCTATCACCGCCCCTCTTTGCACCAACAATTTTATTTGTTCATCCGTTAGCTGTCGTTGCGTGGGTACCAGGGTTCGTACATTATGATGACTGGCCCAAATTGGCCCATCGTATAGGTCCATTACCTGGTTAAAACCCTCATCTGTTAAATGCGTTACATCCAGTACCAGGTTAAGTTTACCCATCTCCTTCACCAATTCAACTCCTTTTGCCGTAAGCGGTCCACTTTTTTTTGTGCCGGGCGCATACCGGCCGTTTCCAAAATGCGCAGGGCCTACGGCTCTCAAGCCATAAGCATAGGCTTTATGCAGGTAAGATATATCTACCAGCGAATCGGCGCCTTCCAGGCTAAGTATATAGCCTATCGGCTTTTTATCATCTGCAAGGGATGCATCATTCCACAATGCAAGGTGATCATCTAATTGTTGCAGGTTGATGACCTGCACCATCTCCCCGATCGCTTCCATCTCCCGGTACCAGGCAAGCTGTGCCTGCGTCATAGCCCAAGCCTGCTGGGGAGAGCTCCAGCTCGATCCCGGAAGCGCACTACCGGATGCATTTACTCTTGATAACTGCGTTGCCACCACCAGCCCTACCCTACCCTTGCGAAGTTCTGGTAAGCACACTGTACCTTTTCCCCTGTCATTTTTATCTTTCAGATGCATTTCCTTCAACCGTATTTCCTCCAGTGGACGCGTAAGGTCGCGGTTCCATTCCATAGCATTCATAGCGAGGTCAAGGTGCGCATCAAAAATGAAAGGCTTATTCATCCAGCGTTATTTTTGATTTGATACTTTTTGATTTCTCCTTTAAATAGTTAAAGGGATATTTATCAATGATTGCTTTTATTTCAAAACTGAATTTCCTGAACCGGTCTTGCCATTGCAACATATCGCCTGCCTTATAGCTGTAAAAACCGGCATCGGCTTCCATCCCGGTTTTACCTTCGGCCAGCAGCTCAGAAAAAAAAGCAGGAGGTTGATCCTGTTTCGACAATTCCGGATTCAAATCCTTCATCACTAACCCATACGCATAAGTGCCCATTAAATCCATATACCGGCAATTGCCTGCAAAAGGCAAATAATACCCGGCGTCGTTGCGGCAGGCACGGTCAATGTCTTCAACCGCTGCATAACCGTTTTCTACAAGATAAAGCGCTTCGCGGGCAAACGCAGCCATCAAGCGCGCTTTTACACTATAGCCACAATACACCGAATAAGGATCTTTATTCCAGTGATTCCTGGCGGCCGTTTCCAAAGATTCAATTATTGATTTTGGCGTGATATTGTTTGCGATAATTTCAAGAAAAGCGGAAGTATGTACCGGTTCGCTCCAGTTCATTCCTACAATCCGTTCGGGATATTTGGATTCCTGTTGCAGTTCACCCAGCAAAAAACTTTCCGTGTTCACCGCAATAAGAGCTTCAGTAGAAAGCACCTGTTCCAGTTGATGCAGGAGTTGCCGTTTGCATGCCAGGTTTTCGCCTGTAATACCAATGGCAAGACCTGTTGAAGGCATTTCTTCAACCGACTTAAAATACTGAACCCTGTCCGGATCGATAACAATATCCTTGTACCGCTTCCAGTCCGCTATATTATCTGCAATGTATTTTCTATCCTGCCCTGCATCCTCCGAAAGAACGTATACCACAGCGTGAGCCTGCATGAGGTTGGTGACAATACCCGATGCCAGCCTGCCTGTGCCAATCACCATTATATCTGTAAACTCTGCGTGGATCATTCTTTTGTCGGTTATACGTTTATTTTTTCAATCCTCGTTTTTAACCCAACCCGGTTGCATTGTTATCTATAGAAAGCCTCTTGTATCACACTTTTAAATATTCCTTCCGCTTTACAACCATGCAGCGATATAAGCGGGACTACAGCTCCTTCAGCACCTCGGCGGCAACAACAATAGCCATGTCAATATCTTCGGGGGTATGTACAGCGCTGATGTATACCAAACCCCGGCCGATTATTCTTATACCACGATCATGCATCGCCGCAATAAACTTACCCAGTTTTGCTTTGTCGCAGGTAAAAGTATCCCGGTAATCGTTTATTGTTTCAGCATCGGTAAAAGCAATACAAAACATAGGCCCCGGCCCCTGCACCAGCAGGTTTTGTCCGGCTTCGATGGCCGCCTTTTTCAATCCATCCATAAAAAACTGCCCCAACTCAAACATGCGTTGGTACGGGTTATCGTCTTCCAGTATTTCAATGGTTGACAATGCCGCGGCAATGGTAGCATTCCCGGAGTTCATGGTACCGGCATGAATAACAGTTCCGTCTTCCAGTACCTGCATCCATTCTCGTTTTCCAACAATGGCGCTGATTGGATATCCACTTGCCATCGCCTTTGCAAAAATGGATATATCAGGAGTAATTCCGAAATACTGTTGTGCTCCACCCAGGCTAAGCCTGAAGCCGGTAATGACTTCATCAAAAATCAACGCAATGCCATATTGATCACAAATATTCCTCAATCCCTGTAAAAAACCGGGCCGGGGCTGAATGCAATTATTATTACACATGACCGGTTCGGTAATAATGGCGGCAATTTCCGTGTGCATTTCCGCAATGGCTTTTTCAACCAGCGCCAGGTCATTCCAGGGTAACACGATACATTCTTCTCCGGAAACATCCGATAAGCCCTTGCACCATGGATTGGCTACAGGATGTTCGCGGGAGCCCATATCGTTTAGGGAAGGGGCCGCATTGCCCCAGCATACATTATCCAGCCAACCATGATAATGTCCTTCGAAGCGGACAAATTTTTGTTTTCCCGTTTTCGCTCTCGCTATTCTGAAAGCGGTTTGCACGGCAGTTGAACCATCTAAGCAAAAGCGCATCAGTTCGGCAGATGGAATGATTGTATTCAGCTTTTCGGCCAGTTCGATCTCGCGCAGGTGCTGCCCGGCAAAAAGTTGACCCTGCATAGCGTATTCCGCAATATCCTGCAACAACCGGGGATGTGAGTGCCCCAATATCAGCGGTCCCTGGCTTAGCGTAAAATCAAGAAACTCATTTCCGTCTGCATCATATATACGACTCCCTTTTCCGTGGGTGTAAAACATGGCGTGAGGATAATTGTACTTTCTGAATTCAGAAGAAACACCTCCCGCTAAAACCCTTTTTGCTCTTTCCAGCAATCGCGCCGACGCCGCATATCCGATTTTATTCATAGCTGTGAGTTGGTTTTATTTTCTTCGGGCTTGGCCGACTGGCCGGTTGTTTGTTCAGGATAGTTAGCAGCCAGGTGAAAAATATCTTTGTTAAATGCCGAAAATGCATTCGACCATTGTGCAGCTTCCTGCCTCGGGTAAAAATAAAAGCCCCTCCCATTTTGAATGCCACGGCAATGGGTATCCACAATTTTCTGCATTTGAACCGGTATGCCGTCGCTGTTCGAAAGCAACGGAAAAATGTTTTTATATGCCGTATGGTGGTCACTCAATCCCAGGTAGTCCATTCTTCTGAAAATACCCATCAAAGTTATCCACGATCCCGCATCGTAGCGAAAACATTTATCGGCATCCGCAAAACTTACAGACCCATTTTCCACAAGCTGTAATATTTCCCGATACACCGCATACATCAACCTGTTGGTTATAAATCCTCTTATATCCTTTTTTAAAACCGTGGGCTCTTTTCCCCATTCCAATGCCAGACTGGCTACCTCTGCGGTGGTAGCTTCATCCGTAGCGTTACCGCAGATAATTTCAAGAAACCGCGTAGCGAACGCCGGTTCTGCCCAGTGTATGCCAATAAACCGCTGGGGACGGGGTACCGCTTTCTGTAAAATGCTTATTGGAATAGCCGAAGTATTGCTGGCGAGTATGGTTTCATTTGTAGTAACAGCGGCGATTTTTTTAAAAACTGATTCTTTGATGCTCAAATTTTCTACAATACACTCCACCACCAACCTGCAATCATTCAAATCATCATATTCCGCCGATACGGTGAGCAGGGCCAGGTATTCCTCTATGGGAGCGGAGAGTATGTCAAATTTTTCACACAATTGCAATTGTTCAAGAATACGTTTATACCCCATTTCTTTTTCTCCGTGTATCGGAGCAATTGCTTTTACCTTATACCCCAATGCCAGGAGCGACGCTACAATACTGCTGCCCATAAGCCCCAGTCCTACTATACCGATTGTTCTACGCTGAACGTTTACGCTTCCACTCATGCTATTTATTGTTGAGCGGGTAGGTATGCAATACAATCAATCTCCACTTTGATACCTTCGGCGAGTACGGACTGCACGGTGGTTCGGGCCGGTTTGATGCCGGGGAAATATCCGGCATACACAGCATTGTATCTGTCAAATTCGCTGATATCACTCAAATGTACCGTACACTTTACCACCTGTTCCATGGATGCGCCCGCTTCCTGTAAAATGAGCTGTATATTGTCAAGTGTACGGCGGGTTTCTTCTTCAATGGTTCCTAAAATAAAGTTGGAGGTTTTAAAATCAACAGAAGCCTGTCCGCTCACAAACACAAACCCGTTAACAATAACGGCATCAGAATATGCACCAGTTACAAATGACGGATCGCGGTGCGGATGCTTTATTTTTTGTTTAGTTTGCTTCATATATTTCGTCTGGTTAAATTAAGAAGTTTATCAATCAAATGTAGTTTCCCGAACGAAATATCGATGTTACTTTTATTTACATTTATAGTATTATTTTTCAGAAACCCGTAACTGTTTTGTGCAGCGTATGCGCACTTCGAAAAATATCCGCGTAAACTCCCACCCGGCGCAAACATTGAAAATGAACGCCACGCTCAGCGTTCCCTTAAAAAAAGAACGTCCTGTAGAAACAGGACGCCGGACTTGATAGTGTTCTTATGAATGATATCTTCTTTTCAGCCAATAAGTTCCGTTATTGCAAGGCATATCTCAATGTAATACCAAAAGTTCTGGGATCACCCAATACGGCTGCATAATGACCTGCTCCGCCGGAAGCAGGCAGCAACTGTTCAAAATAATCTTTGTTCAGCAAGTTCCTTCCCCACACAAATGCAGAGAGCCCCGTTTTAGTAGTACGAAAGCCTATGCGGGCATTCAGCAGCGCATAACCATCAATGTTCAGGTATTGTGAAGGAGAAGCGCTTGAAGAAAACCCAGAACGGTAATAGCTATCGGCAGCTATGAAAAATTTTGCGGGATTACCGAAAAAATTAGCAGGCGCAGCGTATTCTCCGCCCAGTGTGACGGCCCATTTTGAGATACCCGGCAACTGTCCGCCGGAGATGTCTTTATATGCCGATGGCGCTCCTGTTTCTTCCAATGGCACGGGCGCATTTTTAAATGATACATAAATACCCTCTGAATAAGCAACGCCTCCGTTCACAGAAAAATGCCTGCCCAGCCGCGAACTGCCTTCCAGTTCTGCGCCAAGTATCCGAACCTTCTCTGCATTGGCAAGATATCCACGGTTTACTCCAGGCTCCGCAGTTTGCACCTGGGTCTGGTAATCTTTTATGCCGGTGTGGTAAATTGCAAGATTTAGCGTAGCGCCGGGAGCCGGTGTGGTTTTAATACCCAATTCAACATGCTGTACATATTCTGGTTTAATTACTGCAAGATCTGTCAGCACTTCGCCACTTTGAGTAGGTAATCCACCAAGATTAAGTCCTACCGACTTGTAACCAGTTGTGTAGGTAGCATAAGTATTTACCTGGTTACCGACCTTATAATTAAGGGTTAGCAAGCCTGAAAGATTAGTATTATCGGTACTGGTGTTGAATGCCTGATCAGTGTATACCGATTTTTGCATAGCTATTAATTCCGGGTCATCTGTTTCCAGACCGCCGTAGGTTTGGCGGTTGAAATCAACTTTTTTCGAGTCATAATTATAACGCAGTCCTCCCAAAATATGGAGGCGGTCGGTAATAGAGAAATCCAGTTGCCCGAAAATCGCACCACTGAAAGTATTAAGTGTTGAAGTAGTGTGTATGCCATAGCCATCAAACAGCCCCGGCGTACTCCATTTGGGATTGGTGTTGCTCTGCGAAAAACGCCATTGCGCTGAGCCGGATTCCTCTGTGTGATAGGGATCTGTCTTGAGGTCCTGCCCAATCGCATAAACGCCCACTACCCCATTGAGCCTGCTTGAGAAGCTACCTGCGTAACGAATTTCCTGCGACCATTGCTTGTGTTTTGACGGAGCCTGCGAAAGGTCTAGCACTGCCAGTCCGAGGAAATCACGATCATTTGAGGGATCCCAGTTCCAGTATCGCCAGGCAGTTGTTGAGGTAAGCGTTCCTGCTCCTATTTTAATATCTGCGTTCAGTGAAACCCCACCAAGCTCATTGCCTGAGCGCCAGGGAGTATTATGATCAATTTTTCTGTCGAACGGATTGCGGTTGGGTACGCTATATTGCAAATCAGAAATGATTTGTTCAAATTGCCTGTAATCGGCTCGCAAGGTAGGAACTACTCCTGCAAATGCCTGGGCGTAGCCATCGGGGTGCTGGCTGGAAGCATCACCGGAGAGTGTGATCTCAACTTTGCTGGATGGACTGTATAATAATTGTCCGCGGAGACCAAGGTTGTTGATGTCGTTGATTTTTTTGCCGGTAACCACGTTTTCTAATGTGCCGTCACGTTGAGTGCCGGAAAAGGAAAGGCGTCCGGCGAAGTCTTTTCCCAGGCCTCCTGTTACAGAAGCTTTGGCCTGAATATATCCATAGTTGCCATAGCTTATTTCGGCACTCGCCCCGGGTTTAAAGGAAGGCTTTTTTGTTACGATATTAAAAGCGCCGGCTGTGGTATTCTTTCCGAACAAAGTACCTTGCGGACCGCGCAATACTTCAATGCGCTCTACATCAATAAAATCGAGCGTTGCTGCGGCCGGACGGGCATAGTATACACCATCTACATAAAATCCTACGCCAGGTTCAATGCCGTCATTAGTGAGGCCAAAAGTTGTTCCCTGTCCGCGTATATTCAAAGCGGTATTCCTCGGATTGGAAGAATACAACTGCACAGACGGCACAAGCTCCTTTAACCGGTTCACATTAAAAGCGCCAGCGTCATTGATTAAAGAACTGGTGACCACAGACACCGATACCGGTACATTCTGCAATACCTCCTGTCTCCTGCGTGAAGTAACCACAATAGTATCTGTTTGAAAAAGCGGTTGCATTTGTATCAACAGGTTGTTTAGAGTTTGATCACGTACGAATAAACGGCGTGATTCAAATCCTGCTGAGGTAACCTGCAGGGTAAAGGGAAATTGCAGGTCTTTAACAGGTAGAACAAAGTTACCTGCAGAGTCTGTTACAAAACCAACTGCGCTGTTCTTAACGGAAACACTTGCATACGGAATGCCTTCATTATTTTCATTGACGACCCGGCCGGTAAATTGAGCAAATAACAGTACTGGAAAGAACGTGAGGAGTAACAAAATAATGCCTCTCATAAATTTGTTTTGATGTGTTTTGAAAGTTTGCATTAGTCTATAAATTTTATAGACTAATAATTTAAAAAAAATGCTACCTGGATTATTTATAAAAGCCGGCTCTTATCCGATACCTGTCGCGCCAGCGCGGTATGCGTCGTATAAGTTCATGCTTAGGTAGTCGGCCCCGATAATCGGTAACAACAATCAATGAGACGCGAAAATAGTAGAATTTGTATAGTCCACAAAATTTATAGACTAAAAGATTTAATTATTTTTCCCTGCATTATCAAGGTTGAGAAACAATTGCTGATGGCTAAAAATCTCCCGGGTATTGTGTTTTACTGAATGGAGAAATGAATATCTCAAAGCACGTGAATGTATTCAATCACCCATGCATCTTTTATTATGCCGAAGATACTTCACACTTCAGCCTAAGTATTGCCGGCCTGCAATACATCCCAACATCTTCTCCCTGAGCTAATTGTTTCCAATTTTACCACCGGAGTGCTGCCCATCAACTGAAAAAAATCTGACAAACTGTTTTTCAATTGGCTTCTCTCCCGTTTTTTTACGACGCTGAAAATATTTTTCAGGGAAAAAACACTTTACAACCATTGCAAAGAGATTGAATACGGTCCGGTTATCTGTTGACCTGTTATCGTAAGATCGTTCATTCAATGACCATGCATAATCTTCCTCCTCAACATATAAGGGAGCGAGGTTTTTCTTTTTTACTGTCATGTGATTCAGTTGATACAACGATGATTTGACCGAAGCCGGTTAATGAAAAATTTTTAACACCCTGTTCCCTTACTGCTTCATGGCTATTACCTGGTGATTGGGATACGTATTGACTTGTAAAAATCTCTGAATATTTTCAAGTCGTCGAAATGGTATCCTATTTGGTGTGCATTTTCTATTTTTTTACCAAACGGGTTAACACTGCAATCAAGCGATCAATATCCTCACAAGTATTATAAAACGCAAGCGAAGGACGAACAGTCGATTCCACTCCCATTCTGCGTAAAATGGGTTGCGCACAGTGATGACCGGTACGTACCGCGATACCATCCTGATTGAGCGCTTTCCCAACCTCATCATTTGAATACCCTTTTAATGTAAATGATAATACGCTCGCTTTACCGGCTGCCGTACCAATAAGTCTTACGCCGGGCACTTGTTTCAAATGGTGGGTAGCATACTCCAGCAAGGCATGCTCATATGCATGTATGTTTGTCATACCCAGTTGGGTCACATAATCTATAGCTGCACCAAGACCTACCGCATCAGCTATATTGCCTGTGCCTGCTTCAAACCGGCCAGGCGCTTTGTGATAACTAATCGTTTCGAAAGTTACATCCTGTATCATATTACCCCCACCCTGCCAGGGTTCGGTTTCATTCAGCAAGGCTTCCTTGCCGTACAGCACCCCGATTCCTGTGGGTCCAAAAACCTTATGCCCTGAAAATACAAACCAATCCGCATCAAGCGCCTGTACATTAACAGGCATATGCGAAACAGATTGCGCACCATCGATAAGCGCTTTTGCACCGGCAGCATGTGCCATAGTCACTATCTGTTCTGCAGGTGTTACTGTTCCTAATGCATTAGACACCTGGCTAACGGCTACCAGCTTTGTGCGGGAACTTAATAATTTTGCATATTCATCCAATAATATTTGGCCGTCATCATCTACCGGAATCACCTTTAGTATAAGCCCTTTTTTATCTGCCAGTCTTTTCCAGGGTACTATATTGGCATGATGTTCAAGATGGCTTACAATAATTTCATCGCCGCTTTTCAGGTATTGATCGCCCCAACTTTGTGCCACAAGATTGATTGCTTCTGTAGCGCCACGAACAAAAATGATTTCGTTGGCTGATTTTGCGCCAAGGAAAGTCTGCACTTTCTTTCTTGCGGCTTCATACGCGTCAGTTGCTCTCGCTGCCAGCTCATGTGCAGCGCGGTGGATATTGGAGTTTTCGTGCTGGTAAAAATAACTCAACCTGTTGATTACGGATTGCGGTTTTTGCGTAGTGGCAGCATTATCCAGCCAAACAAGCGGTTTGCCATTTACGCGTTCATTCAGAATAGGAAAATCCTTTTTTATCTTATATGCGTCAAAGCTATGTGTAAAGCCGCCTGAGGAACCATTGTTAACCGGCAAAGGTTCTTTTTGTAAAAAATAGAAGGAAGGGGCGCTGGCATAGTTAATCCCCGGCAAAGCGGAATGGTGCGACCCGGTTGGCGGATCGCTGATGTTTACAAGTTTCAAAATGGATTCAATATCCGGCCAATAAGGCTGTTCCTGCATAAAGGGCAATGCAAAAGGATCTTTGTGGCCGGCTGGTTTATCAATATTGGCATCTGGAAAACTTGTTGCCGGTGATACGATATCGAAGTTATCCTGCTGATGTACATAAGATGGGGAAGCGCCGCTGCCAGCAACAGAAGCAGGAACACCTATTCCATTAGGAGCAGGATGATCTGAAGTGTTTTGTTCTGCACCCGGAGAAATATACGGATCTACTACTCCTGGTTTTGAATAATGTTCCGTTGAGGGAAACGCTCCCGAAGAGAGCGTATTATGGTTTAAAAAATCCGGATGTGCTGATGATGCCCCAAATCCGGAAACTGATGGAGGTGCAGACAATCCATAAACAGGCGAAGATGCAGTAGCTACAGGTTGTACACCTAACGGCGCTATTGTTTCATCCACCGGAAGGTTTACTCCTGGTACAAGCCCTTCCCCGGTGATTGATTTTGCAAACGCGGTTGCCCTCGGGTGTTCGTATGGATTTAAAGAAATTTCTTTAGGTGCATCCGCCGGCAGTGTTTTGAAGAACTGGTTGGCCAATTCCTGCAATTCTTCCACGCTGGGTAAGTTATTTGTATTTGTACTCATGGTAATTACCAATTTCAACGTCGTCCAGTACTGCTATAGCATCATCAACCAATACTGCTAACGAGCAATACAATGATACCAGGTAAGATGCAATTGCTTTTTCATTAATGCCCATAAAGCGAACAGAAAGACCGGGAGTTTGCTCACCCTGCAAACCAGGTTGAAATAAACCCACTACTCCCTGTCGTGTTTCCCCGGTTCGCAACAGTATGATTTTTGATTTACCTTTTACAAGAGGCAATTTATCTGAGGGCACCAATGGAATACCCCTCCAGGTTAAAAACTGGGAACCAAACAAAGAGATAGTAGGAGGAGGAACGCCGCGACGTGTGCATTCTCTGCCGAAGGCAGCAATGGCTAAGGGATGCAGCAGAAAAAACCCAGGTTCTTTCCATACTTTAGTAATGAGTTCGTCCAGGTCGTCTGGTGTGGGAGCGCCGGTACGTGTTTTTATGCGTTGAGTATCCGCCACGCTATGTAATAATCCATACCCTGCATTGTTGATCAATTCACTTTCCTGGCGTTCTTTAATCGTTTCTATCGCTAACCTTAGCTGTTCTGAAATCTGGTTGTATGGTTTACTGTACAAATCTGAAACGCGGGTATGCACATCTACAATGGTTTGTACTGCTGCCAGGTTATATTCCCGTGGATTTTCAACATAATCAACAAAAGTTTGCGGCAATACTTTTTCATCCCTGGAGGAGCAGTCAACTTCAATACGTGTTGCATCCTTTACTTTATTAAGCCGGTATACCCCCGACTCTACAGGTACCCAGTTCAATAACCGCGTAAGCCAACGCGGCGTAATGGTACCCATTTGGGGAGTTGTACGCGTGGCAATAGCAAGTTGTCGGGCGGCTACGTCTCCAAGCGCGGTTTGTTGCAAAGTTTTAGTCTCAGCCATTGTATCAATTTTAGTGTAAGTTTTATTTGAATTTCACAAATATATATCAAAATAAACCTAATAGTCTATAAATTCTATAGACTATTTATTTTTTTCTGCCGCAGTTCAAAAAATCAGGTAACCTGCAGGAAGCCAGTCCATCTATTTCAAAAATAGCTATTGCCGGTTAAGTACAAAATTCATTCCATCTCCGTTGTTTTACCGAACCCAAAACATAAAAGTCAGGCAGGATTGATGGCGGTTTCTTCAGTAGCTATTTTTTGCCTGCTTAGCGAAATCTATCCTAAATAGAAAAATTAATCCCTTCGTCAAAATCGTTATTTGACCGTACATGTACCTCACTTTTGTGATAGACCAGTGAATATGGCGGAACACTTTCAGTGAGCCAAACATTCCCTCCAATAATAGAATCGTGGCCAATAACCGTTTTACCACCGAGTATAGTAGTGCCTGAATAAATCACTACATTATCTTCGATGGTAGGATGGCGTTTGATATGAGCCTGGGTTTTGGATACATTGAGCGCACCGAGTGTCACGCCCTGGTAAACCTTTACGTTATTTCCCAGTATGCAGCTTTCTCCAATAACAACACCGGTGCCATGATCAATAAAAAGGCCGGAACCTATTACGGCGCCGGGGTTAATATCAATGCCGGTTGCGCTATGCGCATGTTCTGATATCAATCTTGGCAATACCGGTATTTTTAATTGGTACAGTTCGTGAGCAAAGCGATATACCGCCACAGCATAGAATCCGGGATATGCTGCAAATACCTCTTCAATAGAATGAGCGGCGGGATCAAAGTCTAAAATCCCCTGCGCATCTTTTTGCAATTCTTCAAAAATATCCGGTATCCGTTTAAAAAAAGTGTTTACTGTTTCATCAACAGAACTGATCACATTCCCTACCGGCAGGAGCAAATGCCTTAACTGCAGTTCCAGTTCCATGATATCAGGTTCGCTGAATATCTTGTCTGTGTTAACCGGGAACAGCAACGCAATGAGATCACTTATCCATTGTTGTGCGCTGCTCCGAAAGGGTATGGGCTGCAAATCGCTTCTGTACTTTTCATGTATGTACCTTAATTTGTTGTGCAGTTGTAATTCCTGCGTGGTGGAAACGTTCATAAAATTGATTTGAAATGGGAAGCGATATGACTCGTTCAGTCGAACAGATCAGAAGACAGGTAGCGGTCTCCTTTATCACAGACTATACATACAACAACCCCGGCATCGAGGGTTGAAGCAAGTTCAAGGGCCGCCTGCACCGCACCTCCGCTGCTCATACCGCAAAATATTCCTTCTTCCTTCGCTAACCGTTTTGTCATTTGTTTGGCCTGCTTTTCAGTTATTTCAATGACTGTATCAATTCTTGATTTATCAAATATTTTGGGCACGTAAGCTTCCGGCCACTTTCGTATTCCCGGAATCTGGGAATTATCCGCTGGTTGACAACCTGCTATAACAATACCGGGGTTTTGCTCTTTAAGGTATTTTGAAACCCCCATAATGGTTCCGGTAGTTCCCATCGATGATACAAAGTGCGAAACGGTTCCCTGTGTGTCACGCCATATCTCCGGACCCGTGGTTTCATAATGTATACCCGGATTATCAGGATTCGCGAACTGGTTCAGCATCAGGTAACCGCCTTTCTTTACAAGCTCACCGGCATAATCAATTGCACCCTCCATGGCTTTACGCTTGGGCGTTAAAATTACTTTTGCGCCAAAAGCCCGCATGGCCAATACCCTTTCTCTGGTTGCATCTTCGGGCATCACCAGCTCAATTTCCACACCAAACAAGCTGGCCATTAATGCCAATGCGATACCCGTATTACCGCTTGTGGCTTCCACCAGTTTCATTCCTTTTTGCAAAGTTCCTTTTTCTAAGGCGCCTTTAATCATGCCATAAGCGGCACGATCTTTTACACTTCCTCCCGGGTTATTGCCCTCGAGCTTACAATAAATGCTCACATTCCTGTTGTCGTTGATCGCTTTTAACTTTACCAGGGGTGTATTACCAACCTGCTGAAGAATATC
>CAYMKT010000107.1:11020-13989 GCA_964391065.1 uncultured Terrimonas sp. | reverse complement strand
GGAAGGTATTTTACACGAAACGATACTTTACCTGCAGATTTTCCATCTACCACCACATTAACATCGGCTGTTCCGGGCTCCTTTGGCTTGGCAACATACTTGCTACCGCCAACTTTAGACACACTACCATTGCTGATTGAAGCGCTTATCTTCTCGCTACCAGCACCCGCAGTGATCGTAAGAGGATTTTCAACCCCCACATATAGTACATTCATCTTATCTGCCATAACGGCAACACCCGAAGGTTGGCCAACTGTGTATTCGATTGTTTTTGATGCTGTTTCTTCCTTTCCGGTGTTAGGATCAAGATACTTAATATCCACTTTTACATTATGACCACCAGAACCGCCCGCAGGCATTTTCAATTCGGCCACACCATTGCTGTTTACTGTAGCCGGTGTGCCGTTGATATAAACCTTGGGTATAACACTGGAATTAAAGGCGCCCAATCCTGCTTTTATTTCAAGCTGTTCACCGGGCATTAAATAAGTAGAGCTTGTTCCCACCATAGGTTCAAACTTATCTAACTTAAACACCACATCTCCAATCTTTTTAAAGCAATAGGTAGCTACCTTATTTTCCGTGTTTTTTACGTCGTTCTGAAATTTACTAAGTATTGTAAGCGCCGCAATTGTCGGTGTCATATGGAAATAAGCGTCTGTCCATGACTGATCTTTCTTCCCTGTATTTGACTGAGGTTTGTCTACGTTGATCGGAAGCGTAGCCTGGAACTCCTTCGCAATTTCAGGATCAATTGCAAGAACATCTTTTTTGTATTGTTCCAACTGTACTCTCAACTTTTCTCCTTCACCCTTAGTGTCCATTAGGCGGGTAGCAGCATCCAGGTTATCGATGCCTGCGCCGGTTTCTTCATTATATCCAGCTTCTTTCTTTAAAGTAGCTTTCAAGCCGTCAATATAAGAAGTTAACTTTGCAGACAATTCTTTGACCTTATCTGCTTTGGGTTTCCAGATTTCTGCCTTTTCCCTTGTCTTCGGGTCTTCGATGCTTGCATCAAAATTGCTGTATATTTCGGAGGTCGATGCAGAGAGCGTATTGTTTGACTTAACCAAACTGTTGTCGACAGTTTTAAAGGCAGTAATGATTTCAGCCGATACATTTAATGCCAACAATGCAGTCAGCACCAAATACATCATGTTAATCATCTTTTGCCGTGGCTCTTTAGGTAGTGCCATGATTTTTCGGGATTTAAATATTTACGAATCAAATGGGTTAATAAAAATGGATTGTATAACAACAGTCATAATCCACTACTTCAAAAACTACGATCTGCCCTGCATAGCAGCAAGCATATTACCATATACATTGTTCAGGCTGCCTAAGTTTTTAGCCAGTAAGCCAATTTGCTCCTGTGTCTTCTTAGCGTCTTCTACGCTACCCTGCATAGTTTGTGAAGCCTGCACCAGGTTGCTATAAAACCCATTCATTGCTTTCAGGTGATTGTTTGTATCCTGTAATTCTAATTCGTAAATCGTATTTAAAGAAGATAAATTCTTAGTTAAGGTTTGTACCTGCGTATGAAAATGCCTGGTAGAGTCTGCTGCCTCATTAAAAGTTTGCGCTGTATTAGCAGCACCCAAATAGGCGTCTTTTACCGTATCCAAAGCCTGAGCCGCTGCTTTAGTTTTTGCCGTATAATCTCCGGTAGCAGCCGTTATATCAGCTATATCAGACATTTTTTCTACAGTTAATCCAAACTTGCTGAAGTTTTCACCCAGGCGTTGGAGGTTGGCAGGGTTAATAGCTGCATCCTGAAGCATTTTGTCCATGGAAGCCAGGGCTGGGTTACCGCCCGAAACAGCGCCGCCTTTAAAGGCTTCTGCTATTTCTTTCATTTCGCCGCCCGGAGGTGGTAAAAACGCGTAAACCAAAAATATTACCGCTTCAGTTAAAAGACCAACAGTAAGCATCACGTCGGCAAATGACTTATGAAGGATTTTTGCCCATGCGCCAAAAATTACAACTGCTGCGCCCACACACACTAAAACGTTAACGAGTCTTTCGGTGGATTTGTTTGTGCCTGCCATAAAAAAGAGAGTTTTTTGTTTTTTAATAGGGTTTTTCTTTTTTAGATTTCAAAAGGTAATGATCATGCCAATGTGAAGCTATACACTTTACAAAAAGCATAAACTGTTTTGTTCTACAACAATTAGTTAAATAAGCAATTGATTGGTTAATGTCCACTTTTTTTACCTGCGCTTTCCAGATGGTGGAAGATCAATCACACAACGGAAGCCAATATAGGACTTAGCCGTATCCTGGTATTCGTATGTTCGGGTGCTGGTTTGAAGAAAATAGCCCACATCTTTCCAACTACCGCCGCGTATTACTTTGCGTTTCATACGTGGGGGATCACTGTCTTTCGCATTCCAGCGAATATCGGGGTTCATATCATGCTGAAAGCTATAGGCTCCTTCATAGTATATCGAAGAGGTCCATTCTGCAACATTTCCCGACATATTATACAATCCAAAATCATTGGGCCAATACGCGTCTGCACGAACAGGATACAAACCTCCGTCTTCAGCGTAGTTTCCGCGTCCTGGTTTAAAATTAGCTAATAAACATCCCTTCTTATTTCTCAAGTAATATCCACCCCAGGGATAAGGAGCTTGTGAACGTCCGCCACGGGCTGCGTATTCCCATTCGGCTTCTGTAGGTAACCTGAAGTCGGATTCCTGAGTTCTGGCCTGAGATTCAAGGAAGGCATTCAAATATTTTGTTCTCCATTCAGTAAAAGCAACCGCCTGCTTCCAGGTAACTCCTACTACAGGGTAGTTGCCAAACGCCGGGTGAGAGAAATATCTCTTAGACATGGGTTCGTTGTAGGAGTACGAAAAATCCCTAATCCAAACCAAAGTATCGGGATAAATAGGAATATCTTTCTTTACAATGAATTTCGACCGTGCCTGAGTAGCATTTTCCTTTCTTGAAGCTTCTTTATAATC
>CAYMKT010000107.1:1724-10920 GCA_964391065.1 uncultured Terrimonas sp. | reverse complement strand
GTGATTTCGGTTTCATCCATCCAAAATCCATTGATGGTAATTTGTTTGTTACGGGCTGTGAAAGCGTAGTTAATATCCTCATCACTAGCACCCATATGAAACGTTCCCTGGGGAACATAGATCATTCCCGGAGGTTTTGGAAGGGTATACTTCCCCCCTGGTGCAACCCCATGTAACTGACCGTCGTTTTTGGGTAAGCCCTTAGAGGATTTTAGCTTGCCGCAACTTGCGAACACTAAACTTAGCGTGGCAATTACAACGAGGTTGAGAAAAAGGCCTTTCATTTTCATACAAAATAGCTTAAAGGGTATATGGACAAATATAAATGAAATATTAAACTAAACTTTCTGCGTTATTAAATATTATCTTTTTTTTAGCTTCCGGATTAAAATAACCCGGAAACACAAGTTATATAAACGGCATGTTCCATAAGTTATTGTGCTCTTGTTTCCCTATATCTTAGGCTCCTCATCAATAAGTTGCAGCAAATCACACACGCTTTCAACGGGTTGCATACAAGAATAATTGCGGCACAAATAAATATATGTTTTGCCTTTCTTGTACCGGCCAAAAAGTAATGAAAACTCATCATTATCTTCAGGGGAGGATTGAATTACTTTATTAGGTAAATAATTTGACATCATACTTAATACAACTTCATTATAACGCTCACCCACAACAGCTATTTCATTTAAGCCATTACAAATATCGCTAAGTACTGATGTCCATAATCCAAATGAGGTTGGATACTTTATGGCTACGTTGCTTAAAGCAGCAGACATAGCCAATGCCCTGTCCCTCCAACCTGTATTATTAAAAACGACTGACAGATAAAGCAAATTCCAAGCCATTATTGAGTTACCAGAAGGAGTGGCGCCATCGTGCACTTCTTTTATACGTAAAATAACATCCTGTTGGTTGCTATGGGTATAAAAAAAGAAACCGGTTGATTCGTCACCGAAATACTTTATTACCAGTTCCGTTATTTTTTTTGCTTTAACCAGGTAGCCCTGATCGCCTGTAATTTCCTGCAAGTGTATAAGCGCCTGTATCAGATACGCATGATCGTCCAAAAAAGCAGGGAACTTGCTTTCCCCATTTTTGTAGGTGTGTAACCATTGGCCTGTTCCAGCATCATTAAACGCTTTTAACAAAAACTTCATATTCCTCATTGCCATTTTTTTATACCGACCCTCCCCAAAGGCGGCATATGCTTTACAACAGGCAATGTTCATGAGCGCATTCGAACTCAACAAAACCTTATCATCCAACATCGGAGCTATTCTGTTGCGTCGTACTTCTAAAAGCTGCTCCCTGCATTGAAGTATTGTTGTTCGACACTGCTCTTCATCCAGTTGATGCTGAGCAGCGAACACTTCCAGGGGTTTCAAAACCCGCAAAATATTCTTATGCTCCCAGTTACCCGATTCAGTAATATCGTAATATGCACAAAAGATAGGCGCATTTTCTCCGAGCACCGCCTCAATTTCCTTTTTATCCCAAACGTAATAGCGCCCTTCAACTCCTTCGCTGTCCGCATCCAACGCCGAATAAAACCCATATTCTTCACTCATTAATTCGCGCTCAATGAAATTCAGGGTTTGCTGTGCGGTATAAGTATATAATTTATTTTTTGTGAGTTGATAAGCCTCGCTTAATACCGATACCAACAAAGCATTGTCGTATAACATTTTTTCGAAATGGGGAGCCAGCCATTCAGCATCAGTAGAATAACGCGCAAACCCGCCACCCAACTGATCATATATGCCTCCATAAATCATCTTATCCAGGCTTAAAAGAGCTTGCCGTAACGCCGCCTCATTTTTAGTGTGGTGGAAATACCGGAATAGAAATTGAATAGTAAGTGTTTGTGGAAATTTTGGAGCTCTTCCAAACCCACCCTGTAGAGTATCGGCCGACCGCATTACATTTTCAAAGGCCGTGTTGATCAACCCTGCCGTTATGGGTGTACTTTTTGCATTAGGTAATGTAATGCCAAATGCATTGGACCGAAGTAAATGGGCGGTTAGATTTTCAGCTTGTTCGTCTATTTGGTCTCTTTTTTCCTGGAATGCCTTAACAACGCCGTTCAGCACCTGCTTCCAGGACGGCCGGTTAACAGCCGGAGAAGGCGGGAAATAAGTTCCACCATAAAATGGTTTTTTCCCAGGCGTTAAAAAAACATTCAATGGCCAACCTCCGCTTCCCGTCATAGTTTGAACGGCGTTCATGTAAATATGGTCGAGGTCCGGTCTTTCTTCACGATCAATCTTAATATTGACGAAATAGTCATTCATTAAATGAGCAGTTTCCTCGTCCTCAAAACTTTCCTTTTCCATAACATGACACCAGTGGCAAGCCGCGTAGCCGATGCTGACTAATATAGGTTTGTTCTCCTGTTGAGCCTTCTGTAAAGCTTTTTCACCCCACGGATACCAATTTACCGGATTGTGAGCATGCTGCAGCAAATACGGGCTGCTTTCATGGATGAGATGATTCGTGTGTGCAGTCATCCAGGACAGAGGTGTTGGTGATCATTACTTTTTATTGCTGCTCAAATACCGTTCGAGGGCTGCAATCATTGAAGGAGTTTCAGGGGCAGGGGCTTTAATGTGCAAAGTTAAACCGGCTTCTTCTATCGCCCTGGATGTATTATTTCCGAAAGCGCCCAGCTTTGTGCCATTTTGCTTGTAAGTGGGGAAATTCTCAAGCAAACTTCTTACACCGCTCGGCGTAAAAAAGCATATTACATCAAAATCAGACTTGGTGAGCACCTGCTTCACATCATTGCTGATTGTTTTGTACATAAATGGGGTAGCAAATTCACAACTATTCGCCCGTAACCAGTTAATAATCTCGTTGTCCTGCTGATTTTCAGAACATGGATACAAAAACTGCTCGTTTTCCTTGTGCTTATTAATAACTTCAAAAAGACTCTTATTGTTACCATCGGCGCCATAAAACACCTTGCGCTTTCTATAAAGGATAAATTTTTGAAGATACAAGGCCACGGCCTCTGTTATGCAAAAGTATTTCGTATCCTGCGACACCGAAATCTTCATTTCCTCGCAAGTGCGAAAAAAATGATCGATTGCATGCCTGCTGGTAAATATTACGGCACTGTATAATGTGATGTCAATCTTTTGCTTACGAAATTCTTTTGTGGGGATTCCTTCTAATCTTATAAATGGATAAAACTCCAGTTCAACGCAATGCTTTCTCGCGAGTTCAAAATAGGGGGATTTATCCGAATCCGGTCGTGGTTGGGTTATCAGGACTTTTTTAATAGACATAGTAGAACTGCTTACTGCCATTTTCTCTCGTTTAGCTATATGTTTATCTTTAGTCGGCAATGATGTTGCAAAGTTACGAACTTCTGTCAAACAAATGAACCACCACTTTGTAAATCACCAGAACAGGTATAATCTCAAATCCACACACATACAAAAACAGGTGTAACATGCTAATTTTAAGTTCATTATGCAGCGAAGAATAGGCAAGAATGAACCTGTATACAAATAAAAAAAATATCAATATCACAGATGCGGTAAAAGCTACCTGCTGAAAACCTGAATCGGCAAACGCTATTACCAGCATAAACGGAATGAGTATAACCGATAGTATTTTATTAATGAGATATACTATGAAGATATAGTTATCCATGGCTGTCTCCTGTCCAAACATCCAGCCCAATATCCTTAGAATAAAATATTTGCCTATATAGACCACTGCAATACCCAAAAAGCAAATAGCAAAAAAAAGCCAGGTTTGTGTCACACCGCCTTTAGTATGGTCAATAACGAGGTACCCGAACAAAGCAAGACTAAAAACAAAAAAGAAATTGAAAAGCAGCGTAGTCATACCCGCCTGCTGGATCTGATCCCGTATTTGCTTTTGCCTAAACCCCGATCTCCAAAAAGCATCGAATACGTCGTGAAAATATTTGGGGAACCCTACCCGCAATATGCCCAGGAAAAGCAATACTCCGCAAAATATATAAAAGAGTTCTTCCTTTCTTTCCGAAACATACCTTTGGGAAGGCATATATACCAGGTTGCTATCGGTATTATAATAGGGATGCGCCGAAATATACGGCTGAATATTAACCCCAAAAGGCAAAGAAACCGATGAATCCGCCTTTCCTTTAGATTGGTTAACAACCTGCACTAACGCTCCTGTATCGGGCTTGTCCTTATTAATAACCGTAGCCGGTTGCCTGAACGCTTTGGGAGCTCCCGAATCTTTTCCACTAACTTTCTGAACCTGAACTGGTTTTATTGCAGAAGAATCATCCTGTCCGCGTAACGCAGAAATGAATAGCGCCTGTACGATGAACCCCAGTAGAATGAATCTTCTCAATTGCCTGATTTTTATAGTGCTGCAAAAATATCTGAATCAATCAATATGAAAGCATCAAAAGCCTCAATCTTAAAACAAACTTATCAAACCAAAATGTATCTTCGACTGCTTAAGATCAAACGGCATGTCATCTCTTTTGCCTGTAGCATAACTTAAATTAAAAATTCCTGCTTTCGTTTCAAAGGCCATTCCTATACCCAAACCAATATAGCTATGTGCATTTTGCGGTGGCGATTCATCAAACGCCTTATTTTGCACCCAGCCGCCATCGGCAAAACCAAAGAAAAAAGAATTCAGCCCAATGAAAAAACGGTATTCGAGTGTTAATACCGAATAGCTGCTTGCGTAAATACTTTCTTCATCAAAGCCCCGCAATAACTTATAGCCACCGATTTGGAACATCTCATTCCTGAAAATATCGTGGGTATAGAGCCAGCCTGCATTCAAAGCAGCTTTGAATGCAGATTGTTGGCCCGTTTTGAAATAATGCGCGCCCGATAAATTAATCTTCAAAAGGTATGTTCTCATTTCCAGCGTATCGTACAGGGAAGCATAATCAAAAGGATCACCTGAAGGATCTTTCTGCATATTGGTAATTGCTGTATTGGGTTTTATTTTCCGCAAGCCTGCCGAGCCAATAATCATCAATTCATTCCCCTTGCGTGGGTTAAACCGGTAATCCGTATTATTATATTTATATTGGACTCCCACATTATTTGCAGATACATCTATATAAGGAGGTAGTTTTTTTGTTGCTCTCACCTGGGCAGTATCAATACCACCGGGCAATACATTGGTGAAAAAAGTTTGAAAAAAAACTTTCCCGCTCTGCGTTCCACTCGTAAGATACTGCACACCGAACTGCGCATTCAGGTTAAGGTATAAAGAGTCTTTTTTTAAAAGGTCGAAATTGAAATCCAGTCCAAATGGTGTATTAAACACATAGGGATGTTCGTATTGCAAATGCAAACGCGGCGATTTCAATTGTATTTGCTGCCAATTAACACCAATCGTTTCGCCACTTCCCAACGCATTTTTAAGATTAATGTTTGCTTCGCCCGTTAATTGAAATTTCGTTCTTCCGGACTCGTTGCTTGCGGGTAAAAACCCAACAATTACGTCGACCTGGCTGCTTTTTTTGGGATCAAGGTAAAGATTCAGCACCGATCCGGATCCCGTCATTGTCATATCCCAGGTTTTAACCTCCCTGAGGTAAGGAAGTTCCAGCAAGCGCTGGCTCACAGATTGGAGCCTGGCTTTTTTATAAAGAGAGCCGTTTTCAATCCCTAAATAACGTTGCAGAAAATAGTTTGAAATCTTTGCTTTACCATAAACCCGAATACTATCAATTTTGTAGGGCGTTCCCTTGTCAGTTTTGAGCTTTCCGAATACTTCGTCATTGTGAATCGTTAGACTATCTAATGCTACCCTTGCAAAGGGATAGCCATTGTTCTCGTAATAATCCAACATGCGTTCCTGCCAGTAATGCACTTTTGTAAAACTTAACGGGTCATCCATAAACGTGTTGTCGCGCCAGCCTATGCTTGCAAGCATTTTTTTATCCGCGCTGTCGGTGTTCAATTCAATCCATCGGTAAGCCCTGCCTATATATAACCATACCTGCGCAGATGCAGAATCAAAAACAGCACTATCGGCAGATGCGGTAATATAACCTTTAGCATGTAGCTTGTTAATCGCCTGACCAATATATTGCCGGCAATTGGCCTGGTTTGCAAATGCCGTTTGTAAACCAAGTGTTTCACCCTTTAAGGAGGTATCTTTGTCAACAAAAGTATAGTGAAGCCTGTAGGTATCCTGGGCGCCAGCATATAACGATAGCACCAGTAACAACACTGATCCGATAAAACGGCGCATCCAGTTCATCATCAACAAAACTAAAAGCATAAATCTGAAATCAAAAATCATTTAACATTGGCAGGCATTTACCTCCATATCCCATTTTGCAAACAAGCTTGCTCCTACTGCAATTTTCATTTTTCCACTTCGCTAAAGCTCAAAAACGATTTAATAATTGCTTTATTGAAGGAAATTGATTTAACTACGCCGTATAGCCCGGCAGAAAGCATAGAGACTATTTATTTTGGTGGAGGCACACCGAGCCTGCTGCACGCAGAAGCGTTGAATGACCTTTTAGACGCACTGCATCGAAAGTTTACTATAGCCGACCATGCTGAAGTTACGCTGGAAGCTAACCCTGATGATATTTCAACAGCTCAGCTTGGCTCATGGAAGAAAATGGGAATTAACCGGCTCAGCATTGGCGTACAATCTTTTTTTGAAGAAGATCTGAGATGGATGAATCGTGCTCACACCGCCGATCAGTCTGCGTATAGCATTTTACAGGCCCAGGATGCAGGTTTCAACAACCTAACCATTGATTTAATTTACGGTTCACCAGTATTAAGCGATGAAAAGTGGCGACAGAATGTTCAAAAGTCCATTGACTACCATATCCCTCATCTGAGTTGTTACGCCTTAACAGTAGAACCCAAAACAGCGCTGGCTGCCTTCATTGAAAAAAAGAAAATGCAGGATACCGACCAGGAACAGCAGGCAGGGCAATTCATTGCGCTCATGCAATGGCTTGAAGAAGCGGGTTATGAGCATTACGAAATCTCTAATTTCTCTTTACCAGGGAAAAGGAGCCGTCATAATACTGCTTACTGGCAGGGGAAGCCTTATTATGGCTTTGGTCCGGCGGCACACTCGTTCAACGGAACAGATACCCGAAGCTGGAATATTGCCAACAATGCTTTGTACATTCAATCGCTTCATTCAAATACAATTCCCGCAGAAAATGAATTATTAACCACCGTTCAGAGAATGAATGAATACATTATGACCAGCCTCCGCACTGTAGAAGGCATTGATTTGAATTTTTTACAAAAGCAATTTGGACCGTCGTCCACACTCAGAATACTGTCTTCTGCCGAGCGCTATAAGCATGAGCAGTTAACGTTAACAGGCAACCATATTAAACTCACCGCGACTGGAAAATTATTTGCAGATGGAATAGCGGCTGATCTTTTTGAATAAGGAGATCACTGTATTGTTGGCATCATGCCCCTCACTCCCATATCTACTACGGGTTCATCCTTTAGCGGATCCCACTTACCATTATCTACTTTTTCAACCCATTCAAAACTCTTGTTCGTTGAAAGCGATACGGTTATTATAATATTTTCGGTTTCCTTGCCGGTAATGAGCAGCTTGCCGGGCAAAAATGCTGCGGTTACCACACAAGAGCCGGCAGGCACGGGTGATGTGCCGGCAATAGGATTTACTACCGTTGTAGCACCTTCGGGCGATTGGCCGAAAGTTGTATAGGTTTCATTAAAGCCGTCTACTGTTATTGCAGTCTCGAAACCCCAGTAGCCCTGTTTACGGTTACCATCAACGGCGATAGATTGAGTTTTGATAGCGTAAGATTTGATATAAGTATCAAACCCTATAAAAGAGGCAATAGTGCCAGAAAAATCCTGAGCCAGGGGAATACCATTGATTGTGGTGTCGATATGATATTGCACCGTATAATTCTGGTATGCCAATGAAAGCCTTAACCACTCATATTCGCCAACTGCAATATCTTTTAACGGAATTGCATAAAATACTTCATTGTTGCGGGCAGAAATAGATTTTTCAAAATCGATAGCCAATGACCCACCCGCATCCGTTTCGGGGGCTTTGTAGAGAACCTTTCCTTTGCCCAGCGGAGTAGATGCATGCTGAGCCAACTCAATATAATGCGCACTCATGCTGTTAAAGACAGGGCTTTGCGCGCCATGTCCACTACCTACAGAAGATGGTTCACCGATATTGTTCAGTCGTTGTTGCGTGGAGTCGAAGCTAAACCGGAATACAAGCTTCGGTTCTATCATATTGGAATCCTGTTTGGTGCAGGATATGCTCAAAACGTACAAGAGTAAGCAGTTCAACCAACCTCTTTTCATGCTGCTGATTTTAACGATAACGATGATCAGCAAGGCGAAATTGCATCCAGCGTTCTGGCTGTTAGTTATTTAATCTAACAAAACCGCCATCTATCGGATAGTCGCATCCCGTAATAAAAGAGGCTTCATCGGAGCATAGATAGAGGGCGAGATGCGCAATTTCAACAGGAAGGGCCATGCGCCCGATTGGTTGCGTTTTAGATAATTTCTCAAACATCTCCTTCTCCTTACCCGCATAATTTTTCGCCAGGAAGCCATCCACAAATGGAGTATGCACCCTTGCAGGCGAAATACAGTTACATCGGATATGATCATTGATGTAATCTTTGGCTACAGATAACGTCATAGCACCAACAGCACCCTTAGTGGCAGAATAAACAAAGCGATCCGGAATGCCCACTAAGGCCGCTATCGAAGCCATATTGAGTATGCATCCTCCTTTTTCTTTCATATGAGGAATAACCGAATGAAGACAGTTATAGATTCCCTTTATATTTACCGCAACCACCCGGTCAAAATCTTCTTCAGAAGTGGTGTCGGCCTGGCCTATATGCGCGATGCCTGCATTGTTCACTAATATGTCTATCGATTTATGAGAATCAACAATTTGCCCAATCACCGCTTTTACTTCCTGCTGGCTGGCAATATTGCACTTGAGAAACTTAGCGGTACCACCATTGGTAATAATCTCCTCCATAGTTACGCCGGCATTTTTTTCATCCATATCGAGGATATATACCATTGCACCCTGTTTGGCGAATGTTGTGCTGATGGCTTTTCCTATGCCACTTCCACCACCGGTAATAACAGCTACTTTATCATCTAATCTGAACATGACCGAAATTTCTGAATTTTGATTTCTGATT
>CAYMKT010000107.1:0-1624 GCA_964391065.1 uncultured Terrimonas sp. | reverse complement strand
GGAATAAAATCATCCTGGTTTAATTGAACGGCTTTGGGAATTACTTCCCCACTGGCGGCTTTTATACAATATTCCAGTATTTCTTCACCCATTGCTTCAATGGTTTTTTCACCTTCAATGATGGGTCCGGTATCGATATCGATAATATCTTTCATTCGTTTGGTGAGAGCAGAATTGGTAGACACTTTAATGGTAGGACAAACCGGGTTACCAGTGGGTGTACCCAGTCCGGTAGTAAATAAGATGAGTGTTGACCCCGAGGCGGTTTTACCCGTAGTGGCCTCTACATCGTTGCCCGGAGTACACACCAAACTTAATCCAGGTTTACTTACTTTTTCCGTATAGTCCAGCACATCCACAACTGGTGATGTGCCGCCTTTTTTTGCCGCACCTGTAGATTTTATAGCATCGGTAATCAGTCCGTCTTTTATATTACCGGGCGATGGGTTCATGTGAAATCCTGAACCTACCTGATGGGCCATTTCATCGTAGCTTTTCATTAAGCGCATAAACTTGCGGGCAGTAGGTTCGTCAACCGACCGGTCTATCAGTTCCTGCTCAGCACCGCATAGTTCGGGAAATTCGGCCAGCAAAATTTTACCGCCCAATGCTACTACCAGGTCGGCGCAATAGCCCACAGCGGGGTTAGCCGATATACCGCTGAAGCCGTCGCTGCCCCCGCATTTAACGCCAATGCATAGCTCCGTAAGCGGGGCGGGTTTTCTTTCCATTTTATTCGCTTCCGTTAAGCCCTCAAACGTTTTCCGGATCGCCTCCGCTACTAATTGCTCTTCGCTTTGCGACCGCTGCTGCTCAAAGATGTACAGGGGCTTATCGAAAGCGGGATTGCGTTCTTTAAGATACCCAAGATAGTCCTGCACCTGTAAGTTCTGACAGCCCAAACTTAAAACGGTTACTCCTGCCACATTGGGATGATCGGAATAAGCTGCCAGAAGCCTGCCTAGTGTAGCCGCGTCCTGGCGCGTACCGCCGCAGCCCCCCTGGTGATTGAGGAATTTTATGCCGTCAATATTTTTGAATACCCTGCGCCGGATGGGATCCGGTTCCATATCAGCGATCTGAACCGTGCCTATATCCTTTCCCTCTTTATAGGCATCCACAAGGTATTTGGTATACGACTTATACTTATCCGTTACGGCGTACCCAAGTTCATTATATAATGCTTCCCGGATCACATCCAAGTTGCGGTTCTCGCAAAAAACCGTGGGAAGAAACAGCCAGTAATTGGCCGTGCCCACCCTGCCATCACTGCGGTGATAGCCGTTAAAGGTTCTGTTTTGAAATTTAGACACACCCGGTGCGTGCCATTCGTATTTAACACCGCGGTAATCATAGGGGTCGGCCGCGTGTTTGGTATTATCGGTGGTCATGCGGCCCCCCTTAGGCACATCAAACTGTATTTTGCCTACCAGCACGCCATACATGTATACCGGGTCACCGGCTTTCATATCGTTGATAAAAAATTTATGCTTGGCGTCAACGTCATCCACAAGCGTATAGGTGGCGCCGTTGTATACAATATCTTCGCCCTTCTTTAGATTGGTAAGTGCCACCAACACATTGTCCTTCTGGTGGATTTTGAGAACTCTTGCTTTCATCGTTC
>CAYMKT010000106.1:2755-14047 GCA_964391065.1 uncultured Terrimonas sp. | reverse complement strand
CGCAATGAAACCGCGGCGGCAGTTTTTTCATCGATCACTCTACCTGCATTGATAAATCGTTTATGCCAGTAGCTGTCACTGAGGTTGCTGATCATTACACCGGATGAAGAGGAGGCGTGCACAAATTGATTATCATGCAAATAAATGCCTACATGGCTTACGCCCCTGCCGCGGGTATTAAAGAAAAGAAGATCACCCTCTTTCAGTTCATTAACATTTACCGGTGCGCTGAACATCTTCTGTTCATTGGCGGTTCGGGGAACATGCAATCCGTAAATAGCCGATAGTAAAGTTTGAGTAAAGGCGGAACAATCTACTCCGTTATACGAAGTGCCGCCCATACGGTAAGGAGTACCCCACCAGTTCTCAATAAATTGATACAAACCGGTATTCGCCAGGCGTTCTACTTCAACATCCATCTTAATAGCATACTTAAACTGCAGGGGGTCGCCATTTTCAATATTAAATGCGGGGAACATGTAATTGCGCGACCGGAGTTCATCGTCCGGCAGTTTTGGAATGGATTCTGTTTTACGTTTATTGCCAGCGTTTTTTTCACCATTGATGGCAATATCATTCAGAAATTTTGGGGAATCATTTTGTGCACTGTTGTTCGAAGTCTTTGGGGAAGATTTGGATGCAGACTTTACACTACTGCAACTGCTGAAAGCAAAAGCGATTCCGATCAAAAATAGAAGATAACGCAAAACCGTCCGATTTTTATGCGCAATTTATGCACAAAAATCAAACGAGCAAAGGATTGGGGAGGATTATCGAACATCTTAGAGTGTTTCGTGGTATTGAGCCACCCGGCATTGAGGTAAAATCGGCCGCTATACAACAGATGTGGAAAAGGGGAAATGGAATCTTGCTTCAACTTTACGAAATTTGCATCATGAGTCAATTTTCTCATCTGCATGTGCATACCCAGTATTCCCTGTTAGACGGTGCAGCGTCTATCAGCGGCCTTTACCAGAAGGCGATTAAGGATGAAATGCCCGCCCTTGCTATAACAGATCATGGTAACATGTATGGCGTATTTGCTTTTGTAGCGGAAGCATACAAGCACAGGGTTAACCCGGATGATAAAAAAAGTGCGCTAAAAGTAAAGCCCGTGGTGGGCTGCGAATTTTACATTACCGAAACCCGGCACCGTAAAGTATTTTCCAAGGAAGAAAGAGACCCGCGCCATCACCAGGTATTACTGGCCAAAAACGAAACCGGTTATCAAAACCTCATAAAACTCACATCGCTGGGATTTACAGAAGGATTGTACAGCAAATATCCGCGTATAGATAAGGAACTCATCCATAAATACCACGAAGGGTTGATTGCCACTACCTGCTGCCTCGGCGCCCTTGTGCCGCAAACCATATTAAAGAAAGGCGAGCAGGAAGGTGAGAACGAGTTTAAATGGTGGCTCAATATTTTTCAGCAGGACTACTATGTGGAATTGCAACGGCATGGCATACCCGAACAGGAAAAAGTAAATGATGTTTTACTGAAGTACGCTAAAAAGTATAATGTTAAAGTAATCGCGTCCAATGATTCGCATTATGTAGACCAAAAGGATTTTAATGCCCACGATATCCTGCTGTGCATTAACACGGGAGAAAAGCAGGCTACACCGGCACTGCGTGAATTTTCGGATGATGATGTTGCCATAAAAAACAAACGGTTTGCATTTCCTAACGACCAGTTTTATTTTAAAACCACAGCGGAAATGAAACAGGTGTTTCATGATTTGCCGCAGGCGATAGACAACACAGGCGAAATTGTGGATAAGGTAAGTTTACTGGATCTAAAAAGGGATATCCTGCTACCCAATTTCCCCATACCCAGAGCATTCCAGGTACATGCCGACAATAATCTCAATCAATGGGAGTACCTGAAGCACATTACCTATGAGGGTGCACATAAGCGTTATGATCCGCTAACGGCCGAAATGGAAGAGCGCATCAATTTTGAATTGTTCACCATTAAGTCCATGGGTTTTGCCGGATACTTTCTTATTGTGAGTGATTTTATAAAGGCCGGCAGGGATATTGGCGTATTTGTAGGACCCGGCCGCGGCTCGGCAGCAGGTTCTGTAGTGGCATACTGCATCGGCATCACCAATATTGATCCTATTAAATACAACCTGCTGTTTGAACGGTTTCTGAACCCCGACCGCAAAAGCATGCCGGATATTGATACCGATTTTGATGACGAAGGCAGGCAGAAAGTGATTGACTATGTAGTGGAAAAATATGGCAAGAACCAGGTGGCACAAATTATTACCTATGGTACTATGGCCGCTAAAATGAGCATTAAAGATGTGGCGCGGGTAATGGATCTGCCACTGGCTGAGTCGAACATGTTGGCCAAACTGGTACCCGATAAGCCGGGTATTGTATTAAAAAGGGTGCTGCATGCACCGATTAATGCAAAGGATGGTGAGCAATCGCTTGAAGAGAAAGACGGATTAGGAGCAGACGATCTTGAAAATGTTAAACGGTTGCGCCAGTTTTATAATGGAAATGACATGCATTCCAAAGTATTGCATGAAGCGGAGATACTGGAAGGGTCCGTACGCAATACGGGCATTCATGCGGCGGGCATCATCATCGCGCCTAAGGATTTGATGGAACTGTTACCGGTAGCCGTTGCAAAAGATTCTGATTTATGGGTTACACAAATTGAAGGCAGCGTAATTGAGGAGTCGGGCGTTATCAAGATGGACTTCCTCGGTTTAAAAACACTCAGTATCCTTAAAACCGCATTGCAGCTCATCAAACAAAATCATGGTGTTGACATCGATATTGATGCGATTCCCTTAGATGATGAAAAAACCTACCAGTTGTATCAACGGGGCGATACCAACGGTACGTTTCAGTTTGAAAGTATGGGTATGCAAAAATACCTGCGGGAATTGAAGCCGGATAAATTTGGTGATCTTATTGCCATGAATGCTTTATACCGCCCTGGCCCATTAGCTTATATACCCAACTTTATTGACCGTAAGCATGGCCGTGAGCCTATTACTTATGATTTGCCGGAGATGGAAGAAATTTTGGCAGACACTTACGGCATTACGGTATACCAGGAGCAGGTGATGTTGTTGTCGCAAACGCTGGGAGGTTTCAGCAAGGGTGATGCGGATGTGTTGCGTAAAGCCATGGGAAAAAAGCAAAAGGCGGTGCTGGATAAAATGAAGGCGCAATTTGTTTCCGGCGCCACCGCCAAAGGTCATGATGCGAAAGTGCTGGAGAAGGTTTGGACAGACTGGGAGGCATTTGCACAATACGCGTTTAATAAATCGCATTCCACCTGTTATGCGTTTGTGGCATATCAAACCGCTTATTTAAAAGCGCATTACCCATCCGAGTATATGGCGGCGGTATTGAACCATGCAGGGGCTATAGAAAAGATCACTTTTTTCATGGAGGAGTGCAAGCGAATGGGGTTGAAAGTGCTGGGACCAGATATTAATGAATCGAACAAGGGTTTTGCTGTAAACGCAAAAGGAGAAATACGGTTTGGTCTTGGTGGATTGAAAGGAGTGGGGGAGGCCGCTATAGAAGGCATTATTGAAGAAAGAAAAAAGGGTCATTATAAATCCATTTTTGATTTGGTTAAACGTGTTAACCAGCGTGTAGTTAATAAAAAGTCCTTGGAGTGTTTGGTGTATTCCGGGGCCTTCGATTGTTTTACCAATATACATCGTGCGCAGTACTTTTATATACCCCAGGGTGATACTTCTACCGGGCTGGAGAAGATCATTAAGTTTGGTAATATTTATCAAAGTCAGTCGGTTAATACTACTAATACACTATTCGGCGATTTGCAGATGCCGGATGTAACGCCGCCTAAATTACCGGATTGCCCACCGTGGACTTTAACCGAATGGCTGGAGCATGAAAAAGATATTACGGGCATATTCATCAGCGGTCATCCTTTGGATCACTTCCGTTTTGAGATGACACATTATGGTATTACCATGATCTCTGAATTTTTAGAATTCAAAGATGCTATTTTAACCCTGCCGAATCCTTTCCGGTCGCTGCGGATCGCAGGGTTGGTTTCCGACGCGCAGCACCGCACTACGCGCAACGGAAAACAGTTTGGTGTTTTTTCGCTGGAAGATTATTCAGGCAAAACCGAACTGGCATTGTTTGGCGAAGATTACGTTAAATTCAAAGACCACTTCAGTTTGGGCAACCTGGTTTTTGCAATGGGCAATTTTAAAGCCCGCTGGAACAGTACCACTGATTTTGAATTTAAGCTTACAGGCGTTATGTTACTGGAAACTGTGAAAAGATTGTTAACGCGGCAATTGCAGGTGGAAATGCATCCCAAACTTCTCAATGAAGACAGTTTAGCCTTTATTGACCGGAACCTGAAGACCTATTCCGGCAAATCAACTGTTAAATTTGTGTTGGTAGAGCCCCGGTCAAACTGGAAAGTGAGCATGTATACGCTTGAAAATGGCTTTGAAATGAATGACGAAATGACCGCTTTTCTCGAACAAAATCCGGATATGGAAGTAAAAGTTACTGCGTTAGAGAAATTGTAAAAAGCCAAATTGTCTAATGCACATATGTGGATAATGACATATCAACCTGTTTGGCATAATGGACTTAAATTTGCAGACTGTATTCTCATACATGGCAAAACAGAAACAATAAATTATAAACAAAATTTCGTTATTATGGCACTCGAATTTACCGACACAAACTTCCAGGAAAAGGTTTTGGATTCTGATAAATTATCTGTAATAGATTTTTGGGCAGAATGGTGTGGTCCTTGTCGTGCAATAGGCCCGGTTATTGAAGAATTAAGTAAAGAATATACCGGCAAAGTAAATGTGGGAAAAGTGAATGTAGACAATAACCCGCAGCTTTCTATTAACTATGGCGTTACTTCTATCCCGGCTATTTTATTCGTAAAAGGCGGACAAGTGGTTGACAAGTTAGTTGGCGCACAGCCCAAGGCTAATTTTGTGAAAAAGATTGAGCAGCATATCGGGTAATATCTAACTAATGTAATTTTCTTAGAAGCAGGCTTTGCCTGCTTTTTTTGTGACCCCTGATGACGGTTGCCCCGGTGTTGTACCCTGCAATAAGGGCATTGCGCCATCAATATTCCCTTCTATTTTCTTTTTTGCAATGTTGTATATTGTTGCGCAAATCTTTTGTACCAAAGAAAATGGCGTATGTCGTCTCAACTCGAAAATATTGGCAGGGGAACCCTGGGCATGTTCTTTTTGATTGCTGTCTGCTATCTTCTCAGCAACAACAAGAAAGCCATTAACTGGAAGCTGGTTGGGCTTGGCATATTTGCCCAGGTTATGTTTGCCATGGGTGTGCTCGACACAAAAATTGGCGGACAGCCGGTTTTTTGGGTGTTTTTCGGGGCAATATTGCTGTACACGATCATCACCAGGATAACAAAAATCCGCAGCAATAATATGGCGCTGCCATTCGACAACCTAAGCGTTGTTTTGGTAGTAGCCTGGCAAATCGTTTTCTTTTTTGGCATGATCAGGAGCAACAGCTTTACCAACAGCGGTATTGTAGTGTTGTTCAGCATCCTTGTCATTGCATGGCTCATCAAATGGCTTGCATCGCACAATACCGAACTGCTCAAATGGGGTATACTTGGTTCGGCGGCAGTGCTTACCGTTTCTATTTATACCAAAGTGTGCGATCCCGGCATTTTTAAGATGATTGTTGAGCATATTTCTGTTGGGTTTGTATCATTGATCAGCTTTGGGCAAAGAGGAACAGCGTTTTTATTCGGCAACCTGGCAAACGATACGTTGGGCTGGGGCTATATCTTCGCCGTGCAGGCATTGCCGATCATTATTTTTTTTGCGGCACTTTCCGCGGTGTTATATTACCTCGGCATTTTGCAGAAGATCGTATACCTGTTTGCCTATCTCTTAAACAAAATGAATATCTCAGGCGCTGAAAGTGTTTCTACGGCGGCTAATATTTTTTTAGGACAAACAGAAGCTCCGGTCATGATTCGCCCTTACCTGGAAAAAATGACACGCAGTGAAATTTTATGCATCATGGTAGGGGGGATGGCCAATACCGCCGGGAGTGTATTAGCAGCTTATGTAGGGTTTTTAGGTGGTAGCGATGAAGCGATGCGTCATTACTACGCGTTGCACATGCTCAGCCAGTCTATTATGAGTGCTCCTGCTGCTATTGTTTGTGCCAAAATGCTTTTTCCCCAAACTAACCATCACCTGGTGGTGAAAGACCTGAGCATACCCAAACAGAAACTGGGCGGTAATCTTTTAGATGCGCTCTCTATTGGTACTACGGATGGATTAAAACTGGCGGTGAATGTAGGGGCCATGCTCATTGTGTTTACGGCTATGATGTGGTTGGCCAACGGTTTGCTGGGGTGGCTGGGCGATATTACCCATATCAATGCTTCAATAAAGACGCTAACTGAAGGAAGATATGAAACCCTTTCATTAAATATGATACTGGGCTATTTTTTTGCGCCGGTTGCCTGGCTTATTGGCGTTGCAAAAGCCGATATGGTAGCTATCGGGCAACTGCTGGGTGAAAAAACGATCCTCAACGAATTCTTCGCTTATATGTCCCTCGCTCAAATGAAACAAAACAACGTGATTTCCGATCCACGGTCGCTGCTGATTGCCACGTATGCACTTTGCGGTTTTGCCAATTTCGCGTCCATCGGCATACAGATAGGGGGCATAAGCCAACTTGCGCCCAATCAACGTAAAAATTTAACGGAATTGGGTTTGAAAGCTTTGATAGGCGGAACCATTGCCTGCCTGATGTGCGCCTGTATAGCAGGAATGCTGGTTTAACGATAACATATTCCCGTTTGTATATTTAACCGCATTGGCTCAAACCTCAGGATATATTTATGCGTATAGTTGTAATAATGCAGGCGCCGCTATTTTGATCGCTAAATCGTTCAAAATTGAGGAAACTGTTTTTTTTATCACGAGTTGCGATACATTTGAAGAATGTAAAATCAAACTTCTCTTCTGTGAAAATAATTGTTGCGTTTCGGTTTCTTATCACTGGTCTGTATTGCTGCATAACAATGGGTAGTGTTACCGGTCAAAATCAACAAACGGATCCCCGCCGGTGTGCTACCGGATCGGTAATGGAAAAGTATTTTGATAAGCACCCCCGCGAGAAGATCGTTTTTGATGAAAATCAGCGGGAGTTTCAAAAAAAATATGAAGCGGTAAGGCGAACAAAAAAGCAGTTTCCCATACAGCAAAGGCTAAACGCTGTTGTTACCATACCCGTTGTTGTGCATATTGTGATGGGCGATCCTTCGCAGGTAACCGATGAACAGGTGCAAAGTCAGCTCGATGTATTGAATGCGGACTATGCCGGCGAAAATGCGGATTCCGTAAATATTCCGGCGGCATTTAAATCAGTGTTTGGAAAAGGGAATATCCGGTTTTGCCTCGCACAGCGCAACCCCAACGATAATCCCACTAACGGTATTATCCGATTCTCATCTTTCACTACTTCCATTCCTGGCGACAATGATCCCATAAAATATTCATCGATGGGCGGATCTGATGCCTGGAACGTGAACAAATACCTCAATATCTGGGTATGTAACATGCAGAACAGCAACGATCTCGGCTATTCCTTTATGCCGGGTTTACCAGGGCTCGCTTCCAGCGATATTGGGCTGGTAACCGCGGCGCATGCATTTGGTACCATAGGAACTGCCGTGGCGCCTTTTAACAAGGGCCGCACCGCCACCCACGAAATCGGTCATTTCTTTAATCTTTCCCACACCTGGGGGTCTAATAACTGCGTTTCTTCCTGCAGTGATTCTGATTTTGTGGATGATACTCCCAACCAGGATAAATGTTTTTACAATACACCTGCATTTCCGCAAACAGATGCATGCACTAATACGGCAGCGGGAGTAATGTTTATGAATTTTATGGACTATGTAGATGATGATGCGATGTGCCTTTTTACAGAAGGGCAGGCAGACCGCATGGAAACGGCTTTGAGTACTTTTCCCGATCGCGTGCAGCTCCTTAGTTCAAATGGTTGTGTTCCTCCTGTACTGTACAACAACGACGTAATGGCGCAGCGGGTTGCGGCACCGGACAACGTGAATATATATTGTAATTCGAACGTGGTGCCGGGATTAATCATTAAGAACCTCGGCGCGTTGCCATTAACCAATGTATTGCTGAATGTGTCGATAGATGGACAAGCTCCCACAGTAACAGCCCTTACACTCAATCTTCCGTCGTTGCAGGAAACTACAGTGTTGGCTACCGCGTTGAATATTCCTGCGGGGTATCATTCCATAAAAATGTATACCACCAACCCTAATGGCGCGGCAGACCAGCGGCCCGAGAATGATACGGCAAGTTCTGTGTTTTCGGTGATTGGCACAGCCGGCAACGCCGTACTGCAGGGCTTTGAATCGGCTGGTTTTCCACCACAGGGCTGGGGTGTCTCCAACAATAGCGACATAACAGGGTATAACCCTGTGCGGGTAACCAATGCGGGGCATTCAGGAACAGCGTCTGTGAAATTCGATAATTATCAATACCAGTTGTTTGGTAAGTATTCAATGCTGGTAAGTCCGCAGGTAAGTGTGCCCCTTACAGCGGATTCGGTAAAAATTGCATTCTGGCGTGCAGCGGCGCAATACAGCAGAAGCAAATCAGATACGCTTGAAATTTTATTTTCACCCGATTGCGGGCAAACCTTTACTTCCGTATATAAAAAGGGCGGGGCGGATTTAAAAACGCGCCCTGATTTTTTAAGTGATGCCTTTATTCCCACTGCTGATGAATGGGTTGCGGATACCGCCGATATTACTTCGCTGGTAAGAGGTAAATACGATAATATTATTGTGCAGTTTCGCAATATCAACGGTTATGGCAATAATGTGTACTTAGATGATATAAACATTTACGCCCGCACCCTGTCGCCCAATTTAAAGGACAAAGGCTATTTGATTGCCCCCAATCCTACAACAGGACAATTGGTGATACAGCACTACCCATCTTCACAAAACCTCAGGGGAGTAGCCGTATACAGCAGTACGGGGCAACTGGTGTGGAAAGCCCAATACAGTGCATCAACGGCATTGAATTATATTCCCATCAACTTAAGTCATGTAGCTTCCGGGATATACATTGTTAAACTGGTATATACCGATAAAACAATAACGGATAAGATCATGAAGATGAATTAGAGGGGAGATCGCTTTCTCCATGCCTCCGCGCAAGGCGGGTGTATGGGCTTCGGATCGTTGAGGTACTGGGCATTGCTATAGAAACAGTGGATCGCACTTTCCATCAATCTCATAATAAATATTCGTTCCGTTCACAAACGTATTCAACCAGTAACCCGGTCCAGTTCTTTCAGAAACGACCACCAATAAGTTACAACATTGAGACAATCTTTAAATCCTTTCGTCGTTGATTAAGGCGATCTAAAATCCATGCTATGCAGAGAGCCATAATTGCCTTCTTTTTATTTATTGTTGTTGCACACCTGCACGCGCAGCGGGTAGACCTTGACAAGTTCAATTTCTCCGTCGCCTATCGCAGTTTCCCCGATGAACCCCTTCCTCATAATTATAAAACCTTCAATGCGCGGATAGAAGCTTCTCCGTCGCTTGGGATGGGATTTGAAATTCGTAATATCGAGAGCCTGGTGAATATTGAAGGCTTAAAAAGAGTGCCAGGAACGGGCCACATTACCATCCTCACGATGTTTGACGATATATTAATTGAGAAATCTAATACAACGGAGCGGGTCGAAATAAAGAAAGATAAGCAGGGTGTGGAGACCAAAAAGCTATATTATTCCAATGAGCTAACTTATTCATTCAGCGCCAGGGTATCGGTATATGATTATAAAGGAAATACTATAATGGGCAATTATGTTTTATACGACCGTGATCAAAAGCGAACCTATAAAACACCCGAATTTCCTTCGCCGGAGGAGGCAAGCGGTTATTACAACGCAAAAATAATAGACATAAGAAACACGATCAGTAGACAACTGGTGACGTCCTCCATCGCTTCACTGAATGGAATATTAAACCAGAAATACGGGTACATCGTTCAAATGAGCAATGATTTACTTTGGATATTAAACAACAAAAAACATCCTGAATATAAAGCCCAGCAAAAAGCCTGGAACCAGTTCCGTGATGCGATTGTTTTGGTGAACGCGAAGGAGCCATTGGATAAAGCGAAGCAAAAACTGGCGCCGGTGATTGATTATTTTGAGCGTGCAAAATCAAAGTATGCAACATCTGGCAAAGACGACCGGAAACTGCGCTATGTGAGTTATTTTAACCTGGCTAAAATCTATCTCTATCTCGATGAGCCGTACAAGGCGATACAGGAAGCCGATGCCCTCGCTATGAACGATTACGATGAAAGTGACGGCCGGTATCTTCGTAGCGCAGCCGAAAACCTGGCCGCTACATTGCAAAAAAACAATGCTACTACCAGGCATTTTGCAATAAACACAGAAAGTTACGAACCACCCATCCAATGATGCGGTACCGGTGGTTAATGCCTGGCACTTGACACTGACAATAATGATCATGAATATCATTATTCTATTACCCTTATCACCATGCGTTTGTACGCGGTTAGCGGGTATTCGGCATCATCTCTCAGTTCCAGTATCAAATGGATGAGGCTGTCTTGTTTTGCGCCGGCAGGTACCTGGATGGAAATATGGGAAGCTCCGGCTTCATGCAAAATAACATTTCCCGTCGTGTTACCTTGTCCTTCTGCGGGATAGATATACCACTTATAATGCAAACCACTCCCATCCGGGTCATAGGAAGAACTTGCATCAAAATCAAGGCGCTGTCTCCTGCGTGCAGATATTTCCATATCATATCCATTTTCATCATTCCTGATCACTGCTACCGGGTGGTGGTTGGCTTCCTTGTAACTTTTAACCGCCCACTGTACCCTCGCCGCAAAATCCTGCTGAAAATCGGGCCGCCACCGATACACCGTCGCCAATGAGGAATGGTCTGTTATTCCTGTTTCTTTGTTGCTGTACGCTTCTTTGGTGTCTGTAAACAGGTTTGAGCCAGTATTGCTAAACCGGCCTCCCCATCCTCCCCATTCCGGATGAGGAGGATGGTTTAGTCCGTTGTTTATAAAGTAGAACCATGCCGGTGTATCACCCTCTTTCATAGCGCCATTGGGGTTCCTGTCTTTTCCACCGGTATAGGCACTGGTGGGATATTGCGCAGCTAAAGGATTTTCATTGATAACAAATTTTTGCA
>CAYMKT010000106.1:0-2655 GCA_964391065.1 uncultured Terrimonas sp. | reverse complement strand
AATACTTCATCGAGGTTAATATATTCCCAGTCTGCAAAGCCGAAAATAGGAATGATGGCGCTGGCGCCGATCAATACACGGTCAAGATCATCTGCATTTGTACCCACACCGGTAATGCGAATCGACGATAAAAAATGCTGCACCCTTTGTTCAAAATTTTTTGCTTCGTCTTCTTTTAGCGTATTATAAAATGCAACATTATTTTGCAGGAGCAAACGGTAAGCTTCGGGTAGTTCCGCTGCCGGACCGGGCTTGTTCTTTATTCTTGAAATCAGCAACAGTATCAGCAACAGGGCTGCACCAAAAAGAAGAAAGAGAAGTAAATTATCGAGCATAATCAAATAAAAGCAATATTAGGCATTGTGGGTAATATATTGGTATTTGAACCACGGAGGCACAAAGACACAGCGTTACACAAGGAATATGTTTTTGATTTTCTATTATCTCATACCCGCTATCCCGATTCAAACATTTGAATCAGGACGACACAAAGATTCACGAAGTAGTTTCATTTTTTTTATATTACAGTGGAAAAGAAGTTACGGCTTCTGTAAAGGCAGTAAATATTTTTTTAAACAATAAATCTTTCGGTTATGAATCTAACATCACGCCGGTCAGTTATAAAATCCCTGGCACTCGGTGGCGCCGCAATGGTCTTCTCTCCCCATTCCTTATTAGCCTGTACGCGCAGTAAAAAAGAAAGGCTGGGTGTTGCGCTGGTTGGATTGGGTTATTACAGCACCGATTTACTGGCTCCTGCGTTGCAGCAAACCAAACATTGTTATCTGGCAGGTATTGTAACCGGAACGCCTTCCAAAGCCGAAACCTGGAAGAAGAAATATAATATACCCGATAAAAATATTTACAATTACCAGACATTCGACCAGGTTGCCAATAACCCCGATATAGATGTGATTTATGTGGTGCTGCCACCTTCTATGCATGAAGAATACGTGGTGCGGGCAGCCAATGCCGGCAAACATGTATGGTGCGAAAAACCAATGGCAATGACCGAATCGGCCTGTGCAAGAATGATTGCCGCCTGCACTAAAAACAAGCAGTCGCTGGCTATTGGCTACCGCTTGCAGCATGAGCCTAACACAAAGGAATACCAGCGAATTGTGAAGCAGCAATTGTTGGGAAAAGTGAAGGGACTGCAGGATGCTGCCGGATATTTTGATGGCAGGACAGATCACTGGAAACAGAAAAGAGAAATGGGCGGTGGGGTAATGCTCGATATGGGTGTGTATGCCATACAGGGCGCAAGACTGGGAACGGGTATGGAGCCGCTTACGATTGTATCGGCAAAAACATCCACCACGCGTCCGGAAGTGTATAAGGATGGACTGGCTGAAACCGCTGTGGCTACACTTGAATTCCCTGGTGGGGTAATGGCTGATATTAAAACGAGCTTTGGTGAGAACGTTAACTTTATGAATATCCAGTGCGAAAAAGGAGAAATCAAGATGGCGCCTTATTCGGCTTATGCCGGTGTAAAAGGCAGTAGCCCATTGGGAGAAATTAACACCCCTTATAGCGTTCCCTGGCAGCAGGCCAACCAGATGGATGACGATGCTTTATCGATCATGCAGGGAAAGCCAGTGCTTGTTCCCGGTGAAGAGGGCTTGCGCGATATCAGGATTGTGGAAGCGATATTGAAATCAGCCGACACCGGACAGTCTGTGAAATTATAATGTATACACAGAGAGCGGGGTGCCTATCTTTTCAAAGGTTGGCAGCCCTTTTTTTAATTCCACTGAAATGCAAAATATTCGCATTGTCCATCTGTGGTATTGGTAAGGGCATGCGGAACCATTGATGGCAGAAATATCAAATCGCCCACCCCTGCATCATAAAACCGGTCGCCAATCTGCATTTTTACCGTTCCTTTCCGCACAATCAGGATTTCTTCCTGCAGGTGGGTATGCGGTGAATGACTTATTTCGCCTTTGTTGAGCGCCGTAGAATGCATGTCAAATTTTTCAAAAAGAGAAGTGGCATGATTGAATTGTTCACGGCGTTCACCGCGGTCGGTTTTTTTCGGAGGCGCCTCACTCCAGTCAACCAAAACAGAGCCGCCGTATTGGTTGGCCCGCTCTATGTTGGGTGGGGTATTTTTAGTATACTTCAGCAGGTAATAGCTGGTTTTAGTATCGCCAATATTTACCGCGCCATGTTCATCTCCCGGCATTGCCATTGCCAATCCGCCGGGTCCAAGCACTTTGGTTTTTCCGGCGATAGTTACTTTCAGTATCCCGTTTCGAACAATAATTAACTCCTCCGTGTTGGTATGGGTATGAGGCGGATGTGCCGATTTGCCCGGTTCAAGTATCGTTACATGCACTTCCAGGTTAGAGAGGTAGGGTGTATGCCCGTCCATGATTTGTATCCGTTCGCGGCTCGAATCCTGTTGAACTGGTATTTGATCTACGTGATATACTTTGGCTGGCAAGTCGTTTGTTTGCGCCTGGAGGCACGCTGTTAGGGCAAGAAAGCCAAATGCCGGAAGAATCGTTTTCATACGATAAATATAAGTTGCTTTGAACACATAACAAGGAGGGGCTCAGGGGAGAGGCGCATTCCAAATTGCCGCATCCCGGTGCGGTTCTTTTTTCAACCGGAAATCAGGATAAGAGCAGAAAAAACGAATCCCGG
>CAYMKT010000105.1:0-14337 GCA_964391065.1 uncultured Terrimonas sp. | reverse complement strand
CTTTGTATTTCCTCCGGATTTCCGGCTCCGGATTTAATACTCCATATACCCCAGCTTATTCAAAGCGTAAAACAGGCAGGTGGCATGAAGCGCCTGCAATATCTTATTTTCTCTCAGCAATGCTTTCACTTCGTTAATGCTCAAAAGGTACACTTCTATTTCTTCGTTGTGATCCAGCTTTTGTTCCTGCACTTTTTTTCCTCCCGTGGCGAGGTACATATGCATGAGATTGTCGTTGGTAGAAGGATTGGGAGATATCTTTCCCAGGTATTCATAGCTGCTGAAGCTGTATCCGGTTTCTTCGAGCAATTCTCTTTGAACGGCTGCCTCTAATGAAGCATCGGTATCGTCTGCACAGCCACCGGGAATTTCCATAATAGTTTCACCCAATGCATGCCTGTACTGCCTTATCATAACTACTTCGCCGGCTTCGGTTAAGGCTACCGCCGATACCCAGGTGGGGAATTCGTATACGTAATAGGGATCAACAATTGTATGTTCGGGAGTTTCACATACGTCTTTCCGTATCGTAAACCAGGGGGCTTTATACAGGTACTCAGACGATAATATTTTCCATTTCAGGTCTTCCATTCTTATTGCATTGTTGCATTGATTAATTCCGCTATATCCAGCACTTCCACCGATTCTTCCTTTTCGCTGTTCTTTACCCCATCGGTAAGCATGGTATTACAAAACGGGCAGGCGGAAGCTATTACTGAGGCTCCCGTTTGAAGGGCTTCGTTTGTTCTTTCAAGATTAATTCTTAAATCGCCCTTTTCTTCTTCCTTAAACATTTGCGCCCCTCCTGCTCCGCAACATAGCCCCTTACTTCTGCATCGTTTCATTTCTACAAGCTCAGCATCGAGGGCTTCAAGTACTTTGCGCGGCGCTTCATAAATGCCGTTTGCGCGCCCTAAATAACAACTGTCGTGGTAGGTAATACGTTTGCCTTTAAAATTCCCCGTTTCCTTCATCCTGATGCTGCCTTCATCAATTAATTGTTGTAGAAAACCGGTATGATGCAGTACTTCATAGGTTCCGCCCAGCACCGGGTATTCATTTTTCAGAATATTGAAGCAATGAGGACAGGCAGTAACTATTTTTTTAATTCCGTAATTATTCAGCGTTTGTACGTTCTGGTAAGCCATCATCTGAAATAAAAACTCGTTACCCGCTCTGCGGGCCGGATCTCCTGTACAAGCCTCCTCTTTGCCCAGTATCGCATATTTTATTCCCACTTTGTTGAGTATGTTTATAAAAGCCTTCGTTATTTTTTGGGCACGTTGATCAAAACTACCGGCACAGCCTACCCAGAACAATATATCCGGACTTTGTTGATTGGCAGATAATGCCGACATTAACGGAACATCCATGCGGTATTTAATTTACGTTCAAAGCTAAATGAAATTTATGATTATGCTGTTGTATGGCCGCGGCTGGTGTAGTAGATCAACAATGACTTTAATATACACAATGCATTAACAAATCTGTTAATACCTTTAAGGGAGTGTTAAATATCGCAAAATAAATCATGAAGAAAGTATTTACCCTGCTTATTGGACTGGTCATTGCTTCCACCGGATTGTCGCAATATTTTATTCCCGTTGACGAGGGATCGCAGGTAAGCTTTAAAATCAAAAATTTTGGTGTAAATGTTGGCGGTACCTTCACAGGCTTAAAAGGTATGATAATTTTTGATACCGATAGTTTAAACGCTTCGTCTTTTGATGTAACAGTTGATGCAGCGACAATTAATACGGGGATTGATCAACGGGATAACCATTTAAAAAAGGAAGAATATTTTGATATAGCAAAATACCCCACCATCCATTTTATTTCTACAAAAGTTACTACCAGCACCGATAAAGCGTATCTTTTTCTTTTTGGCAAGCTTACCATTAAAGATATTACCAAAGAAATTTCTTTTCCTTTTAAGGCAACAAAAAAAGATGACCACATGGTTTTTGAAGGAGAGTTCTCTATCAACCGCCGCGACTATACCGTTGGCGGGGGAAGCATTACCATGTCGGATGATCTCACTGTTCGGTTGAGTGTGCTTGCAAAAAAAGAGTAGGATAGGTGTATAAATTGCAACCAGGTTTATTCCATTTCCTGTGCCCATTGATCCCTGTCGTCGGGACTGAATTTCCATGGCGCGAAATTATTTTCAATATTGCTGAACATCGCATTCCATTCCTGCGGCGCGTTGCTTTCTTCCATAACCAATGAGCGTCGTAATTCCATGATAATTTCCAGCGGACTTATGCTTACCGGGCATTCTTCAACGCAGGCATTGCAGGTGGTGCAGGCGCGTAGCTCTTCCACCGTAACATAATCATGCAACAAGCTTCTTCCATCGTCTTTGAATGAGCCATTGAGTTGTATGTTTTTGGCAGCTTCTTCGAGCCGGTCCCTGGTATCCATCATAATTTTGCGTGGCGACAACATTTTTCCCGTAGTGGTGGCCGGGCACGCAGCGGAACATCTTCCGCACTCGGTGCAGGTATAGGCATCGAGCAAATTTCTCCATGTTAAGTCAAACACGTCTTTCGCGCCAAAACGGGCTGGCGGCGTTGTGCTGGTCGGCGCCAGTTCCGGTTGCATCGCGTACAGCACTTCGTTTTGTACAGCAGGCATATTTTTCATTTCACCCAGTGGTTTTAGCCTTGCATAATACGCATTGGGGAAGGCCAGCGCAATATGGAGATGCTTTGAATAAGGGAGATAATTCATAAAAGCCAGTATACCCAAAATATGCAGCCACCAGCAGGTTCTTTCTAAAAAAGTCAAACTGGTTTCACTCATTCCGTTGAATACGGGTGTAAGCATGCCCGAAACAATGAACTGTCCTGTGGGATTAGCCGCATAATGGCCGTATCCTTTGTTTTGCAATACCAGGTCGGTCGTATTCATGGTCAAAAAAAGGAGCATGAGCACGATCTCGGTAATTAAAATATAATTCGCATCGCTGCGCGGCCAACCATCAAGGTCTTTACTGATGAACCTCCTGAGTTTAATGATGTTTCGGCGGATCAGAAAAATGGCACATGAAATAATGACCAGCACCGCCAGTATTTCAAATGTATTGATGAGCCAGTTGTAAAGGCTGCCCAATACGGGCGCAAAGAGCCGGTGCGTTCCTGAAATGCCATCCAGTATTATTTCCAGTACTTCTATATTGATAATAATGAAACCAGCGTATACAAAAAAGTGAAGAACTGCAACGAGCGGGTTTTTAAACATTTTTTTTTGGCCGAAAGCCAGCAGCATCACATTCTTCCAACGGCGGGCCGGTTCGTTGCTAAAGTCTGCCTCCCTGCCCAAAAGGATATTACTGCGTATATCCATTATTCTTTTGGCAAATAATCCTATGGCGCCCCCCGCCACAATGATAAAAATGACCTGAGAAACAATATGCATCCTGACATCGTTGTAGCGCTAAGATAAGATGTTTGCGATGAATTGTTTTATTCATTAATACCACTTAGTTTTGGTAAGATTAATTTATTTCAGGGATGAAGAATTATATTCTTAGCAAAGAACAGATAGAGAAAAAATTGCAGCGGATGGCTTTTGAAATAGCGGAAAGAAATGTGGGTGAAGATCAATTGGTGTTAGCCGGCATCCGCGAAAACGGTGCGGTAATTGCCTCGAAACTCAAGCCATTGCTGTCGGCTGTTTTTAATGGAAAGATTGAAGTGATGGATATTGCTGTGGATGATAAAAGGTATCCCGGGAAAATAACATTAAGCCTGGAAAGGAACTTTGATAACGCCGTGGTAATTGTTGTAGATGATGTTGCCAACAGCGGTAAAACCATGCTGTATGCCCTTAAGCCTTTTTTGCAGGATCAGCCCAAAAAAATTCAAACACTCGCGTTGGTAGACAGAACACATAAAACATTCCCTGTGCATACCGACTATGTGGGGTATGCTGTAGCCACCACCATGCAGGAACACATTTTTGTGGAAGTCGAAAATGAAATAATAACGGGTGCCTGGCTCGAATAGTTGTAAATATTCGTGATTTCCACGATATTCGGTTAACCAATTCCTGATTGCAAACTATAATGAATTAATAATATGAACACCCAAATTAAAGACAGGGTAGCTGAATGGCTAAACGGAAATTATGACGAAGCTACCAAAGCGGAAATAAGGAAAATTCAGTCGGAGAATCCTGATGAACTTACAGAGGCCTTTTATCGCAACCTGGAATTTGGAACGGGTGGATTAAGAGGCATAATGGGCGTTGGCACTAACCGCATTAATAAATACACGATTGGCATGGCCACGCAGGGCTATGCCAATTATCTTAATCAATCTTTTCCGGGTAAAGAAATAAAAGTTGCGATTGCGCACGACTGCCGGAACAACAGCAGGAAGTTCGCCGAAATAACGGCAAATGTGATGGCGGCTAATGGCATCAAAGTATTTTTGTTTGAATCTTTACGCCCTACACCCGAGCTTTCCTTTGCCATAAGAACGCTGGGCTGCCAGGGTGGAGTAGTGTGTACAGCCTCGCATAATCCCAAAGAGTACAACGGGTACAAAGCGTATTGGGACGATGGGGGCCAATTGGTACCTCCGCACGATAGTAATGTAATTAAAGAAGTTGATAAAATTGCCTCGCTGGACGAGGTAAAATGGAATGGGGGTGAACACCGTATTACGCTGATCGGAAAGGATATGGACGAAGCCTATATAGAGATGGCAAAGGGGTTGAGCGTGTATCCTGAGGTAATAGCCCGGCAGCACGATCTGAAAATCGTTTACACGCCCATACATGGAACAGGTATTATGCTGGCGCCCGAATTGCTTAAACGATACGGGTTCACTAACGTCACTATCGTGAAGGAACAGGCGGAACCTGATGGTAATTTTCCTACCGTAGTATATCCCAATCCCGAAGAGAGCGAAGCCATGAGTATTGGATTGGCAAAAGCCAAATCAATAGATGCAGATATTCTCCTTGGTACCGATCCGGATGCAGATCGTGTAGGCATTGCTGTTAAGGATACCAAAGGAAACTGGGTGCTGGTGAACGGAAATCAAACCGCTTTATTGGCCTTCAGCTACCTCATTGAAGCCCGCAAATCGAAAGGGATCGCCAAACCTACCGATATGGTAGTGAAAACCATAGTCACCACTGATCTGATTGATCGCTTTGCCGGGAAAAATGGCGTAACCTGTTACAATGTGCTCACGGGTTTTAAATGGATTGCCGAGCTTATCAAAGAAAAAGAAGGCGTCGAAGACTATATTATTGGCGGAGAAGAAAGTTATGGTTTGCTGGTGGGACCAAAACTGCGGGATAAAGATGCGGTAAGCGCTGTAGCTATATTATGTGAAATGGCGGCTTACGAAAAAGACAAGGGAAGAAGCCTGTTTGAGAAACTTATTGACTTATACGTACAATACGGTTTTTATAAAGAAAACCTGATTTCTATTACTAAAAAAGGAATGCGGGGCCAGGAAGAGATTGCTGAAATGATGCAGGCTTACCGCGATCATACGCCCAAAGCAATCAATGGTTCACCGGTCGTACAGTTGCTTGACTATGAACTAAGCAAGGGGAAGAATCCAACTACTGGCGAAGAGTGGGAGATCAAATTGCCGAAATCAAATGTGCTTCAGTTTATTACGGAAGACGGCAGCAAAATATCGGCAAGGCCTTCCGGCACCGAACCCAAGATTAAATTTTATTTTAGCGTAAATTCTGTACTCGACAGCGCCGGTGATTTTGACAAGGTAAGCGCAATACTCGATAAACGCATACAGGATATTATAGCAGATATGAAACTGAAATAATCATTTCATCGTATTTTCAAATTGCAGAACCGTGTATGCTTTCGCCATACACGGTTTCGTGTTTGAGGGATAAGCTTCCGTAACCCTGCGAACTTATTTTATTTGAATGAATTTAAGAATACCTGCATGAGCTACAATCATCTTCTACTCGATGAAAATCCTTTGGGTTTTGAGCAGGTAAAAAACTTGCTGGAGCATAGGGAGTATATATCCATTACCACCGGTGCCCATGAACGGATCACTTCCTGCAGGAAATATCTGGACAATTTATTGCAGGAAACAGACAAGCTTTATTACGGCATCAACACCGGCTTTGGGTTTTTGCAGAATGTAAAAATTAACGATGAACAAATAGAGCAATTGCAGTCCAATTTATTAATGTCGCATGCTTGCGGGATGGGAGAGGAGGTTCCTCATGCTATCGTAAGGTTAATGCTGGCATTAAAGATTAAGTCGCTGAGCTATGGCTATTCCGGCGTGCACATCAATACGGTGAAGCGTCTGTTGGAGATGCATAACAACGATGTACTTCCTGTAATTTATACACAGGGTTCACTCGGCGCTTCCGGCGACCTGGCGCCGCTAAGCCATTTGAGTTTGCCGCTTATAGGATTGGGCGAAGTATGGCATAAAGGAGATAAGAAAAAAACGGCAGATGTATGGAAACACCTGGGATGGCAACCTATACATTTACAGAGCAAGGAAGGGCTGGCACTCATTAACGGTACACAGTTTATGAGTGCTTATGGCATGTATATGCTGGTGCAATGTGAGCGGTTGATCCGTTGGTCAAACCTTATTACTGCCATGTCGTTCGATGCCTTTGATTGCTCACCTGAACCTTTTAATGAAAAGATACAGGCCATACGTCCCCATCCGGGGCAGTTAGCTGCCGCCGCGGCTGTAAGACAGCATATTGAGGGGAGTGAAATAGCCATCGCAAAAGATAAGCAGGTACAGGATCCCTATTCTTTTCGCTGTGTGCCGCAGGTGCATGGCGCTACCATCGACACGTTTGAATACGTAAAAAGCATTTTCCTTCGGGAGATCAATTCCGTTACGGACAATCCTAATGTTTTTCCCGAAGATGATATGGTGCTGAGCGGTGGTAACTTTCACGGTCAGCCATTGGCATTGGCCCTCGATTTTTTAAGCATCGCTATGAGCGAATTGTCGAATATTTCGGAAAGGCGAATTTACCAGTTGATCAGCGGCCAACGTGGCTTGCCCTTGTTCCTGGTAAATGATCCCGGGCTTCATTCGGGTTTTATGATACCGCAATATACGGCAGCAGGCATTGTTAGCGAGAACAAGCAGTTGTGCACGCCTGCTTCTGTAGATTCTATATCTTCTTCCAATAACCAGGAAGACCATGTGAGTATGGGCGCCAATGCGGCAACCAAGTGTTTTCGTATTATTGAAAATGTGGAAAAGGTATTGGCAATAGAACTGCTTAGTGCGGCCCAGGCGCTGGAATTCAGGCGCCCGTTAAAAAGCTCGGCTGATGTAGAAAAAGTGCTGGCTGCTTTCCGGGAAAAAGTTTCTTTTAATATGCACGATAGGGTACTGCACGATGATATGATGAAGGCCGTGGCGTTTTTGAAGGAATATACTGTCTGAACTGGGATTGATGTTATTTATGAGATGAGTTGGAATGGTAAACGGAGGTGAATTTGGCAAACAATCGGATGAATTATATTTAAAACGCTAAACTAAAAATGATAAACTGGAAAATCTCTGTGCCTTAGTGTTTCTGTGGTTCATTAAAAACTTCAAACTCTTTTCATGCCATACGATCCCATCAAATATGCAACACCTACCGGCCCAAAACGTAGTTGCAAGGGCTGGATTCAGGAAGCCGCACTAAGAATGCTGCTCAATAATCTGAACCCGGAAGTGGCCGAGCTTCCCGACGAATTGATTGTATATGGCGGACGGGGTAAAGCTGCCCGCAGTTTTGAGGCGTTGGACAATATCATTAAGGCATTAAAAATCCTGGAAAATGATGAAAGTTTGCTGGTACAAAGCGGTAAGCCGGTAGGAATACTCAAAACACATAGAGACGCCCCCCGGGTGCTGATCAGCAATGCTCAGCTTGTACCCAATTGGGCCAACTGGAAGCATTTTGATGAACTTGAACAAAAGGGGCTGATGATGTACGGGCAAATGACGGCCGGTTCCTGGATATACATCGGCTCGCAAGGTATAGTACAGGGTACCTATGAAACCTATGCAGCCTTAGCCAACAAGCATTTTTTATCCGGCAGCAATAAAATACCAGCCCAAAATGCAACCCTCAAACATACGCTCAATGTTACCGCCGGATTGGGCGGAATGGGTGGGGCACAGCCGCTCGCTATTACTATGAATGAAGGCACAGCGCTTATTGCCGAAGTGGCGGAGTGGCGGATAGACAAACGCATTGCATCAAAATATCTCGATGAAAAATACAGAGATATAGATGAGGCGATTGATAAGGCACTGATATATAAAAATGAAGGGGTGGGGAAAAGTATAGGAGTGTGGTGCAATGCGGTGCATTTATTGCAAAGACTATTAGAACGAAATATTATTCCTGATACCCTAACGGACCAAACCAGTGCTCACGACCCGCTGGTCGGTTATATTCCGCATACGCTTACCCATGAAGCTGCCGATTTGCTGCGTGAACAAAACCCAACGGAATACCTTAAACGCAGCTATGAGAGTATGTATTTTCATGTTCAACTCATGTTACAACTGATGGCTAAAGGTGCTGTTACTTTCGATTATGGTAATAATATTCGGGCCCGTGCCCAGGAATACGAGGCAAGCCAGGTTCCGGGAACCCTTGACTATAAAACCGGCCACTGTTTTGATTTTCCCGGATTTGTTCCGGCGTATATCCGCCCTCTTTTTTGCGAAGGGAAAGGTCCCTTTCGTTGGGCAGCATTAAGTGGCTCCCCTAACGATATAGCCGTTACAGATGAAGTTATTGCGCAATTGTTCCCCGGGAACTATTCCACGATACGGTGGTTGAAATTAGCCAAAGAAAAAATAGCATTCCAGGGGTTGCCTGCACGGATATGCTGGCTTGGCCAGGGCGAAAGAGAAAAAGCAGGATTGGCCTTCAACGACCTGGTGAAAACCGGCAAGGTAAAAGCGCCAATTGTTATCGGGCGGGATCACCTGGATACCGGTTCTGTGGCAAGTCCTAACCGCGAAACGGAAGCCATGCTGGATGGTAGTGATGCTGTTGCAGATTGGCCTATTCTCAACGCACTGGTAAATACTGCCGCAGGGGCCGGCTGGGTTTCGTTGCACCACGGCGGCGGCGTTGGGATGGGTTATTCCATTCACGCTGGTATGGTAATAGTGGCAGATGGAACAGCAGGTGCTGCCGAACGACTGAAGCGGGTATTAAGAAATGATCCCGGACTGGGAGTAATAAGGCATGCAGATGCGGGTTATGAAACGGCAAAACAAACGGCGAAGAAAAATGGATTGGATATTGATGAGTTATTGAGAAAAATATAATACCGTTGCAAGGTGAAACCGGGGCAGAGGGTTCGGTTCATGCCTCGGGTGCCGGAACTCGTCGGGATGCCGCTAACCTGGTTCAAAAAATTCCCCGGCACGCACCGTTCAGTTTTAGGTGAACACGGGTATGAACAAGGGTTACCGATATGCTCATAAAATTAATTTGAGATGGCGTAAAAGAAACGATGATGATATAGAAGAGTAACCGGAAGGCATATCGAACGGCAACCAATGGGTAAAGAGAAGATGCGTCAACAAATAATTAAATTATTCAACAGATCAGGATTACAATACCTGAAAGGATTGATTATCTTGAGAAATATTTTTGATTGTAGCTATCGTTTCATAATAAAAAAAATGTGTTTATGCAGCATTTCGTAAATAAGCCAAAAGGTTTTTTTGCTTTTAAATATTCGATCCTGACCAGTATTTGCACGCTGATCGTTTTTAGCGTGTACGCGCAAACAACCGACAGCCTGCACAAACCTGCAAAAGAATTTAAAAATTCCATTAAGCTGAATGTTACATCAAGATTACTCTATGAGAAAGCTTTCATGCTTGGTTATGAACGCGTAATTAATAAACACCAAAGCGTGAATATTTTCGGTGGCTACCAGGAATTTCCATTAAACGGATCTTTTAGATTGAGTAACGCAAGTGTTGCTGATGTCAAGAAAAAATCTGGCTATTCATTTGGCGCCGATTACCGGTTTTATCTGTCAAGTGAAAATAAATACAATGCGCCCCGTGGGCTATACCTGGCACCTTTTTTTAGTTTTTATCAGTTCGGCTCAGACAGAACGTTAACACATACCGATACGGCAGGAACAAACAGATCCACTAATCTTAATACAAAAATCAGTTTTTTAAATGTAGGCGGCGAACTAGGCTACCAGTTTATATTGTGGAAAAGATTGGTGATTGATGCAGTAATGTTTGGTCCTGCTGTAACAAATTATAAATTTAAGGCGAGGTTGCAGGCCGACATACCAGGACTTGATTCAAATGAAGCGCTACAGGAGGTTATTGATGCGTTAAAAGAAAAGTTACCTCTTTTGGATGAACTCACGAAGGATGAAGGGGTCAATAGGTCAGGAACAGAAGCCTTTTGGGCGATTGGTTTCAGATATAACATCAGTATAGGATTCCGGTTTTAGTTTTATTCGTGTAGGGAACAAAATTTTATAAATACCGGATGGAAGCTTGATGATGGTTTGCAGGAAAAAAGCAATCCAAAACGAAAACTTTGAAGAAGAGTTCCAAATGGGCAACTGCAAAATAAGCTGTGGGCGTCTTATTACAATACTTTTTAGGTAACGCAACGGGGAGATCAATTTTTCGATCCCGGCTCGTCACATAAAATGGATTAACGCTCAAACGTAAAATGAATCCACCACGTTATCCATCACTTTACCAGGTCAATACGAGGGTTTGGCTCACTGAATTGTCCAATCACTTAGGCCGGCAGGCTACGCTGGATGATATACCTGACGGCGAACTGGACCGTCTTGCAGAAATGGGTTTCGACTGGATTTGGCTGTTAAGTGTATGGTGCACGGGCGAACTTGCGCGCAATATTTCCCGGGAAAATCCGGATTTCCGGCGTGATTTCGAAAGTACATTGAATGATCTGAACGAAGAAGATATTGCCGGTTCGGGCTTTGCGATTGCACACTATAAAGTGCATCCGGATTTGGGCGGTGATGAAGCGCTGGAACATTTGCGAATCCGGCTCCGTAAACGCGGACTTCAATTGATGCTGGATTTTGTTCCCAATCACCTCGGGCCAGACCATCCCTGGGTGAAAGATCACCCCGAATATTTTATACAGGGTACGGAAACCGACCTCTGGGAGCAGCCGCAAAATTACACCCGGCTGAAAAGTAGACAAAGCGAAAGGATATTCGCATACGGCCGCGATCCTTACTTTGCCGGATGGCCAGACACTGTCCAGTTAGATTACAGTAATCCAGCAACGGGCGAAGCTATGATAAATGAGCTTGTTCGCATCGCAGGTCAATGTGATGGTGTAAGATGCGATATGGCGATGCTTATTCTGCCGGAGGTTTTTGAAAGAACCTGGGGCAGGCCTGTTGAATCTTTTTGGCCAATGGCTATCAACACGGTACGTGAAAAATTCCCGGACTTTCTCTTTATGGCTGAAGTATATTGGGATATGGAATGGACGCTTCAGCAACAAGGATTTAATTATGCCTATGATAAACGCCTGTACGACCGCCTGGTTGAAGGCGAAGCAAAAGCTGTGCGGGAACATTTTTGGGCAAGCTTAGATTACCAGGATAAACTGGCGAGGTTCCTTGAAAATCACGATGAACCGCGCATAGCTTCGGTAATGAATGATAAGAATCACGAAGCCGCAGCCGTGATAACGTTTTTGTCGCCCGGTCTTAGATTTTTCCACCAGGGACAGTTCGAAGGAAGAAAAAAACGCATCTCACCGCACCTGGTTCGTGGACCCTATGAACTTCCCGACGCTGATATCCAAAGTTTTTACTCATCACTTCTCAACATCCTCAGACAAACTGTTTTTCGTAACGGCCAATGGCAACTGCTGCATGCTGTACCTGCCTGGGAAGGCAATGATACATGGAGCGCTTTTATTATTTTTGGCTGGGAAGATGGAGATGGCAGGCGAATGTTGGTTGCTGTTAATTATTCATCGCACGATAGCCAGTGTTTTGTGCATCTGCCCTATTCTGACCAGTACGGCAAATCGGTACGTTTCAGTGATATAATGAACAATGCACTTTATGATCGCGAAGGCAATGATCTTTTGTCAAGAGGTCTTTTTCTGGATCTTCCGGCCTGGGGTTATCATGTGTTTGAAGTGAATATAGCTACGGAAAACCAATCTGAATGTAATTAAGCGTTGGCTGACTGAGATTTTGCTAACCATTTGATATCGCCATTCAAAACAAAAGGTATGATTTTAAAAAATAGCAACTATGAATCTATCGCTTCTATTCCATGTGCCCGCTACGGTAATTGCCATCGGGGTTTTCGTTCTTATCTTGTTGTTTAACTGGCTGGGCTTTCGCTACAGGCAAATACAAGTACGTAAGCATCGCAATGATGAAATAGACAGTATCGGGACTATCGAAGGTTCCATGCTGGGGCTTTTGGGTTTGCTGTTGGCGTTTTCCTTTGGAATTGCCTCCTCTAAATTTGAAAGCAGGAGAGCCATCATTGCTGAGGAAGCCAACAGTATTGGAACTGCGCTGCTTCGGTGCGATCTATACCCCGATAGCATACGCAATATTCTTCGTAAAGATTTTCGGGAGTATGTTGAAGCAAGAGTTGACTATTATAACGCGGGCGATGATGAAGACCTCATAAAAAAATCATTGGGGAAGGCCAACATATATTCCACAAAGTTATGGAAAGTGGTGACGCAGGAAGGTCAAAATCCTCAAAACCTGGTGCGTACTGCACAAATGATACCTGCGCTCAATGCTATGATAGATATTGTTTCAGCCAGGAATTCAGGCCGGCAGGCAAAAGTACCTCCGATTATCTTAAATGTTTTGCTAATATTAACGCTTACTTCCGGATTCCTGTCGGGATATGGTAATAAAGCGAAGCGCAGAAATATGGTGCTGATATACGGATTTGCGTTAATGACGGCTATGGCGCTTTACCTGGTCATGGAATTAGATCGTCCCCGCAGGGGCGTTATTAACCTGGATGTTGCTCAGAAAAATATAACGGATCTCAGAAATCAATTTGTGGAAGATAAATAAGCCAGCGAATAAATTACGGCCAATTGCACAGCAATACTTATACATTTAAATGTTGTTTCTCCTATGAAATGATATTTGTCATTTTTTTTCGAAAATATAGCAGTTGGCCACGAAAGACAAAAAGTGTAAATCGAACGATACGGGTAAGCACTTTAAAAATCTTTTTTGCTTCTCCTGTTGACCGATTTCTATTTCTTTAGACTTAGCACCAGAACAAAAACAGAGAAGAATAAAGGTGGTATCGTGTGGGGCTTCCTTCATTGCAAAAGCAAGCACATGCTGAATTTTATCCTGCAACGCTTACCAGCTTCCCCAAAATAATTATGAGGAAATTGACGATTTGGTTATTTATTATATTTATTTTCATTTCCATACTACTTAAACAATCACTATGCGGAAATCAATCTTATTTTTTGCTTTGACAGGCCTGCTGGCATCCTGCACCAATGCTTCTAACGAGGAGCGGGCGGTTGCGCCAGTTAAGGAAGAAACACCAGCGTCTGCATCAACACCGGCATTAGACCTGCCTTATAAGGCAACCTATTCTTCCGATTGGTCTATTGGTGATCCGAAATACACAAAAATTGCACTCGACTTTTACACGGCGCTCGCCGCCGATAGCATCGGTGGGATGAGTGAGTATGCCGAAGACAGCATCCAGTTTCATGCTTTCGATGACCGCACCCTAAGAGTACACAGAGATGAAATGATTGAGCGGACTAAAGCGTTTCGCCGCAAATTTAAGAGCCTTGATGAAGAATTTATTGCATTTGTATGTCTCCATAGTAACGACAAAGATGAAGATTGGGTAAGTTTATGGATATCTGAAAAAGGAGTGTTGGCGAATGGGAAGGCCGAATCGACAAAATACCAGGAAAATTGGCGCTTTAGGAACGGCAAGGTTTATTATGTGAGCAACTTTGCACGCTACAAGCCTGGCAAATAAAATTACCGCCACTTTTTTACCTCTTTTTCTCTGTGGATAGCTTCGACTTTTGTAAAATATTTTTCTGTGTAAACGACTTTCCAGTCATTGGTGTTGCCAGTAAAACCTTTGTGGTGGGTGTTGTGCTTTCGAAGTCTTTCGGCAATAAGGTCACCGGTAAAGCCGATATAATATTTGTCGGTAGAAACGGAATGCAGGATGTAGAAGGTCCACATAACAAAAAAGGTTTTGATTAAAACTAATCAAAACCTTTTACCTGTGGGAGCACACGGGTTCGAACCGCGGACCCTCTGCTTGTAAG
>CAYMKT010000104.1:0-14449 GCA_964391065.1 uncultured Terrimonas sp. | reverse complement strand
GTTTCAATTTTGATTCGCGGTATGCTTTGAGGTCCTCCAAAAAAATGTCACCAAACATAGCATGCGTGAATCCCCGTGTCTTCATTTCCATCACTTTCCGTTCCATTGCCATTTCATAATTATCTATGTCTGGGTTGTCAGGCAGTTCTATTGTATACAAAGGCAATGCAAGCGCGTGTGCCTGCACCTGCAACAAGGTGCGCCTTATTCCATGCATAGAAATGCGGCTGTATTCACTGCTCATAGAGGTGAGCAACGCATTTACAGGAAGCCCTTGCTGCTTTGCTTTGTGTAAAGCAAGCGCCGCATCCTTGCCCCCACTCCAGTTCAGGTAAATATTCACGAAGAATGTTTGTGACAAAAAGGTAACAACCATATTGCCTCAACGGCAACAATAAAAGCAAATACAACTATTGCAGGCGGTTTTATTTTTAGTCGCGACATTATAAGAAGATTTTTATATTGGCAGAAAGAAATTACAGAATGAGCCGAACTCCCGCAATAAGATTGAACCCCGGCGTAGCGTAGCCATATACTTCTTCAAACTTAGTGTTCGTAATATTTTTTGCATCGGCAAACAGTTTAATGCGATTTTTTGCAAATGAATACTCTGTATAAGCATTCCATAACGTATACGCCTTGAGCGTTACCGGTTTTGTAGTATATGAGGTCATATCAAAAAACTGGTCTTCGCGGCCTGAGTAACTGCTGATCTGCGTGCTCACAAAAAGGTGGGGAGTAACCTGGTAGCCGATATTGGCTCCAAAACTATGCTTGGGCCTCCTGATAAGGTTACCGTATGTAGTATCCTTTGCGGGTTCACTCTTTGATTTGGTGGTTACATGTCCATCCACGTAAGCATAAAACAGCTTCGCTGATAACCGCCTGGTGATATGTAACACAGACTCAATTTCCAAACCGTGGTCTTTTTGTTTGTCGAGGTTTTCAACCTGGTAAGATGGGCCATAAACGATCACATGCTCAATTTCCCGCTTAAAATATACTGCGCGGGCATCCAGCAAACCCGAGAATAATGTTGCCTGAACGCCCCCCTCCAATGTTGCCGACTCCTCAGGTTCAAGTTCGGGGTTAGCGCCATAGGGGCCATACAGGGCTTGCAGCGACGGTATTTTAAATGCGGTGGCGTAATTCACAAATATTTTTACACGATCATTGATGAAGTAAGATGGATTAACGCTGTAAGTATAATTACTTCCGTAGGCTGAGTGTTTGTTGTACCGCCCACCCAATTCGAGATTGAAACCGCCCAAATTGCGCAAAAAGAAAGAGAGGTAAGGACTGGTTAATTCAGCCACAGGATTGGGGGGGCTAGCGGTTTCGTCTTTCATCTTTAGCTTGTTGTAATTCATACCAGCGAATAATTGTATGTGTTCGCCCAGCGAATAATTCGCGAACAATTCCATCGTGTTTTTATTGCCTGCATAAGGATAGGTGCCATAAGTATCGGTGAAACTGCGGTTTATTTCATCATAGTCATAAAAAGCGGTTACCGTTCCTTTTCCAAAGCTGTACTGCAGTTGTGCACCGGTGGTTAACATCTGCGCTTTATACCTGCTATCTGCATCCGTAAAAGACCCTTCATCGTACCCACCATTAAAATAAGCATACCGGAAATAAGGCTTAACGTGCAGCCCTTTTGCAATGCGGCTGTCAAAATCTACCGAAAAAGTATTCCTGGTAAATCCATCCTTGTCAAAATTTTGTGCTTTGGTAGTATCCGTAGCTTCGGAAATGCCATCGGATTTAAAATGCGAAAACCCCACATTATACGAGGAACCCTCGGCAGAGCCGTTTAACCCGGCATCGGCTTTGAATGTATTGTAGGAACCCGCCGCAATACCTCCATAAAACTGGGCGGGCTTATCGGCGCCTTTTTTGGTGATAATATTAATGACTCCGGCAACGGCATCGGAACCGTATAGCGTAGACTGCGCCCCTTTCAGTATTTCAATGCGTTCAATCTGATCAACAGGAAACATCCTGATATCAAATGCCCCGCCCGTTCCGGACGGGTCGCTTACCGGAATGCCATTCACCAGGATAACCGTATAATCAGTTTTTGCGCCTCTTAGAAAAATGCTTTTATCTTTTCCGGGGTTGCTATAGGCGCCGTTAACAATTAATCCGGCCTGGTCGTTGAGTACCTGGGCCAAATCCTTTCCATTGCTCTTTTCTAAATCCTGTTTGCTGATCACATTTACTACTTTACCTGTTTCACTTACTTTTTTGGGAAAGCGGGTGGCAGTAATCACCACCTCGTTCAGTGAAGTGGCGTGAACGCTGTCTTCCTGCGCCCATAGAGCCATACTGCTCATTAAGAAAACGGGTGCAAGGATCAAAATTTTGCTTTTCATTCTTTTGTTCCAAAGGAATTTTAATTGTAAATGAAAAACTTTGGGGGAAACGAAAAGGAAGATGCCTATCAAACAGAGCACATTCATCTCCGGCCTTTCTCCCGAAAGCCTGTTGATTAAGAAGTGCACCTGGCAGGTCTTCTGGCTTGGCTTACTGCTGAACACCTTCCCGCAACGCTGGCGCGTAACAGTGGTACGAAGATTCAGCAGGGTGAAAGAGATGAACTTATCACGTCATTCATACTCCATTCACAAACCTTACAGCTACGGGGATAGCGCCGGATTTACACCGGACTTCCCTTTTAATCCGCCGCGGCGGAACCAAATACACCGCAAAGATGATTGTAGAAATTGGAACTGCCAAAAAAGCGGGAGATAAATAAAAATTCAGAAGAAACCCATCAAGAACCAAATAACAAGAATCAAATAAATTTCGAAATCTTAAATACGAAATACGAATAAAAAACCGTTCAAACCTTAGCCTGCATAAGTGAAGAAATCATGAAACAATAGCATTTCAAATCTCAAATCTTTCATTCACTGCCTTTACTGCCCGCTGAAACCGCTCTTCATAACTACCGCTGATATCAATCCAGGGCGTATTTTGATTCACCATAATATCCTTGTAGATATGATACAATTGCTGTCGCGATTCAATATCCGGGTATTCTCTTAATTCATCCTTCACCCATGGCAGGTCGGTATTGCAGAGCAGGTACAGGTCATACTGACGTTTTACGATCTGGTCAATGATCCAGGAGTGGCATTTATCAAAAACAAACTCACACCATACTTTCATCACATACATATCGGTATCAATAAAAAGCAGGGGGCTGGCTGATATATTGCTAATGACATTGCCTTCCACTTCTGTTAAAGCATTGTCCTCCAGCATTAGCTGGCCTTTGGCAATAATGAGCAGGTCTTCATAGCTGTAATGGGTACCATGCTGCAATAAGTATTCTCTTGCATACTCCCGGCACCAAATGGTTTTATAATGCCCCGCCAGTTGTTCGCACAGCGTACTTTTCCCTGTAGACTCCGGGCCAATGACCACAATTTTTTTTATGGCTTGCATACCTGAAATATAGAACGCTTTTTTAATTTCCACGTCAAATATTATTTCAAACGGATGGTAATAGCAGGTCTGCGGAGATGGTCATTGATAAGCCCTGGCGCTGTTGTTATGTAAAACCGAAACAATATCTTTATCGCCTAAAATATTTACTAATGGAAATTGCTGTTTTGGGCGCCGGTATGGTGGGCCGCGCTATAGCGGTCGACCTGGCAACTGCATTTGATGTAACCTCATTCGACAAATACCAGCAACCGCTTGATATGCTGTCGCAAAAACACAGCAAGGTTAAAACGCAGCAGTATGATTTGTCAGATGCAGCAGGGTATAAAGCCATGCTTGAGCCTTTTGACTTAGTGGTGACTGCCGTGCCGGGTTTTATGGGCTTTGAAACGCTTAAGCAGGTGATTAATGCAGGAAAAAATGTGGTAGACATTTCCTTTTCGCCTGAGGATACCCTGCAACTGGATGGGTTGGCCAAGGAAAAAAATGTAACAGTTGTAGTTGATTGTGGTGTAGCTCCGGGTATGAACAACCTGGTTTTGGGTAGATACAATGAAGAGATGACCGTAACCCAATTTGAGTGTTATGTGGGCGGCCTCCCTACAATCCGGAAAAAGCCGTTTGAATACAAAGCCCCTTTTTCGCCAGTAGATGTAATAGAAGAATATACCCGCCCGGCCCGGTTAATGGAAAACGGTACTGTTGTAACCAAGCCTGCATTAACGGAAATAGAGCTGATGGATTTTGAGGAGATCGGCAGCCTTGAAGCTTTCAATACTGATGGACTGCGTTCGATATTAAATACCATGCGGCATATACCGAATATGAAAGAAAAAACATTACGCTACCCGGGGCACTGCGAACTTATTATCGCCCTGCAACGGAGCGGGTTCTTCGACACCACTCCAATTCCTGTAAATGAAATGAATATAGCGCCAATCGATTTTGCCTCCGCTATCCTTTTCAAAGAATGGAAACTACAACCGCAGGAGGAAGAATTTACAGTAATGAAAATTATAGTGAGGGGTGAAAAAGAAGGGGTGAAAAAAACAATTGAATACAACCTGCTCGACCGCTACGATACGGCTACACAAACCAGTTCCATGGCCCGTTCAACCGGCTATACCTGCACAGCCGCCGTTCACTTACTTGCAGCAAACCTTTTTAGAGAAAAAGGTGTATTTCCACCTGAAAAAATTGGCAACCACAAGCACTGTTTTGATTTTGTGCTGCAGTATCTCAGGGAGCGAAATGTACACTGGAGAAAAAAAGAACATTAAAAAAGGCGCTCACAACGCGCCTTAATGATATACAAAGTTTCAAAAGTCGTTATTCCGCTTCCGCTACTACCTCTTTCACTTCGGGTACCATTCGTTTCATCATGCCTTCAATACCCGCTTTTAGGGTGATCATGGAAGAGGGGCAACCGGAGCAGGATCCCTGCAACATCAGATTTACCACGCCATCATCATAACTTCTGAACTGAATAGCGCCGCCATCCATTTCCACAGCAGGCTTAACGTAGTTATCGAGTATCTCCTTTATTCGTTTCACCACATCGTCGTCATCAGCGCTCACACTATTACTGGCTTCGGGCTTTAGTACGGCCACTTCATCTTCATTAATAACCGACTTCCCTTCTTCAAGATATTCCTTCAAAAAGCTACGGATAGAAGGCACTACGTCCTGCCATTCGGTTTCGGCTGTTTTGGTAAGCGTTACAAAGTTGCTCGCTATAAATACAGCTTTTATAAAAGGAAAACCAAAAAGCTCCTGGGCTAAAGCAGAGGGTTTTGCCGTTTCTACATCCGGAAAATCAATGCTTTTGCCCGGGTACAACAACTTATTGGCAACAAACTTCATGGTTTCCGGGTTGGGAGTCATTTCCGTATAAATGCTTATTACGGGATTGCCTGTCCTGATCATACACTTCAAATTTAGTATACAAAGATAAAGAAATCCGTGTATTGTTGCTGGTTTGTTACAGCGCCAGGGCCAATTAATACCGCGGGACTGGTCACCGCATACTTCCTTGCGAATTAGGCAGTGATGTGATGATTGCGTATTTTCGGTATAATTATGCCCAGGTGCCGCGGGCAATACCATCAACTATTATTTTTAACCATAAAATGTAACAGTTATGATCTCTCCTAAAATTGAAAAATCCCTTAATCAGCAAGTTAAATTGGAAGCCGAATCTTCCCAGATTTACCTGGCTATGGCAAGTTGGGCGGAAGTGGAAGGTTATAATGGCGTATCGGATTTTTTATACAAACATTCGGATGAGGAGCGCATACATATGCTTAAGCTGGTTAAATTTATTAATGAGCGTGGTGGACACGGAGTTATTCCGGCGCTTCCCCAGCCTTCGTTAAAATACAAAGGCGTGCGACCTTTGTTTGAACAGGTGCTGAACCACGAAATACATGTAAGTGAGGAAATCAATAAGCTGGTTGATATTTGCCTGAAAGAAAAAGATTATACCACTCATAATTTCCTGCAATGGTATGTGAGCGAACAGATAGAAGAGGAAGCTTTGGCCAGAAGGGTAATTGACAAGCTGAAGCTGATTGGCGACGATAAGGGCGGATTTTATTTATTTGACAGGGATATCCTTTCCCTGGGGGCAAGTGTTAGCGCATCAAAAAGCGGACGATAACCAATCCGGCCCGCCGGTTGTATGTTTGCTTCTATCCTGGCATTCTAATTCATGCTGCCGATGGTAAAGAATAAATACCTGAAGTATATTCCGTTGGCCTCGCCCCTGGCGGCTTTGTTTGGTACAAAACGAACCAGGCAGCTATTCCAGGTCAACCCTACGGCTACTCCCACACGCAAGGAGGCGGCTGAAGTAAAAATACATGTGTACGATTACAACGCCACAGATTTTCTTGAATACGAACCTGAACAAATGGCCGACTGTGCCAAATTCAGGGACAACAACCATATTACCTGGATCAATATCAGCGGGCTGCGCAAACATGAAGTGGAAGCAATATGCGAGCAGTATGGTATACACGCTCTTTTAATAGAAGATGTACTAAGCGTTGGCCAGCGGCCGAAGATGGACGATGTAGAGGGTATACTTTTTTGCCTGCTTAATATGCTGTACTTCAACCCTGCCACCAGGACGGTTGAAACAGAGCAGATCAGTATCGCCTTAGGGTCTGGCTTCGTGATTTCTTTCCAGGAGGATGCCCTGCGGGATGTGTTTGATACCCTGCGCAGCAAACTCAAAATCGCTAACAGCAAAATCAGGCAGCGCGGCGCCGATTATCTGTGTTATACATTGCTGGATCTGATCGTTGACCATTACTTTATTGTAATGGAAAGCCTTGGTGAGGAAATTGAACTGCTGGAAGAAGAAGTGATTCGACGCAGCAATACCCGTTCCCTCGCACGCATCAACCAGCTCCGTAAGGAACTGATTGTGCTGAAAAGAAATATAGCGCCGGTTCGCGAACTCATGAATGGCTTTATACGAAGCGAAAGCGACCTGCTGGAAGACAGAACGACCAAGTATTTCAAAGACGTATACGATCATATTGTACAGGCTTACGATTTTACCGAGAACTACCGCGACATGATGATGAGCATGCAGGATATTTACATCAACAACGTTAACCTGCGCATGAATGAGGTAATGAAAGTGATGGCCATTGTAACCTGCCTCATGGCCCCTGCAACCGTTATAGGCGGTATATTCGGAATGAATTTTGAAGCCATCCCTTTGCTGCATAACAAATGGGGATTTTTTATTTCCGTTGGCGCCATGCTCTTCATCCCCCTGATCATGCTGTATATATTCCGGAAAAGGGGTTGGTATTAGTGCCCGTGAAGCAAGCATCATCTTCGTTCTCTTCCAATAATCAGCCCCAGTTTACACTGCATGGTAAAGTAAGCGTCGTTCCTGCTACTGTTGCCTCTTATAGCATTGGGTTCATTGCGAACCAACGGATCCAATTCTTTTTGCCTGTTGTGTAATTCCCCGGCAAGTAATGCGTATTCGGGCGCAAGATATTTGCTGAACAGCGCAGGGTCAATATACTTTGTGCTTACATCATCGAGGTAATCTGTTTGCGTAATGCGGTATAACATTTCGACGCGGATATTCAGCAAAGCGGAACACTCATATCGTATACCGATTCCAGCCGGAATGTTAAATTGAGTGAGCCGGTATTGCGTCCGTTCGGGGTATTCGGCGAAGCCCTGCCCTTCTGTATGCAGTGGCTGCAAACGCACCCATTCGTCATGATACAAGCCCCGGGGATTAAAATGAAACAGGCCTATTCCGCTAACCAGGTATGGAGAAACCCTCCATCTGTTCGTTTGAAACAACAGCGGCAACGGATGTAATTCCGCAAGCAGCAGCAGCTCGGTAATATTGCTTTTAAATTGCAGGTTTCGCCGGTACCGGTATCGTCCCTCCGAGGGATCATTTTTCAGAATGCTGTCGTAGGCCATAATACTCCCGGCATTAAATTCGAGCCGCGCTGCCAGTGCGTAGCGGTACATAACGTTTACATAAATCCCGCCACTAACCCTTGTATTGCACCAGTTAACGTCGTTCATAAATTTTCTACCCGGACCTGGGTTTCCGCCAATATCGGTAAGGCAATTGATTCCCCCTATTGACACACCGGTTTCAAAAAGAAAATCACTTTCGTAATAATGATTGTTGTAAAAGTAATCCTGTGCACAGGTGGTGCATGGGCATAGTAGGCCACACAGGAACAGCAGATAAACTGTGTTCAATTTCATGGTTAGCGTTTTAGGTGTTATCAGTCCAAAAACATAGGCGGGAACGGATAATTTAAGATAGAAAATATTTGGGAATTATTAAATAGGAATGTCTGCTGAATCCGGAGAAAAATAAATGGGGCAAAATATTGGCATCTCGCGTTAAAAAGGAACCCGTATTTTTAGTGAGGCAAATATTAAACGGCTCAATATGAAGTATTTCCTAAAAATGGTATTGGTATGTCAGTTGACGCTGATCTGCCAGATCGCCAGCGCCCAGGATATCAAAATTACTTATGCCGAAAGCAGCCTCGATTTTCCCAACCCCGAACGGGGATTTTACATTCCTTCGCAAACACATGCCGGCAATTTTGTTCCGTTGAACGGACAGCAGTTGAGTCAATACAGAACAGTACAGCAAAAGCATGGTAGCGCCAGTTATGCTGTCTATTCAACGCTACTGTTCAGGTACTATATATTAGACCAGTTCGTTAACAAGCCATTGAGTGCTGATTTTCTCCGGAAACTGGATAACGATTTTACTGCGGTGAGAAATGCAGGATTAAAAATGATCATCCGTTTTTCCTATATCAATAAAGTACATTCAGATGGATGTGCCGATAAAGAGGGTATATGCCCGCCTTATGGCGACGCTCCCAAGACCACCGTACTGGAGCATATAAACCAGTTAAAGCCATACCTTCAAAAAAATGCAGACATTATTGCCGTAATGCAGCAGGGTTTTATAGGCATATGGGGAGAAAACTACTATACCGACTATTTTGGCGATGCATCTGAAAACGGCGCAGGAAAAATAATGGACAGCAATTGGCACGACAGGAATGACATATTGAAAGCCCTGCTGGATGCACTGCCCAAAAACAGGATGATACAGGTGCGTACCCCACAAATGAAACAGAAATTTGTATATGGACCTTCAGCATCCACCAGTTCAAAACCCCTTAGTGATGAAAAAGCATATAAGCAAACAGATGAAGCAAGAATAGGCTTTCACAACGACTGCTTCTTAGCAAGCGCCGATGATTATGGCACCTACTACGATTATGGAAGTTCATCTACTCCCAAAAAACCCGCAAACGAGATCATGCGAAAATATTTTGTAGCCGACAGCCGCTACGGGCCGGTAGGCGGCGAAACCTGCGACGACGCTTTTAGCCCCGAGAATGATTGCGCCCCGGCAGGGCATGCCGAACAGGAAATGGCAGCTATGCATTACAGTTACCTTAATACAGGTTACAACAATACAGTAAATAACGACTGGGATTCCATGGGCTGCATGAACAGCATTAAAAAAAATTTAGGCTACCGGTTCGTATTACAGGAGGCAACGCTTCCTGATGCCGGAAAAGCAGGAGAAACTTTTACATTCACTATTCACCTGGTAAACCGGGGTTATGCAGCACCTTATAATCCAAGGGTGGCTGAATTCATCTTACGGAATACTAAAAGCAAAGAAGTATTTACGATACCATGCAAAACCGACATCCGCTATTGGTTTTCGGGCGAAATAGAATGGAAAGAAGCAATTAAGCTTCCGGCTAACCTACCGTCCGGGAATTACGAACTATTGCTGAACCTGCCCGATCAATACGCTTCGCTTTCAAAACGTCCGGAATACAGCATACAATTGGCGAACGAAAATACCTGGGAAGCCACAACAGGTTACAATAAATTAAACCATACGGTCACCATCGGCAAATAATTACTAAGAGACTGGTTTAACGACTATCACCAAAAGCCTTATTTTACAGGAAAGATCATTTTCATCATGCACAAGTCGCTTACTATACTGGTAGATTGTACCGACGAGAAGGGATTAATCTATAATATCACCCGCGTTTTATACAAAAGGGAATTAAACATTATAAAGAACCGTGAGTTTGTGGATGAAGCAACCAACCGTTTCTTTATGCGCACCGAGGTAGATGGCATAGTGAATGAAGCGGAGTTGCAGGATGAATTGCAAAAGGTACTTCCGGAGAAAAGCCGGATTAAAGTGATACCTGATCAAAAAAAACAACTGCTAATCATGGTCACCAAAGAAAACCATTGTCTCGGCGATTTACTGATGCGCAATCATTTTAAAGAGTGGAATGCCGAAATAAAAGCCGTAATCGGCAACTACGATATCCTGCGCAATTTCACCGAACGGTTTGATATTCCTTATCATCATGTACCGGCAGAGGATCTGTCACGCGAAGCCCATGAGCAGGAAGTGATGGCGATTGCAGATCAATACAGCCCGGACTATATGGTGTTGGCCAAATACATGCGGGTACTTACACCAGCCTTTGTAAAAAAGTATGAAGGCCGGCTGCTGAACATTCACCATTCTTTTTTGCCCGCCTTTGTTGGCGCCCATCCTTACCGGCAGGCCTACGAACGCGGTGTAAAAATCATTGGCGCTACGGCGCATTTCGTGAATAATAATTTAGATGAAGGTCCGATTATTTGTCAGAATGTAATATCAGTAGACCATTCACAAAACGCAGCGGAAATGTCGCGTGCCGGCCGGGGTATTGAAAAGATGGTGCTTGCAGAAGCGCTGAAATTAGTGCTGGAAGACAGGGTGATGCTGAGCGGCAATAAAACAGTGGTTTTCTAAACCCATAACATAATGCATCAAACCACCCCTCCCATAAATGGGTCAGTAGTACTTTCCTTGCCAGACTCTACCTTTCCGGCATATCTTTTTTCAAAATAGTTGAGCCCTTCAACACTTATAGTGAAATCATACCAACCGGAACTCCGTGCAAGATTGAGTATGATTTCACCGGTTGCCGATTTCGCTATTGATCTTTTCACCAGTTTGTTGCCATAGGCATTATCCTTCAGGATGACTTCAAAAGATTTACCGGGATCGTGGTTGATTATTTTCAGGGCGATATTTCCCGTTGGCTTTTTTCTTTTATCCGTTTCATATTCGCAAACAATATCCAGCGCCGGATCCATTGCGGTTCCTATAAGTTCCCGGAAAAACCCATTAGGACCATATACACGCAAATGATACTGCTCATTTTCAAATGCACTGATCGGCCATGCATAGGAAATAGCATCTCCGGCTTTTACCGCGAAAGACCAGTTTCTTGAAACGCTGGTGATATCCCCCGGTTCGGTGTATATGCCCGGGGCGTATATACTGAACGGTGTTCCTGCCGACCGGTCGCCAAAGAAATTTTTGCCAGCCTGCATTTTTATTTCAACCAGCTTTTCCTCGGCATTCACTTTTCCATCGGCATATAGTTCATATGCTAATGCGCAGGATGAACGTGTTCCCTTTTCCTGCTGCGGGAGAAACGAAGAGCCGCGCGGATTACGGACGATTTGGGTAATATCATCTGCCGATAACTTTTTATAACCGGCGGGATCCTGCCTGAATTTTGCATTATAAATATCCACTACGAACGGATCCCGTTCCAGGAAAGGAATCCTTTTTACAGGGCTTCCGTCAAACGGACTGAATACGGCCGTGAGATCGCCGCATATCGTACGCCGCCATTCGCTGATATTATCTATACGAATATTCTTGCTGTATTTTTTATTGAGAAATGTTTCCAAAAACTGCAGGGTAGAAGTATGATCAAAAAGCTGCGAACAAACCTTACCGCCCCGGCTCCATGGAGAGGCAATGATCATAGGCACCCTGAAACCGAGTCCTACCGGAGCCTCACGAGCTGCTTGTGGAGGAACACCCTGCTTCAACTCATGCTCAAGCCGCACATGTTCAATTTCTGTTTCAATACCGGCCGAGCATTTGCCTGTTCCGGGTTGATTATTATCGGGAATTGAAAACGGCGGAATATGATCGAAGTATCCGTCGTTCTCATCGTAGGTCATGATCAGAATTGTTTTCTTCCAAACCTCCGGGTTTTTAGTAAGAATATCGAGCACTTCGGAAACGTACCAGGCGCCGTACCAGGGAGCGCTGGGGTGATCCGAAAAATTCTGTGGAGCGGCAAACCACGAAACCGTGGGCAGTTTTCCTTCATCCACATCTTTTCTGAATTGATGCAGGATATCACCGGCAGGCACAGTCACCTCACGCGCGGTAGTTCCTTCTGTATAACGTAACCGGGTAACCGAATGGTAGTCAGGGTCACCATCGTTCACCACAAACGCACTGCGGTACAGGTTTTTCTCCTTTTCAGTCAGCCGGTCAAAGTTTGCTGTATTCCACCGCTTTAATTCAGCAACCGCATTATTTAATACCTCCTGCTTTTTAGCCACTTCAATTCGGATTTTTTTTGCAGCCTCCTCACTGGAGGGACTTTCTTCCTGCAGGGCATTGATTTGTCCCGGCAGTTCATCCGCCAGTTTTTGTAAATTCTGCACATAGCGGGGCGAGAACTTTACGTTATACGCTGCAAAAAACTCCAGCGGATTACAGCCAAAATTAGCCAGCCATGATCGTTCTTCTCCTGCAAAGCCACCCCCGCAACTGATTTCGTTCTGATAAAACTTCCAGGAAATATCATTTTCTTCCAATAGCTCCGGAAAAGTTTTCCATAGCATTTTACCATGGCTGAAATCGTTGTTCCTGATATTGGCCTTGGGTATTCCATCTTCCGGTTGTACAATCTTGCCCGTCCAAAAAAAAGAACGGTTAGGTGTGGTACTCGTCATGGCAGAACAGAAGTTCTGATCACAAACGGTAAAGGCATCCGCCATACCGTAGTTGAAAGGCAAGTCGTTCCTGTTGTAATGCCCCAGCGTTAAGGGCATACCGGCATATTTTTTATTGCCCGACTTTTTTGCCTTCAGCCATTGATCATATTTACCATTATTATGGGCATCTACCTGGCTCGCTCTCGAATGCGGGAGGTCGCCCATCCAGGTAACTTTCGAATCTTTTATATCCAGCCTGAACGGCGCATAGGTATCTCCTTTTTCATCGGTTTGCAACCATACTGGATTTCTATCGGGCAGGGTTATAGCCCTGGGATCATTAAACCCTCTAACGCCCTGCAGGGTGCCGAAACAATGATCGAAAGAGCGGTTTTCCTGCATTAAAATCACAACATGTTCTGCATCAAAAAAAGTGCTTCCGGGAGCAGGGTTAATAGCGAAGGCTTTTTGAATGGATTCAGGAACAAACGACGACAGTCCGGCTGCGCCTGATAACAACATTGATTTTTTAAGGAAATCTCTACGGCTATCCATAACAGGTATATTAGGTGTTGGGTGCTAAAAGTACTGTTAAGGTAATTATTTTGTATTATTTGCGCCGGTTAAAATGCGGTAATATAATGATACCTGCAGGGATAGCACTGGTTAGTCCATATGCGGGTACCGGAATTGACCCGGTAGCAAACTTCAGGGCTTTCGAAATCTAAAAACTCTTTTCTGTTTTGTAACTTTAGATCAGCAAACACATACACATGAAACAAAAACAGCACTACAACTGCCTGCTGTATATTGCCGCAGCAATATTTTCACTTTTTATTCATTGGGGTTGTTCCTCCACAAAACCTGCAGCAGACACTGCCGAGGCTTCTAATGGCCAAATTGCTGAAGCCATCCATTCCGACAACTGGGTATTTACCGCTATCCAGGCTATGCCCATGCGGGGACGCTCACAAAACCTGACCACTATCTACGAGGTAAAATGCGGCAAGGATACCGTAATAAGCTATTTGCCATATGTAGGCCGTGCTTACACCGCCCAAATAGGAGAAAGCAAGGGTCCGCTGGATTTTCAAAGTACAGATTTCAGCATCGATAAATCACAGGATAACAAAGGACGCTGGATCGTGAATGTTAAACCGAACGACTACCGCGAAGTGCAGTCGCTCAACTTTACTTTTTTCGACAATGGCTCCGCCCAATTGAGCGTACAATTTACCGGCAGGGACCCTATTAGTTTTAGTGGACGCGTTGAGGCGAAGAAATAAATCTCTTGCAAGAGTGTGAGGCCCTTACTCCCTGGTTCCAGGCGATTAAATTGGAATCTGGCCTTAAACACCCGAATTTTACTATTTTGCGTGCCACACATGCTATATTCTGAAACAGCTACCAGAGCCAATTGTATTGCTGGCCCTTTCGCTGAAAGACCGGAAGAATACAAAGGCGGCTTTGCCAAAATTTAATTATGCAATACGTATCTTTTAAAAATTATACGTAACTCTCAGGAAAACGTACTATGACCACAAAACTCACGCTCAGTATCAACAAAGAAACGGTGCAAAGGGCCAAACAAATTTCCCGCAAACGCGGAAAAAGTATCAGTAAAATGGTT
>CAYMKT010000103.1:5800-14472 GCA_964391065.1 uncultured Terrimonas sp. | reverse complement strand
TTGTTTTAAAAACTGCCGTACATTTATGGCTTCTCACTTATTAAAACTTGTTTGATGGCACTCAAAAAAGTTACCGCGGCCGGACTCTTTGTTACCCTGGTTTGTTGCTCTTTACGGGCACAGCAGGTTAATACCGGAACAGAAAACGACGAATGGGTGTCGTATGGCCGCGATGCTGGCGGGAACCGGTATTCGCCCCTGCATCAAATCAATACAACGAATATCGCAACGCTTAAACCGGCATGGATCTATCAAACCGGTGAATTGATGTTGTATAAAGGAAACACGGCAAAGGAAAAAGCCGCTTTTGAGGCTACACCTATCATGGTCGACCGAACGCTTTTCTTTAGCACTCCTTCCTGCAGGGTGATCGCTTTAGACCCTTCAACCGGAATTCAAAAGTGGGTGTTTGATCCAAAAATCAATCTTAAAAATGATTTTTCGGAAATCACTTCCCGTGGTGTTTCGGTATGGCCTACCCGTGATCATCCGGATTATCAATCAACTGCAAAAAAGATTTTCATTGCCACCATTGACGGCCGGCTCATAGCATTGAATGCCAGAACAGGCGAACCCGTGCTATCTTTCGGAAAGGATGGTACCGTTGATTTGAGGGAAGGATTTGGAAAGGACCTGAGTGTAACTTCTCCTCCCTGTATTATTGGGAACCTTGTAATTGTGGGCTCTTCTATAGGCGACAATCAGCGTTTTGATTATCCGCGCGGCACGGTAAGGGCCTTTGATGCTATTTCCGGCAACCTCCGATGGAGTTGGGATCCCATTCCCATAGATTCTACCGATGAAGCATGGAAAACATGGAAAGGTCAAAAAGCCCATCAAACAGGCTCCGCAAACGCATGGGCTGTTATTTCGTGCGATACTGCCCGTGACCTGGTCTTTATCCCTACCAGCAGCCCCAGTCCCGATTTTTACGGAGGCGAACGGTTGGGGCAAAATTTATATGGTAATGCTATTGTTGCGCTTCGCGCTTCTACCGGAAAGATGGTTTGGTTTTTCCAGGTGGTGCATCATGATTTATGGGACTACGATATTGCTGCACAACCGGTAGTAATGGACGTAAACAGAAATGGAAAGAAAATTGCTGCTGTTGCAGTGGGCACTAAAATGGGACACATTTTTATTTTAAACCGCGAAACGGGAGAGTCATTGTTTCCGGTTGAAGAAAGAGCGGTACCACCATCCACCATTAGCGGGGAAGAAGCGCATGCAACGCAGCCCTTTCCTGTATTGCCAGCTCCCCTGGGTTTACAAAGCATCACTACCCGCGATGCCTGGGGAATAACAGAAGAAGAAAAAAAAGAAGCGGAAAAAAAGATAGCACAATATCTTAACAAGGGACCCTTTACGCCGCCGAGTTACCAGGGCACCATAATGGCGCCGGGAAACGTAGGAGGCATTCATTGGGGTGGTATGTGTTTTGATCCGGAACAGGGGTTACTGGTAACAAATATTAACCGGGTGCCTGCCCTTATCCGAATGCTACCCAGGGAAAAACTGGCCCAGTTAGAACAGGAGGATGAAGCGCTTTTACGTGCAGAAACAGGCAGACAAGCGGGAACCCCTTATGTAATGAAACGCAGTTACCTTTTTAAAGTCAGCGATGGCAATATGATGATGCTCACTTCTCCGCCATGGGGTACACTGCTTGCAATTGATGTGAATTCGGGTGCTAAAAAATGGGAAGCTCCCCTTGGCTATATGCTCAACCCCGAAAAATATCCCGGAGCAGAAAAATGGGGTTCCGTTAATTTTGGTGGGGCCATTGCTACCGCCGGCAACCTGCTTTTTGTAGCAGCTTCCATGGATAATCATTTAAGAGCTTTCAATACCAAAACAGGAGTTGTATTGTGGGAATATTTACTACCGGCAAGCGCCCAGGCAACGCCCATGAGCTACGAAATAGATGGCAAACAATATGTTGTGATCGCAGCCGGCGGACATGGAAAACTAGGAACCCAACAAGGCGATTATGTGGTGGCATTCTCTCTACCCTAAGCATAATACGCTCTCTTTTGTGAATATCCCAGGGTTCAACCTTCCACGGTTGCAAGCGCCTTTTCCGCAAAAAAAATAATATAAAAACGCTGATAATATTTTACTGGTTACCACGTTTTTAGAGTGAAATTCAATTATCCTCAGTGCTTATTTAAAAGTGCATCAAATTGTAATCCGTCATGCATACGATGCCGGTAAACACTGCGAAAAACACAAACATGAGAACTATTTTCGGTAACCTCCCGCTGCACCGCTTTTCCGCTGTTATTTTATTTTTCACTACAGTGCTTTTTTACAACAGTTGCACACCATCCTTTTCAAAGACAGAACAACCAGAGGGGCCCATGGCTTCCATGTCCGAAAGTATATTCTCCGAACCAGAACCACCATTGTCGATTGATACCGCTATGTATCACCAAAAAAACATTGAGGTTGCAAACGGCGACAGTTCGGGATTGTGGCCGGTGAACGCGCCGGTTCCGTTGCCCGGAGCTATTTTACCTTTTAAACGTGTTGTATCGTACTATGGCAACCTGTATTCAAGACAAATGGGAATTCTTGGCGAATTGCCGCCGGCGCAAATGATGGCGAAATTAAAAGAAGAGGTAAAAAAATGGGAAGCGGCAGATAGTACCACTACTGTGGTACCTGCATTACATTATATAGCGGTAACTGCCCAGGCGAGCGCCGGAAAAGACGGAAAATACAGGCTGCGTATGCCTTTTCACCAGATTGATTCTGTCTTAAATATGTCTAAACGAATGGATGCAATAACCTTCGTTGATGTGCAGGTTGGATTGAGCACATTAGAACAGGAAATTCCCAAACTGGAAAAATATTTAATGATGCCTGATGTTCATCTGGGTATCGATCCTGAATTTTCGATGAAGGGTGGGCAGCGGCCAGGCACGGTTATTGGTACCGTTAACGCTGATGATATTAACTATGTAACGGGTTACCTCGCAGAACTGGTGAGAAAATACAACCTTCCACCCAAGATACTCGTTGTTCATCGTTTTACTCAGGGGATGGTTACGAACTATAAGCAAATTAAAACCCGGCCAGAGGTGCAAATTGTAATGGATATGGATGGATGGGGATTGCAGGCCCGAAAAATAAACACATACAGACAGTACATCTATAAAGAACCCATACAATATGCGGGATTCAAAATATTTTACAAGAACGACTTCAGGGAAGCCAATTCCCGTACAATGACTGCTGAGGAAGTATTACGATTGAAACCACAACCTCTTTATATACAATATCAGTAAACATTTACCGTCAGCCTATTTTTTAAGCCAGGCCTGGACATACCAGATGATGTGCTCTCCGGGGATTTCAATCTACCGCTAAAATAATAACAATGTTTTGCAATACCTGCAAGCCTTAAACGATCGTTAATGCCTAATTTTGCCGTTCAATAAAATATATTGTAAATGCACAAGCTCATTATTGTTTTAACGCTTGCCGTTATGGTAACCTCCTGCGGCGATAAAGGCAAATCGGCTAATGGTGGAAAAACAGAGGGTGAATCAATGTATAGTTTAGCAGGTAAAATTGAGGGATTGGATAGCGGATGGGTTTACCTGCATCATCCGGAAAAAAAACAGGACGTTCCCGATTCCGCTAAAATTGTGAATGGCAGTTTCGAATTTAAAGGTGATGCCGAAAATCCTGAATTTGTCCTTTTAGGGTTTGACCAGGGTGGCCAGAAAAAATTTCCCCTTGGTTTTTTCCTGGAAGCCGGAAAAATTTCATTGAAAGGAACAAAAGATTCCCTTTTTAAAGCCACTATCGAAGGGTCTGACAGCCAGGATGAGTTCGCAAGGTTTAATGAGTTACGTAAACCTATAGAAGAAAAGCAACAACAACTTTACCAGCAATACCAGATGGCTTCTATGTCGGGCGACGCGCAGAAAGCCGGCGAAATCCAGAAAGAATATGAATCACTGGAAGGTGAGAATAAAGCTCTGGTTGTAAAATTTGTGAAAGAAAATCCTGCGTCTTATGTTTCTGCTTTTCAATTGGCTCAAACTTTTAGCTACGATGTAGTTCCCGCTGAACTCGAACCTTTGTATAACGGTTTAGCCGATGAGGTTAAAATGTCGTATTTCGGAACAGCGCTGAAGAAAAGCATCGATGCTTCTAAAACAACCGCCATAGGGAGTATAGCTCCGGATTTTACTTTGAACGATGTAAATGGCAAGCCGGTTTCTTTAGCCGCCTATAAAGGAAAATATATCCTGGTAGATTTTTGGGCCAGTTGGTGCGGGCCTTGCCGCCAGGAAAATCCAACGGTAGTAAAAGCTTATAACACCTACAAGTCCAAAGGCTTCGATATTTTAGGCGTTTCGCTGGATGAAAAAAAAGATAAGTGGGAACAGGCTATTCAGCAGGATAACCTCGGGTGGACACAGGTGTCGGATCTCAAAGGATGGCAAAGTGATGCCGCCGCTTTATATGGCATTAAAGCGATACCGATGAATTACCTGTTGGATAAAGAAGGCAAGATTATCGCCAAAAGCCTGAGAGGCGAGGACCTGATGAAAAAGCTGGGTGAAATATTGAACTAAGAAGAACTTGCATCAATCAAAAAGTCGTAGCCCGGAAGTTCGCGCTGCGACTTTTTTTGCCCTTTGCGTCAATTAAAATGTTGCCGATAGCAATATTCTTATCTCCGATTTTTTGTTTCCCATTATTTCATCTAATCCACTGCCAATCGAACTCTTATCACTGTAAAGGGTTTGTCCCCATTTTAGCCAGATATCAACGAAAGTGCCCAGGTTGTATTTAACATTCACATAGTATCTCGATCCCTTATCATAAAATACAGGAACGGAATAATAGTACAATACATCATTTTCGTAAGCATATAACCTCGAATTGTAACTATCACTCTCAAAATATTGCAGGCGGGTATTGAGACTAATTCTGGTTTGCGGGGGCTGGTACACCAGGTCGAAAAAAGCCAGGAACCCTTTTTCGGAGCTACCCCGTTCAGTTGAATACCACAGTATTTCAAATCGTTGCCGTATTGAGAATGCCCGGCTCAACCGGTGATGGATATGTGTGCGCCACGATCGGTTGGAGAAGCAGGTAACTTCATTCAATGCATTGGATTCGCTCTTTTCATTCACAGGTTTATGGCGTATTCTGTAGCGGCTATATAGCTCGGTGCGTTTGTCGGGACTATAAGTAAATTGAACAAAATAATCCTTTCCATACGACGGTGCATCAATACGATATTTTAACCAGGGAAAATGAAAAATGTCTGCATACATATCAAACCGGAATTTGTTGAAAGGCTGCATTGAAAACCCCGCAAATAATCCCTGTTCATTGGTAACCGTGGAACCCGCAGTAAATGCATTACCATAAAACGATTGATAGAATTTTGATATGCTTCGATGCAACAGGGCAATATTCGCTTTGGGGTGAACGCTCAATAACATGCCGTTTATGGCTGCTCTATTGAGATGCCGGTCAATGGCCACTTCGCCAAACACATGCATGTTCCTGAATGTAAGGCCATAATCGATACTATAATTCGCGTGCCTCTTTCCTGATAACGCAAACAAATTATAGGGTTCAGGATTCTTGCGGATATCTTTATTAAAATGCGATTCTACCATATTCAATCCTGCGTACCACCTGCTTGCTTTGTACCTGATGTTACCTCCGTATGTAAATTGCTGAAGATTGGCCCTGTCTGATCTTTCACTTTGGGTTCTATGATAACCTGAAGTGTGAACAGAGACCGCGATGTCTTCATCATTTAACGGATCAATCGTGGTATGGGCATCCAGTTTCCGGTACGAAAAAAAGGCGGTAGACTGCCAGCGGTTCTTTTCGAGTGTAATGGCGGCTCCCCGGTTAAAATAAAACGACCCCGGGGAATTGTAAGGACGTAAAACAGGTGATTGCCTTTTGATATTCAATACCGCGGCTCCTTTTCCGAAAGACAACCCCTGCCAATAAATAAGACCCTGGCCCATATTAATTGTATAATCTCCCAGCGCCAATGCTTTAACAACGCCTATATTCCCGGCAAAGCAATGAAAAGAATAAAAATCAAAGCCATTGAACGATTTATTATAAACCGGCTCTCCTGCGTCTTTCGAAATCGTTATACCATATTGAAAAAGGTTTTTGTACTGGTATTTGTAACGAAACATAAGCCTCGACGGGTCGCCTGCGTAGGAACTACGTGAGCTGTCTTTCCTGACATAGCCGTCGGCTTTTTCCAGCACCCTCGAATACCGCAACAGGAGATAATGGTTTCCTTTGTTTAGTCGTTGTCTTATTTCCTCTTTTGTAAATACAGGATCAGCAATGGTAACATAGGGCAATAATTTTTTTACAAGATTGATATCCCAACCGGGTACGGCCTGCAATTCGTAAATACTGATGAGTTTTCCCAATAAATTTCTGTAGCTGATAAAGTTATTTGCCTGCAAATCTGTTAGCAGTTGCAGTTCCGAAATATCTGATGCCGTGGCTTCATTCAGGTTAAGCGGTTTCTGTTTAAGATATTCCAGTTTTTGCCACCATTCATCATTGGTGGTTTCGCCATCTTCCGAAACCTCGGTAATATTTTCCAGTTGCTGCTCCAATACGGAAGAGGGTTGTTCCTGGGCAGGTGCACAAAAGGGAAAAAGCGTCCACGCAATCATATACCATTTCATTCTGTTTCGTTTTTTTTGAATTGGTATAAGAGTAGTAGTCCGGGTGAAATACCTAACTGCTGATGAAAGCTGACCGAAACATCTAAACGTAGCTGCCGGTATATATAGCCCACTCCAAAATAAAATGAAGAAGGAGATGTAAGCATGCCCGCCCTCGCAAACAATTGCTTCAATGGTTTATATTGTAAACCCCCATGCAGGTTTACATCCATTCCTTCTTCCTTAATCACTTCCAGACTGCTGAAGAATGATGAAGACATTTCATAGCCTATTCCGGCCTTATACAACGATGTAAGCGTTTCGCCTGTATTTTTTCCCAGCGGGCTGCCCAGGGGATTATATACCGACACACCGGCGTGTAACTGATCCGTAATGTGTACAAGCGACCCCAATTCAAAATTGAAAGCACTTGCATTGCCATAAGAAGAAATGTGACGATTGTAATAATTGAATTTTGCCCCTATCCCGATTTTTTCACTAAGCGAAATGCCATAGGCAAGACCGAGCTGTGATTCATTATAGTCGGTATATCCAAAGTAATCTGCCTGTAAAGCAAAATTTCCTGATGTTGAAGACACATTTACAATCGCAGTGTATGCGCTTGTTTCCGCAAGCATAAACCGCCTTTCACCGTATATACCAGCATTAAACCCATTCAGAGCCGACAGGGAGGCCGGGTTGGAAATGATGGAAAAAGCGTCTGGGAAATTTTTGCTGTAGGCGCCGGAGGAAGGATAGTAAGCTACCGGAATAGCATGTTGAGTTTGGGTGAAACAGTTGGTGGTTATGCAAAGCAATACCGCCATAAGCAGGTTAGCGCTTTTCATGTAGTTGGTGTTTGACAGTTAAGTTAAAATATATTTATGAATAAAAAAATTGCATTCATCCTTATTTAAAAATCGCCCGCTGGCAGTGAAACCTGGTTGCCTGCTCAAAAAATTCAAATGCCGTTGGGTTCACGTACCTTAGTTTACCATTTATGCTTTCATCGATAGCCATCAAATCACCTTCAAGGGGCTCCCGCATCGCGGTTAGCCTTTTGTTCTTTTGCGCTGGTTTTTGTTTTGCAAGCTGGGCATCACGCATACCTGAGATTCAGCAAAAAATGGGGTTAAATGAAGCCGGTTTAGGTATGGTGCTGCTTTCACTGCCAATTGGGCTAATGTTAAGTTTGCCAGTTTCCGGCTTCGTTGTGGCGCGTTATGGCAGTAAGGGTACTGCTATCATTGCCGCTTTGGGCTATGCTTTGTTGCTGCCGCTTTTAGGCATTGCAGGCATGGTGTGGCAATTGGTGGTGGTTCTTTTCTTTTTTGGATTTGCCGGTAACCTTCTCAATATAGCGATGAATACACAGGGGGTAAGCGTGGAGGACTTATACAACAGGTCCATAATGGCATCGTTTCATGGCGTATGGAGTGTTGCCGGTTTTAGTGGCGCCGCTGTTGGGGCGCTTGTGGTATCCGTTTCCCTTTCGCCATTTTTTCATTTTTGCATGATCAGCTTTGTGGTATGTTGTATTGTTGCTATTGCATATAAATACCTGCTCAAAAAGGATATTCATTCCGATACCGGCGCTCCCATTTTTGCAAAGCCCGACAGTTTCCTTTTAAAACTGGGGTTAATCGCCTTTTGTTGTATGGTGTGTGAAGGTACCATGTTCGACTGGAGCGGCGTTTATTTCAGCAAGGAGGTTCATGCCCCTAAAACGCTCACAACCCTCGGCTATGTGGCCTTTATGTCAACTATGGCAGCAGGCAGATTTGTAGGTGATGCACTGTCGGTAAAATTGGGTAAGAAAAATATGATACGTATAAGCGGACTGCTGATTGGCGGCGGATTAATGCTAGCCGTTTTGCTTCCCTACATCGTACCCGCCACTATTGGATTTTTAATAACAGGAATGGGGGTGTCTTCGGTTGTGCCCCTGGTATATGGCGCTGCAGGAAAATCAGGTAAGGTAGCTCCCGG
>CAYMKT010000103.1:0-5700 GCA_964391065.1 uncultured Terrimonas sp. | reverse complement strand
CATCAATATTGCAAATAGGAGCCGCCTGGGTCTATCTATCTGCTTCCTTTATTGTTTTTCTTTTCCGTTTCGTATTTAGCATATGCTTCAGCATTCAATACCTCTCCTGTAATTCTCAGTTCAAGAGGAACATCAACACCCTGCACTTTTACATACACTGTTTTATCAAAAGGTCCCGCTGCGGCAGCGTTAAACCCAGCTTTGATAATATTCGATTTCCCTTTGGAAATGGGTTGTTCCGGCTTTGTAGGTGTAGTGCAACCACAGGAAGCCCAGGCATTTTCTATAACAACCGGTTTATCACTGATGTTTTCGAATGCAAAATCATAAGTAACCGGCGCACCCTGTTTAATTTTTCCGAAATCATGCTTTTTTTCTTTAAAGCTGATAAAATCTTCAGCTTTGATTTTTCCTTCTGTATTTTGAGCTACCGCCCATGAAGTGACAGCAAAAGCCGCTAGGGTAAATAACAGTTTTTTCATTATTTAATGGTTTATGTTTTTTAATAATTGTACACTCGCATTAGCCGGTGCAGGATCAGCCGGCGTTTGCCAAACCTCTCCCTTTATATATAATAATTTAGTGTTGCCGGAATTATAAAAAACAGTAATGGTTTTTTCAAACGGACCATTTGCCGCGGCGTTATACCCCACTTTTATTTTTTTTATTCCACCCGGCGCAATCGGATCGGGAGTCCATTCGGGAGTAGTACAACCACAGGAAGCCTGCACATTTTCAATTTGCAGCGGTTCCTTTCCGGTATTAATTACTTCAAAGATATGAGTTACCGGTTTCCCCTGCGGAATCTTTCCAAAATCGTAGCGCGTTTCTTTAAGCGCTAATACCTCATTTGCCGGGGCAGAATGTATATGGGTTTGTGCCATGGCAATATTTACCAAACCAATCAACAGTAAAAGCGAAAAAATTTTTTGCATTAGTCAGGAATATTAGCGGATGCCTGTTACAACGTTGGTGCAAATCTACATATTGTTGGGTAACAATGTTAAAATACGCCTTAAACTGACATTTTTTTAACAAGCTCAGGACTTAACTTGCGGTTTACATTTCTGTCTTTACTTTTACCAAAATCGACTCCAATGAAGTATAGTTTTCTTTTATCGATGTTTTGCCTTGTTTTGATAAAAGGAATGGCACAAAATGATAGTGCTAGCGCCCAACCAGCTTACCTGCAGTATCCGTTGCCGCAATTTTCTATTCTCCTTACCGACAGCGCCACCTGGTATACCAAAGCCGATCTGCCCAAAAAGAAAAAAATCCTGGTTATGCTGTTTAGTCCCGATTGTGAGCATTGTAAACATGAAACAGTGTTGATCAAAAAAAACATTAAGCAATTCAGCAGCACACAAGTCTTAATGATCACTACTTTACCATTTGACAAAATGGTGGCGTTTTACAAGGATTTCGAACTGCAGAAATTTTCCAACATTACTGTTGGACGGGACACGAAGTTCTTTTTCAGCAATTATTTTAAGATCCATTACCTTCCCTTCCTCGCGCTCTACGACAAAAAATATAAGCTGCTGAAAACCTTTGAGGGTTCACCTAAATGGGATGAATTAATGACGTATATTGAATAGGGTACCGGAAAAACAAAAGGTATTTTTAGGTTTTCGGAAGGGATCATTCCGTCAAATACCGTTAATTTGCCAAATATTTAATTCATCAAATAAGATTGACTAATGAAAGTAACTGTTGTAGGCGCCGGGGCTGTTGGCGCAACCTGTGCCGATAATATTGCCCGCGCCGGGCTTTGCGAAGAACTGGTTTTGCTGGATATTAAAGAAGGGCTTGCCGAAGGCAAAGCGATGGATATGATGCAGACAGCGGCACTGTTAAATTTCGAAACCAAAATTATTGGTAGCACCGGCAATTATGCAAAAACAGATGGAAGCAACGTGGTGCTGATCACCTCAGGTATTCCGCGCAAACCCGGAATGACACGTGAAGAATTGATAGGCATTAATGCAGGAATAGTAAAAAATGTTACACAAAACATACTGGAACATTCGCCCGATGCGGTGATCATAATCATTAGTAATCCTATGGATACGATGACTTATTTGGCACTAACAGCCAGCGGCATCCCCAAAAACCGGATCATCGGCATGGGCGGCACGTTGGACAGTTCAAGATTCCGGTATTACTTAAGCCAGGCTATTCAGGCTTCTCCCAATGATTTGCAGGCTGTGGTAATAGGCGGGCATGGAGATACCACAATGATCCCCTTAACCCGGCTGGCTACTTACCAGGGTACGCCTGTAAGCAGCTACGCCAGTGCTGAAGTACTGAAGAAAGTTGCTGCAGACACTATGGTGGGAGGGGCTACGCTTACCGGCTTATTGGGCACTTCTGCATGGTATGCCCCGGGTGCATCCGGCGCAGACCTGGTAAAAGCAATTGTAAGAAATGAAAAACGCCTGATTCCTTGTTCTGTTTACCTCGACGGCGAATACGGTCAAAAGGATATTTGCCTTGGCGTACCGGTAATTGTGGGGAAAAATGGCTGGGAAAACATCGTAGATTTTAACCTTAACGATGAAGAAAAAGCATTGTTCAGCAAATCTGCCGATGCCGTTCGCAATATGAATAATGTTTTGAAAACCTTATAGACAAGCTTACCAGTAACGCTCCGTGTTGTGCCACAAACGATAGATTTTAACAAGGGGTACCCTGATCGTACCCCTTTCTTTTTGAGGTATACGGGAAAGTGGCTATATCAATATAAATTTGTGTTTTTTTTATACCGCCATTTTTTTTGAATGAGTTTTTGTGGCTATATTTAAGTTTTCCAATTCCCTATAGCAACCGTTGTCATTTTTCTATTCCTACTGTTAATGGTAAATTTAAAACAACGTGTATGAAGCTGATTCTTCTTGTAACATTTGCTACCCTTTCTTTCTGCGCTTACAGCCAGGTTCCGTTTAACAGGAATCCACTGCTCAACAAAACCTTATCGCCCCTGTCTAATGAACGTATCAATCCCGAAGAAAACTTAAAGATTAACCCTTTATTTAACTGGCGGCTTAACCCCTATTCCAACGCTGCATTAAACCCTGCCAGTAATGCCCTTATTAATCCAAAACTCAATACTAAAATTAATCCGCATTATAACGAAACCATCAATCCGCTCATAACATATAACTTAAATCCCCTGATGAATGGTAATTGGGTAGGCTATTATTTATTTGATAAAGAAGGCAATCACCTGGGTTATTACATTTGGGGAAGCCAGCAGGTGGTGTTGTGTTTCGACCTTAAAGGAAAGTGGACCGGTTATATGGTAGGAGGGGAAGACAAGACCTTTAACCTTTTTGATCTCAGTGACGAATGGACAGGTATGTTTGCCTGCACTGATTCTGATAGTGGCATCAACATCTTCAGCAAGGAAGGTCAGTGGACCGGTCAGTACGCTAAATAGAACGCCCTGTTATAATTTTTGTACTTTTTTTTAGATAGTTCTTTTTCAAAGAATTATCCGGAAGAAACATATACTATTTTTCAACCATAACGCTTCGTCAATACGCTCCGTGAAGCTATGGCGCTGTTGCCATTTGTTTACAATCTCTCATATAGTAGATCCCTGCAAATGGGGCCCGGTAAAGGGGCTACCCCGATAATGCCCTGAGCTTAGAAAAGTTTACCTGGGCGGCTATAATCTCCAAAGTTTGACTTAAGATAATTTTCTGTAAATGAACAACTTATAATGTTGACTTCATCCAATGAATTAAATAATTTTAGCCTTCCGAATATTCATACGCTATGGTAAAATTTATAAATTCTCCTCTGAAAATTACCGGCAGCTTAATACTGCTCACCGGTTTATCAATTGCGGCATTTACATTAGGTCAGTTTCTTTTCCTCGGAATATCCGTTTTTTTATTAGGGGTATTAATTCATGTAACAGCCGAAATGGTTTTTAAATCAATGAACACCAACGCCAGGAAATGGTGGGAGATAGCGCTGGTATTTTTTATTCTTTTTTTATGCGGGCTGTTGGCGCTGGATTATTTTGGGGTGATTAAAATTGCACCGTAGTACGGGCGTTCAAATGTTTTGCTTCACCGCTTCTGCAATTGCAGTCACATCCTGCAAACGCATACACTTAAAATGTTTTTTAGGGCAGGTTTTGGTTCCAAAATTTGAACAGGGTTGACAGGGAAGTGCCGGCACAATGAAATTGATGTGTTTTTGAAGCGTTGCGGATCCATAATAGGGTTCAACATCTAATTTAGGTGAGGTGCCGCCCCAAACCGCCATAACCGGATTTTGAAAAGCACAGGCAATATATTGTAACCCTGTATCGTGCGAAATAACAAGTTTGGCTTTCCTGGTAATGTCGGCGGATTCGTTTAATGAAAATTTACCGCAGGCATTGTATATTTTTATAGGGTCGATGGCGGCAATGGTTGTTCCCTCCTCAGCATCTTCTTTGCCGCCCAGCAAAACAACAGGATGCGGTATTTGCCTGCATAGTTCCTGTAACTTATAAACAGGTAGTTTTTTTGTAAAAAAGGATCCTCCGATTACGATGGCTATATATCCCATTCGATGAGATAAGGGAAGATCCGACATGTCAATCTGCTCTTTTACCGGAACGAAGTAATCCAAACCTTTTCCATCATCCTTCACACCAAGCGGTTTTAACGCATTCAGGCATCTTTGAGCAATATGGATACCCGGCATGGTATTGATGCCCAGTTTAGTTAATAATAATTTTTGAAAGCTAAGCTTTCTGTAACTGAGCCATTTTGTTTTCAGGTCTGTTTCAAGATAAATACGAAGTGTACGCCAATTTTTGTGAAGATCGATAATGTAATCGTAGTGCTCAAGCCTGATATCGTTTATGATTGGTTTAATATCCTTCTCTAAATAATGAAACTTATCAATGTAAGGATTAGCAATGGTGACCGGTTTGAATTTTGATTTCGTCAAAAAATGTACTTCGGCTCCCGGAACCTGTTGTTTCAGGCAGCGGATAGCGGGCGTGGTTAATACAATGTCGCCTATGGAAGAAAATCGAATAATGAGAAATTTCATGAACTCCGGTAACTTGGTTGATGAGCTGACCTGGTTTTCACCATGGTTATATTATTCTTCAATATAGTTCAGGTCTTTTCCAAAACTTTCTTTTGTGAGTACCACAGCCACTGTGCCAATCAGCATGATAATAATGGCAGCGAGCCACCCACCGGTATAAAAATTGGTCACATTTCTTAACCCCTGAAATAATGGAAGTATAAAAATGGCCAACATGCCCCGCACCATATTAGGTATGGTGGTTGCAGCCGTTGCACGTATGTTGGTGCCAAACTGTTCGGCGCCTATCGTTACAAATATTGCCCAAAAGCCCGTACCAAAGCCAAGTCCTGCACATATCCAGTACATTTGAGCTGCCGATCCATGCCATTGCACCGTAAAATACAGGATCATAAAAATAGCCGTGATCCCGTAAAATAAATAAAGCGCTTTCTTCCGGCTTTTGAACCATTGGCTGATTAGCCCGATGATAACATCGCCTAAAGAAATGCCAACGTAAGCATACATGATGGATTTACCCGGATCAATTTTTTCTGCAATGGCCATTTGCTTCCCAAACTCGCTTGAAAAAGTAACCAGCACCCCTATAACGAACCAGGTAGGCAGCCCGATAAGAATGGAGATCAGGTATCGTTTAAACCG
>CAYMKT010000102.1:3599-14503 GCA_964391065.1 uncultured Terrimonas sp. | reverse complement strand
TGCAAAATGGGCGCTTTTGTAGCTACCCGGCATGGGGCCTGTCCCCAATATACCTTATCCGACGTTGAAAACCAGCAGTTCAAAATGCCTGGATAAAGCTGGTTTATCGTTGAAATATGCAAGTTGGCTACTACGAATTAATCTTTAATTTAATATCTCATGATTTATTAGCATCTTTTTCACATTTTAAGCACGCTTATAAAAATGTGGGTTAAAATTTAAAAAAACTTGTTATAACGCCTATATTCTGTACCTTTGCACTCCTTAAATTGGGCCTGATACAATTTGACTTTTCAATTGAATTATAAGTGACTGATTTCTAATTTCTTCTGTTTTTACAAATAACAGAAGTAGTTGGGTATTGTGTCATTAACCAAATAAAAAGCGCTTTTTTATTATGTCTTCAACAAAAGTTGCTACACACGACAGAATTGATTTCGGAAAAATCAAGCATTTAGCGGAAACGCCGGACTTATTAGAAATCCAGATTCAGTCCTTTAAAGAGTTTTTCCAGTTGGAAACTACTCCGGATAAAAGAAATATTGAAGGCCTGTTCAAGGTGTTCAAGGAAAACTTTCCTATTACGGATACCCGTAACATCTTCGTATTGGAATTCCTGGATTATTTTATTGATCCGCCCAGGTATAGCATCGACGAATGTATGGAACGTGGTTTAACGTATGCGGTTCCCTTAAAAGCCAAATTGCGATTGAGTTGTAACGACGAAGAACATGTGGACTTCCAAACCATCGTTCAGGATGTGTTTTTAGGTAATATCCCCTATATGACTCCCCGTGGCACTTTTGTAATCAACGGCGCTGAAAGGGTCGTGGTTTCGCAGTTACACCGTTCACCTGGTGTTTTCTTCGGACAGTCACTGCATCCTAATGGTACAAAAATCTATTCCGCCAGGGTAATTCCGTTTAAAGGTGCCTGGATGGAATTCGCTACCGACATCAACAATGTGATGTACGCTTATATCGACCGTAAAAAGAAGTTCCCTGTAACCACTTTGTTACGTTCTATCGGCTACGAAACAGATAAGGATATACTGGAATTGTTTGGAATGGCTGATGAGGTAAAAGCAGATAAAAAAGCATTGACCCCTTATATCGGCAAGCGTTTGGCCGCCCGTGTGTTAAGAACATGGGTAGAGGATTTTGTAGATGAAGATACCGGCGAAGTGGTTTCTATTGAAAGAAATGAAGTAGTGCTGGAGCGCGATACCGTTCTGGATGAGGAAGCTGTGGAAATGATTTCTGAAATGGACGCCAAGGGTATATTTATTCAGAAGGAAGAAGTGAGCGGCGATTATGCCATCATATACAACACCCTAAACAAAGACAGTGCTAACTCAGAACTGGAAGCGGTTCAACATATTTACCGCCAGTTGCGTGGTGCGGATGCGCCAGATAATGAAACCGCCCGCGGTATCATTGACAAGCTGTTCTTTTCCGATAAAAGATACGATCTCGGTGAAGTAGGGCGCTACAAGATTAATCGTAAACTGAATCTTCATCAGCCGCTCGATCAAAAAACTTTAACTAAAGAAGATATTATTGAAATCATCAAATACCTGGTGCGTTTAACCAATGCCAAGGCTGAAATTGATGATATTGATCACCTCAGCAACCGTCGTGTGCGCACCGTGGGCGAGCAGTTATTTGCTCAATTTGGAGTGGGCCTGGCGCGTATGGCAAGAACGATCCGCGAAAGAATGAACGTTCGCGACAACGAGGTATTTACGCCTGTTGATCTGATCAATGCCAGAACGCTGTCGTCTGTGATCAATTCCTTCTTTGGAACATCACAATTGTCACAGTTCCTCGATCAAACCAACCCGCTGAGTGAAATCACTCATAAGCGCCGTATTTCTGCGCTCGGACCCGGTGGTTTAAGTCGCGAAAGAGCAGGTTTTGAGGTGCGCGACGTGCACTATTCGCACTACGGCCGTTTGTGTACGATCGAAACGCCGGAAGGACCTAATATTGGTTTGATTTCTACTTTGTGTGTGCATGCCAAGATCAATGAGATGGGTTTTATTGAAACTCCTTATCATAAGGTACATGAAGGCAAAGTAAACATGAAGGAATTAACCTACCTGAGCGCCGAAGAAGAAGACGAAGCAAAAATTGCGCAGGCAAATGCCCCTCTCGATACAACAGGAACTTTTGTAGAAGAGATGGTAAAATCACGTCAAACAGGTGATTTCCCGATTCTCGAAAAAACAGACGTGGAGTTCATGGATGTTGCGCCTAACCAGATTGTTGGTTTGAGTGCTTCCTTAATTCCCTTCCTGGAACATGATGATGCCAACCGTGCGCTGATGGGATCGAACATGCAACGCCAGGCTGTGCCATTAATCGTTCCGCAGGCGCCGTTTGTGGGTACCGGTTTGGAAGGCAAGGCAGCACGCGATGCACGTATCCAGATCCATGCAGACGGAAATGGATTGGTAGAATTTGTTGATGCTAATGAAATACATGTTCGCTACGAACGCGATGAGGCTCAGAAATTAGTAAGCTTTGAAGACGACCTGAGAATTTACAAGCTTACCAAGTTCATGAAAACCAACCAGGAAACATGTATTAACCTTCGTCCGGCTGTAAAAAAAGGACAACGTGTTAAAGACGGTGATTTTCTTACAGAAGGATATGCCACCAAGGATGGTGAACTGGCTTTGGGACGTAATCTTAAAGTGGCGTTTATGCCATGGAAGGGTTACAACTTTGAAGATGCCATTGTAATCAGTGAAAAAGTTGCCCGTGAAGATTTGTTTACTTCTATTCATATTTCTGAATATGAGCTGGAAGTGCGCGATACTAAATTAGGTGAAGAAGAATTAACGCCCGATATTCCAAACGTATCTGAAGAAGCTACCAGGGATCTCGATCAGCATGGTATTATACGAATAGGCGCGCAGGTTAAGGAAGGCGATATTATTATTGGTAAGATTACTCCTAAAGGAGAAAGCGATCCCACACCCGAAGAGAAGCTGTTAAGGGCCATCTTTGGTGATAAAGCCGGCGATGCAAAAGATGCATCCCTGAAAGCGCCAAGCGGTACCGAAGGTGTGGTCATTGATAAGAAACTCTTTCAACGCGCCAAAAAAGATAAAAACACTAAAGTACGCGAAAAAGCGGCGATAGATAAGCTTGAAAAAGTGCATGAGCAAAACGAAAAAGATTTGCTTGATGTACTGATCAGCAAACTGCAGGTGTTGTTGAAAGACAAATCTTCTGCAGGAGTAACCAATAATTTTGGTGAAATGCAGATTGGCAAAAGCGCCAAGTTTAACGCAAAAAATCTTTCAGGGCTCGATTATCAGAATATTAACCCCCTGGGTTGGACGACTGATCCCCATATCGACAACCAGGTTAACATCCTGCTGCACAACTATAATATTAAGTTCAACGAAGAGTTAGGACGATACAAAAGAGAGAAATTCAATATCTCCATTGGAGATGAACTTCCTGCAGGGGTATTGAAACTTGCTAAAGTGTATCTCGCTGTAAAACGTAAGTTGAAGGTGGGCGATAAGATGGCGGGTCGTCACGGGAATAAGGGTATTGTTGCAAAGATTGTACGTGCAGAAGATATGCCTTTCCTTGAGGATGGCACACCGGTGGATATCGTGCTGAATCCATTGGGGGTACCCAGCCGTATGAACCTCGGACAAATTTATGAAACGGTATTGGGTTGGGCTGCCGAAAAATTAGGCGTAAAATTCGCCACACCTATATTCGATGGCGCTTCTGTTGAAGAAATTGCCGGGTATATCGAAAAGGCTGGCTTACCGTCGTTCGGTCATACTTACCTGTACGATGGTGAAACAGGAGATCGCTTTGATCAGAAAGCTACTGTTGGTATTATTTATATGATCAAGCTGCATCACATGGTAGATGATAAGATGCACGCCAGGAGTATCGGACCATACAGCTTAATTACACAGCAACCGCTTGGTGGTAAAGCACAGTTTGGCGGACAGCGTTTTGGTGAAATGGAAGTGTGGGCACTGGAAGCTTACGGCGCATCTAATATTTTACAGGAATTACTTACCCTCAAATCGGATGATATCATAGGCCGTGCCAAAACGTATGAGGCTATTGTGAAGGGAGATAACATTCCAAGAGCCGGATTACCCGAATCATTCAACGTGTTGGTGCACGAATTAAGAGGTCTGGGATTAGAGCTGAAGTTTGAATAGCGAACAGAAAGTACAAGAGTGCGACGCAACGGAAGAAGAAAGAAGACAGGAAGCCGGTAAACAAAAATGAATTGCAAATTCCTTCAGAAGGTATGCGGGAGAAATTTCAAATTATAAATCTTAAATAAGATTATGGCTATCAAAAAAGACAATCGCCCAAAATCAAGTTTTTCAAAGATTACGATCAGCCTGGCTTCTCCGGATGCTATCCTGGAAAGGTCTTATGGTGAGGTTTTGAAGCCTGAAACCATTAACTACCGTACCTATAAGCCAGAGCGCGATGGGTTATTTTGCGAAAGGATTTTTGGACCGGTAAAGGATTATGAGTGCGCCTGCGGCAAGTATAAGCGTATCCGTTACAAGGGTATTGTTTGCGACCGCTGTGGTGTGGAGGTTACCGAAAAAAAAGTGCGCCGCGAAAGGATGGGGCATATCAAATTAGTAGTGCCCGTTGTTCATATATGGTATTTTAAAAGCCTTCCTAATAAAATTGGTTACCTGCTGGGTATCAGTTCTAAAAAAATGGAGAGCATCGTATACTACGAAAGATATGTAGTAATACAGCCTGGGGTAAGGGAAGACCGCAACCTGAAAATGGGCGATTTGCTACCCGAAGAAGAGTACCTGGAAATATTGGAAAATCTTCCTAAAGACAACCAATACCTTCCCGACGACGATCCGGAAAAGTTTATTGCTAAAATGGGCGCTGAAGCTATTCACGCCATGCTGGGCAGAATTGACCTGGATCAGTTGAGCTACGATCTTCGTAATGCAGCAGCAACAGAAACATCTCAACAGCGCAAAGCCGATGCTTTAAAACGGTTGAGTGTGGTGGAATCATTCCGCGATGCCAATGGCAGAATTGAAAACCGTCCCGAATGGATGGTCATGCAGTATATCCCTGTTATTCCACCTGAACTCCGTCCTTTAGTGCCTTTGGATGGCGGTCGTTTTGCATCTTCTGATCTGAATGACTTGTATCGCCGTGTTATTATCCGCAATAACCGCTTGAAACGTTTGCTCGAGATCAAAGCTCCCGAAGTGATCTTACGTAATGAAAAACGTATGCTCCAGGAAGCGATCGATTCGCTTTTTGACAACTCACGTAAATCAAACGCCGTAAAGGCGGAAGGCGGACGTGCATTAAAATCATTGAGTGATGTATTGAAAGGCAAGCAGGGCCGTTTCCGTCAGAATCTTTTAGGTAAACGTGTTGACTATTCCGGCCGTTCGGTAATTGTGGTGGGACCAGATCTGAAATTACACGAATGCGGTTTGCCAAAAGATATGGGCGCTGAATTATTCAAGCCGTTTATTATACGCAAGCTAATAGAAAGAGGTATCGTAAAAACAGTAAAAAGCGCCAGGAAACTGGTAGACCGCAAGGAAGCTATTGTTTGGGATATTCTCGAAAACATATTGAAGGGGCATCCTATTATGTTAAACCGTGCCCCCACACTGCACCGTTTGTCTATCCAGGCGTTTCAGCCCAAGTTGGTAGAAGGAAAAGCGATACAGTTGCACCCGTTGGTATGTTCTGCGTTCAACGCCGACTTTGATGGTGACCAAATGGCTGTTCACGTGCCCTTAAGCAGCGCCGCCATTCTTGAAGCACAGTTGTTAATGCTGTCGTCGCACAATATTCTTAACCCGCAAAATGGTACGCCTATCACCCTTCCTTCGCAGGACATGGTATTGGGGTTGTATTATATTTCTAAAGGTAAAAAATCAAACGACACCGAAACCGTAAAAGGAGAAGGTAAGATTTTTTATAGTGCAGAAGAAGTGATTATCGCTTACAATGAACAGAAAGTTGATTTGCATGCTCCGATAAAAGTTCGCGCCACTATCCGTAAAGATAATGGCGAACTGCAGAAGAAGCTGATTGATACAACGGTTGGTCGTGTCATTTTTAACCAATTTGTTCCCGAAGAAGTTGGCTTTATCAATGCATTGCTCACTAAAAAATCACTCCGGGAAATCATTGGCGACATTATTAAAATTACCAATGTTCCTAAAACCGCCAAATTCCTGGATGATATCAAACAATTAGGATTCCGTACGGCATTCAGGGGCGGACTTTCTTTCAATATTAACGACCTGGTGATTCCCGAAATGAAACAGGAACTGGTGGAATCTGCAGCAGAGGAAGTGAAAGAAGTTTGGGATAACTATAATATGGGGCTTATCACCAATAACGAAAGGTACAATCAGATCATCGACATTTGGTCGCGTGTTGATACCCGCGTAACGGAAACCCTTATCCGCGAAATGGCAACCGACAAGCAGGGCTTTAATTCAGTGTACATGATGCTGGATTCGGGCGCCCGTGGTAGTAAGCAGCAGGTAAAACAGCTGGCGGGTATCAGGGGTTTGATGGCTAAGCCGCGTAAAAGCGGTTCTACCGGGTCTGAAATCATCGAGAACCCGATTTTGTCCAACTTTAAAGATGGGCTGAACGTATTGGAATATTTTATCTCCACGCACGGTGCGCGTAAAGGTTTGGCCGATACCGCATTAAAAACAGCGGATGCCGGTTACCTTACCCGTCGTTTGGTGGATGTGGCACAGGATGTGGTTATTAATGAAGAAGACTGCGGCACGTTGCGTGGCATTGCCATCAGCGCGCTAAAAGATAACGAGGATATCGTAGAACCATTATACGACCGTATTTTAGGACGCACATCGGTGCACAACGTATACGATCCGCAAACCGATGAACTTATCATAGGCGCAGGCGAACAAATTACAGAAGACATTGCTAAAGTCATCGAGGACAGCGGAATTGAGAATGTTGAAATTCGTTCTGTGTTAACCTGCGAAAGCAAACGTGGCGTATGCGTAAAATGTTACGGACTTAACCTGGCAACAGGATACCTTGCTCAAAGAGGTGATGCGGTAGGTATTATTGCAGCACAGTCTATTGGCGAGCCGGGAACACAGTTAACGCTTCGTACTTTCCACGTGGGTGGTGTGGCAGGTTCTGCAACCGTTGATTCGCAACTGGCGGCTAAGTTCGACGGCACTGTTCAATTCGATGGCTTGCGTACTGTAACCGCTGAAAACAACCGTGGTGAGAAGATACAGATTGTAATAGGACGCACAGGTGAATTAAGGATCATCGATGTTAAAAACGACAGGCTGCTGATCACTAATAATATTCCATATGGCGCCACATTAATGGTAAAAGACGGACAAACAGTGGCGAAAGGCGATGTGATATGTTCATGGGATCCGTTCAACAACGTTATCATTTCCGAACAGGCTGGCGTTATTAAATTCGACAGTGTTATAGAAGGCTTTACTTACCGGGAAGAAGCGGATGAGCAAACAGGTCACCGCGAAAAAGTGGTCATTGAAACCAAGGATAAAACCAAAATACCAATGCTTTTGGTAGAGGGTAAAGAAGTAAAAACCTATAACCTTCCGGTGGGTTCGCATATTGTGGTGGATGAAGCGGAAGAGGTTCGCGCCGGACAGGTGTTGGTGAAAATACCACGTGTATTGGGTAAACTTCGTGATATTACCGGTGGTTTACCGCGTGTAACGGAATTATTTGAAGCGCGTAACCCGGGTAACCCCGCAATCGTATCTGAAATTGATGGTGTGGTTGCCTTTGGTGTGGTAAAACGCGGTAACCGCGAAATTATCATTGAAGCTAAAGATGGCGTAGTAAAGAAATACCTGGTTCCGCTTACCCGCCAGATACTGGTACAGGATGGTGACTTTGTAAGAGCAGGCACACCGTTATCAGACGGGCAGATAGCGCCTGCTGACATTCTTAATATTAAAGGTCCGTTTGCCGTACAGGAATACGTGGTGAACGAAATCCAGGAAGTATACCGCCTGCAGGGTGTTCGCATCAACGACAAGCATATTGAAGTGATCGTAAGGCAGATGATGAAGAAGATTGAAATTGTGGAGCCGGGCGATACCAAGTTCCTGGAGGAAGACCTGGAAGACCGCTTTGAGTTTATAGAAGAGAACGACTGGATTTACGACAAGAAAGTAATAACAGAGCCAGGTGATTCAACTAAATTACGCGCGGGGCAGATTGTAAGCTTACGTGAGGTACGCGAAGAAAATTCCATCCTTCGCCGGAGCGATAAAAAGCTGCTCGAATACAGGGATGCCAACCCTGCTACTTCAAAACCTGTGTTGCTGGGTATTACCAAGGCATCACTCGGAACGCATAGCTGGATATCTGCGGCTTCATTCCAGGAAACTACCAAGGTGCTGAGTTCGGCTGCCATACAGGGTAAGGCGGATGATATGCTCGGGTTAAAGGAAAATGTAATCACGGGTCACCCCATACCGGCAGGTACAGGGTTGCGCGAGTTTGATAACGTGATCGTTGGAAGTAAAGAAGAATATGAGTTATTGCAAACTACGCGTGAAGCCATGAGTTTCGACGAAGAAGAATAGTGTAGTGAAATAAAGGAATAGGAGTAGAGGTCTTCCTCTGCTCCTATTTTATTTTGATGTGAAGTGAGCGGATAAGCGGGAGAACAGGAATGGCAGTTCTTTAGTAACAAACTAAAGCTTCAGCACTTGCGCAGGCTTGTCAAAAGTTTATCGTGTACGCCATCCCGCCCCTTCTTCATCTTTTGTTAAGTGTTTTCTAAAAACGATATTGCTTATCGTTATTTCTATAATTTGCAAAAAAATACGCATGAAGTATCTTTCCCTGATATTGAGTTCCATAGCATTAATATTAGCCGGTGTTTTATTTTACCAGCAACGAACGCAAACCAGCAAGCTCAGGAACGTTGTAACCGAATTGCACGCAGAAGACACCTTGCAGGCTAACAGTCTTAAAATTGCCTACGTTGATTTAGATTCGATAGATGCCAGGTTCGAATTTTATAAATCGAAAATGGAAGCGTTTGAAAAAAAGAAGGATGGTTTAGACCGCCAGTTGAATGGGGCCTACCAGCAATTAGATAATAAAAGAATAGAGTTTTTAAAGAAAGGAAATGCCATCACGCAGGCCGAAGCCGAATCTTTCAAAAAGGAATATGATCAGCAATTGCAGTACCTCGAAAATCAACGCCGTAAAACAGAGCAGGATGTGCAGCAGGAAGCGATGATCATGCGTGATGATATCTTTAAAAAAATACATGACTTTTTAACGGGCTACTGTAAGGAAAAGGGGTACACCTATGTTTTTTCCTATTCAAAAAACGCCAATATTTTTTTGTATGAAGATCCCCTTTTTAATATTACGGAAGATGCCATTGCGGGCTTAAACGCACTGTACAAAAAAGAAGAGAAGAAAAAATAGCAAACTGAAATAATTGAATGTGTTATCTTCAAGTCCCGTAAATGCCGGGACTTTTTTTATGAACGATAATCAACCAAAACAATTTAAGCCTTCACTGCGTTTGTTAGACGCAACCATGCTCGTTGCCGGATCAATGATTGGCTCGGGCATTTTTATAGTAAGTGCCGAAGTAGCCCGCAGCGTAGGCAGCGCCGGAACCTTGCTGATGATGTGGATATTGGCCGGGGTTATTACTTTAATTGCCGCATTGAGCTATGGCGAATTATCGGGCATGTTTCCAAAAGCGGGGGGGCAATATGTTTACCTGCGCGAAGCTTATAACCCCTTTGTGGCTTTCTTATTCGGATGGACGCAATTCGGCATCATACAAACAGGCACCATTGCCGCCGTGGCGGTAGCCTTTGCCAAATTTACCGCCTATCTTATTCCCGCGGTCAGCGAGCAGCATATTGTATGGACAGTAGCCGGAATAAAAATTTCCGGTGCACAGTTGCTGGCTATCCTGTCTATCATTTCGCTCACTTACATTAACAGCAGGGGCGTAAAAAACGGAAAGATCATTCAAACGATTTTTACGCTCACAAAAATTCTTTCCCTGTTGGGATTGATTGTTTTTGGATTGCTGGTGGGTGCCAAAGCGGAAGTATGGAATGCCAATTGGGAAAATGCGTGGCAGTTTTCGTCCATCGCTAACGTTAACGGCCAGGCTATTTCTACGCTGCTGCCGGGGTTGGCTTTATTTGGCGCTGTAGCGGTTGCTATGAAAGGCACTTTGTTCAGCAGCGATGCCTGGAACAATGTAACTTTTATCGCTGCCGAAATCAAATCGCCTGAAAAAAATATTGGCCGGGCGCTATTCCTGGGAACATTTATTGTAACCATCATTTATGTGGCGGCCAATATGATGTACCTGGCGGTATTGCCATTTAATGAAATTGCCTTTGCGGCTAACGACAGGGTAGGCGTAGCGGCGGCTGAAAAAATATTTGGTAACAGCGGTTCGCTCATCGTAGCGGTAATGATTATGGTGTCTACATTCGGTTGCAACAACGGGTTGATCCTGGCGGGCGCCCGGATATATTATTCGATGGCTAAGGATGGGCTGTTTTTTAAAGGCGCAGGCAGTTTAAACCGCTTTAGCGTTCCTGGTTACGGTTTGTGGGTGCAATGTATATGGGCTTCTTTTCTGTGCCTTACAGGAAGCTATAACGACCTGTTGGCCATGGTTATCTTTGGCGTGTTGGTTTTTTACGTGCTTACCATAGCAGGCATTTACATTCTGCGTAAAAAGCGCCCGGATATACCACGTAGTTACAAAGCTTTCGGATACCCGGTATTGCCGATGATTTATTTATTGGCAGCCACCGCCCTGGCCATATTGTTACTGATTTTTGAAAGCAATTACACTATTCC
>CAYMKT010000102.1:0-3499 GCA_964391065.1 uncultured Terrimonas sp. | reverse complement strand
CAGCCACCGCCCTGGCCATATTGTTACTGATTTTTGAAAGCAATTACACTATTCCTGGACTGGGAATTATTTTGCTGGGTATACCGCTTTACTATTTAGCGAAGAACAGGCTGAAGGTGTAATGTGGAAATGTGAGAATGTGGAAATTTGAACATGAGACACTCATCGCTGATCGCTCACGGCTCAACGCTCATACCTGATACCTGATATCCGACACCTATTACCTTATCCATTTTTATCTGATATTTGCTATTTCCGCTTTTACCGTAACGCTCAAATGCAAAGCATGAATGATATTGCAGGCTTATTTGAATTATTTACAAATATTAAAGTAGGTATAATAGGAGATGTGATGCTGGATACTTATCTCTGGGGTAAGGTAGACCGTATTTCTCCGGAAGCGCCGGTGCCTGTTGTTGCGGTTCATAAAAAGGAATATCGTATAGGCGGCGCTGGAAATGTGGCGCTGAACATTCAATCCATGGGAGCAAAAGCTTCTGTGCTGTCGGTTACAGGCAAAGACGACGATGGAAGTAAACTCAGGCAAATGCTGGAAGATGGAGGTATCGACACCAGCTTCATGCTGCAAAGCGCCAAACGCGTTACCACTAATAAAATACGGGTCATTGCGCGTAACCAGCAAATGATGCGCTTAGATAATGAAGTAACTGCCGACCTGGGGTATGAAGACGAAAACAGGCTGATACTTGCCGTTCAAACCTACATTGCCCAGGAAAAGCCAGAGGTGATTATTTTGGAAGATTATAACAAAGGCATACTCACGGAACTGGTCATCCAAAAAGTAATTGACCTTTGCAGGCACAACAATATCATTACCGCGGTAGACCCCAAACGAAAAAATTTCTTTGCATTTAAAGCCGTAGATATTTTCAAACCTAATCTTAAAGAAGCCACGGAAGGACTCAATATTATTTATACCGGTGTAAATGAAAACCTGCTGCTGGACATACATGCAGCCCTCCATGAAAAATTGCAGCACCGCATTTCCTTTATCACACTCTCAGAGAAAGGTGTTTTTTATCAATCAGAAAATGAACAGGGAATAGTTCCTTCGCATATCCGGAATATTGCCGATGTAAGCGGCGCCGGCGATACCGTAATCGCAGTGGCTGCATTGGTGTATGCCGCTACCGGTAATGTAAAGCTGATGGCCGAAATGGCCAATATTGCAGGCGGACTGGTTTGCGAAGAAGTGGGAACCGCGGCAATTAATAAAGATAAATTATTGCATGAGTGTAATGCATTGATTGCGCTCTGACGCCTCTATCGTACATACATCAATTCGTTATGCCTGATTGCATCCAGACACTCCACGATAAAAGAATTGTTGCACATTATACCAATTCTTGGTACTTTTTGGCAAAACATCATCAATGGGACATAACACTTCCATTCTACTTGGACAACATTTTGAAGATTTCATCTCTGCAGAAGTTTCTTCGGGGCGATATAGCTCCGCTAGCGAAGTAGTGAGGACTGCATTAAGACTTCTTGAAGAAGAAGAATCAAAAAAGAAAATGCTTAATAAAGCTCTGGCGATAGGCGAAAAAAGCGGGTTGGACAAAAACTTTGATCCAAAAACACATTTAAAAAAGCTTCACAGTAAATCAAAATGAACCAACTGCCTTACATTTTTAGCAAAAAGGCGGTTGTTGATCTCGAGGAAATTTGGCTGCTCCTGAGGTATCATACCTGTTATTTTTTGCACACCTGTTAATAAGTCTTTCTCACCCGCAGGAATATCATTTCTATATTTGATGCCCACTCTGGTTCTATTACAAAATTGTTTTTGTAGAGATTAAAAAGGGAAACCGGTGTAAATCCGGTGCTATCCCCGTAGCTGTAAAGGTTATGTGTTGTTGACAGCAGGTTAATCGCTTGTTGTTTAATATGCACACCGCTGAATCTTCTACCACTGTGCTGCAATGGAGCGGCATGGGAAGGTGTTCAGCAGTAGCTAAGCCAGAAGACCTGCCAGCGTGGATGTTCACTATTTGCTTTCGGAGGAAAAGCAAAGGTGGGTCGGGCATCTTTATCACTATACGTAATCGTGTCTTCTCCTGCCTTTCTTCGTCAGCCATGTTGTTTTATTTTTTGTTCATCTTAAACGCATTAGTACATGGAAACAGAAGTATTATTAAAAGAAAACAAAGACCGGTTTGTTATTCTTCCCATCAACTATCCCAAGGTTTGGGAAATGTACAAGAAACATGAAGCCAGCTTCTGGACGGCCGAGGAAATAGACCTGGGCGGAGACCTGCAGCATTGGGACAATTTGAATGATGGGGAGCGGCATTTTATATCGCACGTGCTGGCATTCTTTGCGGCAAGTGACGGCATCGTAAACGAAAACCTTGCCGTGAATTTTATGAGTGAAGTGCAGTTGCCCGAAGCACGCTGTTTTTATGGTTTCCAGATTATGATGGAAAACATACATTCAGAAACCTATGCACTGTTAATTGATACTTATATAAAAGACCCGGTTGAAAAAGACCGGCTTTTTCACGCCATTGAAACCGTTCCGGCGGTTAAGAAAAAAGCGGAGTGGGCTTTGCGCTGGATTGATAATGGAAATTTTGCTGAACGCCTGGTTGCCTTTGCGGCTGTAGAAGGTATTTTCTTCAGCGGCAGCTTCTGTTCCATATTCTGGTTAAAGAAAAGAGGATTGATGCCGGGACTAACATTCAGCAATGAGCTGATCAGCCGCGATGAAGGATTGCATTGCGAATTTGCCTGCCAGTTGTATAGCATGCTCAGCAGAAAACTTTCCGAAGAAGCGGTGCAGGGTATTATCAAAGATGCTGTTGAGATTGAAAAAGAATTTATCACCGAAGCTTTGCCTGTAGCGTTGATTGGCATGAATGCAAAACTAATGCAGCAATATATTGAGTTTGTTGCCGACAGGTGGCTTGCCGAACTCGGCTACGGTAAGGTATACAACGCCACTAATCCTTTCGATTTTATGGAGATGATATCACTTGAAGGGAAAACCAATTTCTTTGAAAAAAGAGTAGGCGATTACCAGAAGTCGGGCGTACTGTCGGGCAGTAACGAATCGCAGGCGTTTAGCCTGGAAGAAGATTTTTAATCTTGTTCAGCAAATCAGGAGAGCCGCACTTTCAGTTAAACTTAATTTGTCCGAGGATGCTTCACGAAAGTCGGAAGTAGAAATAAAGTAAATATATCTATGAAACGATTGCTTTCACTTCTGTCTTCCCACCGGGTGCATTTCAAATTTTTGCAGGCGGGTGGTGACACCCGCCTGTAGAGCCCGCTAACGGTCGGTGTCTCACCGACCGGAAAATTAAGGACCGAAAATTTGAAATACGTCCTTCACGCCTTTCACACAATATTAATTCATTTTTAAAAATAACCACCATGCATGTAATCAAACGTAATGGAAAAAAGGAGTCAGTAAAATTCGATAAAATAACGGCGCGTATTGAGAAACTGAGTTACGGACTCGACAGGCGTTTTG
>CAYMKT010000101.1:0-14527 GCA_964391065.1 uncultured Terrimonas sp. | reverse complement strand
GAAGGAACAAGATTGAGCTTATCGAGCAGCGGGCTTGTTTCATTATTTTTTGCATCAATATAATTTACCCCCTTACCTATCACAAGAACAGCTTGAATTGGCGTTTGATAAGTGTCCGAAGCGTATTTAATAAAGTTTTTTACGGCTGAGGGATGCCGTTTGATTCCAAAGGCGAACTGGTCGGTTAATTGATCAATATCATACACTTTGGCAACAAAACTTCCCCCTGCGGCAGAACTGCGGTATTGCCTGTAGGCTTCCACCGGGTTGCCATTGGGTCCGTTATACAACAAACGATTACTGATAATAAGATAATTGCCATGATTGGGTTGCTGCGCATAATCAGTAAAATTCCGGGCAGCCAGCGCATTAACCATATTTATATTGGCGCCCACAACATTCAGGAGTACCAACCTTCTTTTTTGTAACGAGGGCGGCAGTGCAAATTTTACAATCCCGGGTTCAGAAATATCGCCGGTATATTTTTTTAGATTTGAAAGATCATATAAAACAGGTGCGGTACCGCCAAAATTGAAATTAGTAATTCTCAGAAAATTACCCGTGCCGGTAGAAGGCAGTTCAAATGAAAAATTGATGCTGGCGCCAAAATTAAATTGCCTGGGATAGGTTATTTCATATTTTGCGATCACCATCCTGTCGTTGGGGTTGGCTGACGTATTTGTAATTTTTACAACAGCGCTTCCCGAACTCAACAAACTTGCTGGTAAAGCAACCAACTGACGCTGGTCGTTGAAAACATCCATAGCAACATTCACCATTTGGGTGTTGTTGATATCCACCTTTAAATTGCGGTTGTTCAGTGCGTTTCCAGATCCGGCAATATAAAAAGTGCCATTGGGACCGCCGGTATATACATACAGGTTGTTCACCGTTTCGGTTAACGGCGTAGCAGGCCTGATATCATTACTCGTGTAACCTTCTCCTTTATCATATACCGATGAATACACATATTCACCTACTAATCCTGCGTAACCGGGATTAATTTTATTTTTATAGTACTTCCCATAGGTGTACATGAAATAAGGCTCCGCAGGCAATGTGTTGCCGGCTACATTATTGGTTTCATTTACCATTCTCAGGTTAACACCGGAAGTATTTGCGGTTAAAAAGAAAGTAGCCGTGTCGGTTTCCAGGCTCCATTTGTCAGAAAGCTGGTTATTGATGTCCCGGTATAATTTGGTATCGGGTTTCCCATCATTGATCTCACCAAAAAACTCAATAAAACCTGTAGAATCCAAAATCCCCGAAGTAGCAGAAGTGTATAAGGGAACCTGTATGCCGTTACGCCACAATTGGAACTGTTCTACGGGCGTGTTATCTAAACCCGCGGTTTTGAGTGTGCTTTGTGCAATGCGGTATAACCCTGATTTACCAATCGAGAATTTATAATAGGTTTTGTTATAATCTATCCATTCATTATTGTACTGCGCACTGGCAGCAAAGGAACATAATACGAATAGTATCAGTAAAATCCGCTTTAGCATACTCTAGTTTGTTTTAACGCTTTTATTCTTTTCCTTTTTCACCAGGTCTAACCGCAAAGAAAAAATATGCGTATATAAGGGGTTGGATTGATTAGCAAGATTAGTATAAGCATAATCCACAGCCACGTGTTTGAGTTTAAAACCCGCTCCCAGACTGGGCTGGTAAATCCACACTTTCTTTTGGTTGAGCGTATCGCCATCGGCCAGTGCCCGCTGAAAGTTATAGATGCCGGTACGTACAAAAATCAGGTTTTTATACCCCAGTTCCATGCCCACCCTGGGGTCAACACTCACGGGGTCGCCGCTTACTACCACATTGCGCTTACCGTCAAAAGTCAGTTCTAAGTTGGCTTCTGCAAGCAGGTTAAAACTTTTACCCAGTACAAAATCATATGCCCCTCCCAATACCAGCCGGGGTGCAGTTAACTCCGTTGATTTAACCGGAATTTGATTATCCGTGAGATACAGCACTTCTTTCTCTTCCTCCGTAAAACTAAAACTCCATGCATTGAAGGTGGTGGTAATATCTCTTGCCGATATGCCCAGTTTCCAGCGTTTGGTTTGCATTTGCACACCCGCATCCAAACCAAAACCCCAGGCTTTGGCAAAACTTCCCACATTACGGTGAATCACTTTTGCATTTACGCCATAACTGAATGTTTTGTTATCTACCTGCTTTAAACTTTGAGCGTAGGAAAAAAGAAACGCGTAATCGGCGGAGGAGAAAGACCGGATATTATTATAGTTGATAGAACCATCCGGCTCAACGAGGTATAAAGTATTGGGGATGTCATCTACCCCAAAACGAAGCAATGATAACGCGATCGTTCTTTTTTTGTCGCTTAGGGGAATCGCCACACTGCCGTAATCGTATTTACCGATGCCCGAAAAATACTCTGCATGCATGAAATTAATCACCGGGTTGTCCTTAACATGAACCAAGCCGGCAGGGTTCCAGTAGCCGGCATTGCCATCATTCACAGAGGCAACCTGTGCACCACCCATTCCAAGCCCCCGCGCACCTGCGCCAATGTTCAAAAACTCATTCGAATATTTACGGAACTGGGCATAAGAACTTATGCTACTACTTAACAGGACAATCAAAACTAATCTCAAAAACACTTTTTTCATTCAACTTATTTACTGATAAGCAATTAGACTTTCTTAATAAGCCTGCCCGATCTTTTGGAAATGCAAATATACACAGGAACAGTTAAGCAGTGGCTATGCTTAAAAACAAGGTTTTATAACGGATTTATAATCAAATTATTGCCATTTGTAAACTAACATTATTTTTGCCGGAAACGGATTGAAAATGACGCTAATAGAAGAACTGAAATGGAGGGGCATGCTCCAGGATATCATGCCGGGAACGGAAGAGCAGTTAAACAAAGAAATGACTACGGCTTATATAGGCTTTGATCCTACCGCAGACAGCCTGCACATTGGCAGCCTGGTACCTATTTTATTATTGGTTCACTTGCAAAAAAAAGGACATAAACCGATCGCCCTGCTGGGTGGGGCAACCGGTATGATTGGCGATCCCAGTGGTAAAAGCGAAGAAAGAAACTTGCTGAGTGAGGAGCAGTTGGCGATTAATGTGTCTGGCATTAAAAAGCAATTAGAAAAACATCTCGATTTTAGTGCCAGTTCCCCCAATGCGGCTGAATTAGTCAATAATTACGACTGGTTTAGTACCATTGGCTTTATTGAGTTCCTGAGAGACACCGGTAAACACATTACGGTTAATTATATGATGTCGAAAGACAGCGTTAAAAAGCGCATTGAAGGAGATACCGGCATCAGCTATACCGAATTTGCTTACCAGTTAATGCAGGGCTACGATTACTACTGGTTGTACAAACACAAAAATTGTAAGTTACAGATGGGGGGAAGCGACCAGTGGGGGAATATTACTACCGGTTCGGAACTGATACGGCGTAAAGCCGGAGGAGAAGCCTTTGCGTTTACCTGCCCGCTGATTACAAAAGCAGATGGCGGAAAATTCGGTAAGTCGGAGCAGGGAAATATCTGGCTCAATGCCGAAAGAACCTCGCCTTACCAGTTTTACCAGTTCTGGCTGAACGCATCTGACGAAGATGCGGAGAAATGGATCAAAATATTCACATTTTTAACCCAGGAACAAATCGGCGCCCTGCTGCAGCAACACCATGCCGACCCGGGTGCAAGGACGCTGCAAAAAGCGCTGGGGAAGGAAGTCACTATCTTTATACACGGAGAAGAGGAATATCTTAAGGCTATTGAAACCACTGCGAAATTATTTTCGCAACAAACGGCCCCAGTCGAATCTTTAAGCGCAGCCGACCTTGAAAATATGGATGGGGTTGTAAAATTTGATTTCCCCAAACAAAAAATCAAGAGCGGCATTGATATTATCAGCTTTTTAGCTGAAACGGGTAGTTTTTCCAGCAAGGGGGAAGCCAGAAAAATGATTCAAAACGGCGGAGTGAGCATCAACCGCACTAAAGTAGACAGTATCTCAAGGGAAATTAATGCGGCCGACCTATTGCATGATCAATATGTATTAATTCAAAAAGGCAAAAAACATTATTACCTGGTGAAAGCCAGTAATTAGGCCAGAATGAAATTTGGTTTACATGCTGTGAGTATTTATTTTTGCAGCCCTCAAAGTTTTTGAGAAAGTGAAGATTGGCCTATAGTATAATGGTAGTACAATAGATTTTGGTTCTATTTGTCTTGGTTCGAATCCAGGTAGGCCAACGTGACGGGACAAAGTAGAAAAGTCTTACTTTGTCCCGTTTTTTATTGTAGCAGCTTTTTGATAATATCAGAAAAACGCTCTTAGCTTTTGCGTTCACCCGACAGGAATGGGTCGCTTAATAATGATCTTTCCGCCGAAGTGTTTTGCAAGCTCCCGTTGCCTGGGATTGCGTTTGACCCATTTGCCTTTAAATCAAAAAACCTGGCGACAGGTCCCACCAGGAAAAGCGCAAAGAACGGCGCGTATATGAAATGATTCAGGCGTAAAATAAATTCCACTATCGCCACCAGTATAACAACGATAATCCTTCCTTTTCTTGTTGATACCGATGTGGGGGGATCGGTGATCATAAAGAATATAAACAATTGGTACATCGGCCCGGTAAGCGGCGCAAGCTCAGCAAGAAAGGCATCGCCGGTGATCAGGCATCGCAGGTAAGCCAGCGCAATAAAACTGAGAACATAGGTCACTGTTACATGAAGTCGTTTCGCTTTGTTTACTATGATCAGACCTAAAATCCAGATCACGGACATGGCCGCAATATTACTACCCCATTGAATGCTGAGTCCGGCCACGTTAATGCTGCCCAAAAACAACATCCAGGAAACGCCGAAATTGGATGGATTCCACAAATGTCGGCCCTTATAACGCAATACATATTTGGAAAGAATAGAAAGCAACGACGTGATAAGGTAAGGCCAAACCACATTAGACCGTATCAGTATTCCAACGCTAATGCCTGTAATATAAGCGCTGGCAAGGTTTTTTCTTGTCTTCAAAACAGTTCTTGCCAGTATGATTTCCGCAATCAGCGATGCACCGATAGCAACCACAAGATTTATATAACTGTCTAAAATGCCAAAACTAAACTGCCCCACCAGCAGAATCAACGTTATAAAAGCCGGGGGTATATATTGAAAATTATCTTTTATCCACTGGGATATCCTGTTCTTTGCCGCCGGTGCCTGGACGCTATATTCTTGTGCCATCAATTATCGGATTTGCTTTCTTTTACAATATGAAGCTTATCAATGCCGGGATGTGGTATTTTATCAACCCTACCCGAGGGCCAGTAGATGGTTACCATATCTGTCTTTTCACTTTTGCCAATTCCAAAATGAAGCCGGTGCTGATTTTGAGACGAGAAACCTGCACCACCGGTAACAATCTGCGCCTGTTTTTTACCGTCCCATTCCAGTTCCACTTTGGCGCCAATGGCATCGGCATTTGAAACAGTGCCGTACAAATCGAAATCAATCCAGTGATTGGTACCGGCGGTCTCGTTTTTATACACAAACGGAATATTATTTTGATTGGCTACAACAACATCCAGTACTCCCCTGTTCCACAAATCGGCAAACACTACCGCGCGGCTGTCATATGTTTCAGCCGGACAAACCAGGCCGGAAACATCTTCAAACAAACCATCGCTGTTGTTGATCCATATCTTATTTTGCTGATAACCAGACTGGCTTTTGTCCTGCATATCCGGCCAATTTTTGGCATCGCCTATTATAGAACTGTTGCCCCCGGTAACCTTGGAATAATCGTACCAATACGAGGTGTTTTTCTTAGCGGAAATAAATCCGTTGGCAACATACAGGTCCATGTAACCGTCATTATTCAGATCGCCGAGCTGGGCTCCATAACTCCAGCCTGCATTTTCAATCCCTGCTATTTGTGCAAGGTTCACAAAAGAAGGATTATCCTTCATGTTCTCACTGTTGGGCTGCCAGTAGTTGTTGCCCTGAATCAAAATACCTTTTTCAGTAATATTAGTCGTATAAATACCTACGCTCCCATCGTTGTTGATATCTCCCAAAGAGGCATTCATGCCGCTTTTGGGGATATGGCCAATACCCGAACTGCCACCCTTTTCGTCGAATTTCCGACCCTGGTCATTGATATACAGTTCATCAACATTATAATCGTTGGCCAAATACAAATCGGGGTAGCCGTCGCCGTTAAAATCTGCTGCCACGGCCGCCAGCGTCCATTTGGTGGATGTTAAACCATACTGCCGCGTCACGTCTTCAAACTTGCCGTTCCCTGTATTTTTCAACAGGTAATTTCTTCCACCATTGTTGGCGTAGCGAAAACTTTCAGGCATTATTTTGGTGGTAGTCAAGCTGTCTAAATGAAAGGCTTCCTTATAATATCCACCGATAAAAATATCCAGCAATCCATCATTGTTAAAATCGAACCAAATTGCGGTATTGGCGTTAACCCAGGGTGGTAAACCGCTTCCTTCCGTGACAGATTCAAATCTTTGTCCATTTACGTTCTTAAATAATTCGGGCTTGCCCCACTTATACAGCAGGAGGTCTTTATACCCGTCGTTGTCATAGTCGCCCCATACTGCTCCCATAGAAGCGCCCGTACCCGGCATGTTTACATCAGCCAGGTGGAGTTTTTGCCCAATATCTTCAAATTGGCCATTTTGCAAATTGCGGTACAAAGCGTTCAAGCTCCCCCGCGCACTGTTGGTGAAATACAGATCATTCCAGCCATCGTTATCAAAGTCGCATACAGAAACCGCAGCGCCCATAGAGGCTATCTGTAACCTGATATTGCTTAATTGGGGATCAACTTCGGGAGCCTGGTGTCTGAATGAAATATTTGCCGTTTTGTTTACAGGGTCAAGATAAAACCCGAATCTTTCCTCCGCCAGTTCCCTCTGTTTGCTGTTGGCTTCGCCGGACATGCCGCTTTCTCTTCGGGTAACTACAAATGTTATGGCAAGCAGACAAATAAATATTACGACAGCAATGATTTTGGAATAATTCGGTTGTTTTTTCATTTAAAATGAAAACATTTTTGCAGTCCGTTAAACAATAAAGATAGCGATAATCCCGGCCTGAACATACGGCGATAAGTATTATCTTCATACCCGTATTAAGCCCGCCTGCTATGACATATAAACTTGTGCCTGCTTCCTGCTTTGCCAGCTTTACCGTAAAATTAATTTTGTTTGTTTTAATATTTACCGGGTGTAATACCAAGACACAGCAGCCCAAAGACTATGATTATACCAAGGACCCGCGTATCATGGCAATCAATTTTTTACAGCGTAATAAATTTGATGAGGCTGAAACAGCATTTAAGAAAGCTATAAAAACGGATCCTGGAAACATTTTGAACTATGGCGATTTGTCTCTGCTCTATTTAGCGAAAAAAAATTACGAGCAGGCAGAAAAACAAGTAAAGGCGGGCTTAAACATTCAACCCGGTAATACAACACTTAAACTTACCCTGTCTGAAATTTATCTCGGACAAGGCAACAGGGAAGATGCGGCAAAAACGTTAGAAGAAATTATTGCCGCAGATCCCCGCAATGAGCCGGCTTATTATAAACTGGCGTCTATGGCTGCCGCAGATAAAAATTATTCCGCGCAGAAAGCTAACCTGATCAAACTGGTGGACATCGATCCTTCTAATATCGTTCCGAAGCTTCTATTGACTGAATTATTTGCCCGCGAGGGGCAGTCAGACTCTGCGCTGTTTTACTTACAGAGTATAAAAAAGATAGTCCCTGAATTTACCACGGCAATCGATACCATTTATCACAAAGCTTCAACAATAATTGCGGGTAATCATCCATCCGGTGGTTTGTATTACTTACAGCGGTTGCATCAACTGCTGCAGCTTACTGAGGCCTATGCCGGTGGGCTGGAACAGGTAGATCAACCTAAATTGTTAACCGGTTATTCTGAGTTTAATGACAGTAAGTTCAACCAGGTTTATGAGAAAAACAGAATAGTTACCTTACAGGACATCTCATTTGCAGACGCTTCCGCCGTAACCGGGTTAACCATTCCTGGTGTAGTAAATGCCGTTCACTCCACCCTGGCGCTCGCGGATGACGACGGAAAAGGAACCACCTATGCTTTTGTGAGCTTTTTACAAAAGGACGCTGCTGTACCGGTTCGATATCTTTTTGAAGGATATCTTGGCAATTTTAAAGATATTACTGCTTCAGTTGATTTGAAATATGATGCCATTGATTTCGATGCAAAGTTTGTGGATTATGATAATGACGGTTACAGGGATCTGTTGATTTCAACCAGCAAGGGTATTCTTATCTACCGGAACAACGGTGATGGTACTTTTTCGAGAAAAACAGGCGATACGGGGTTAAACAAAATAACCGACGGAACCAAACTTTTGATCGCTGATTTTGATCAGGATGGCGATCTTGATTTATACGTTGGCTGCAAAGGGGCAAACAAGTTCTTTCGTAACAACAATGACGGAACGTTTACTGAAAATGCAAAACTGATGAATCTGTCGGGCAATGCATCCGGTACCGTAGCAATGGACTATGGAGATTGGGATGCAGACGGCGACCTTGATATCGGGATGCTTGCCGGCAACGGTTTGCTGCAGCTATATAATAATAACCGGCATGCTGCATTTGAAAATTTTACCGATTCGCTGCACCTGCGCGATCCTGGCTACGGGGGCACGGCGATTGCATTTGGCGATTATAATAACGACGGGTTACCCGATCTGTGTATCGGGGGCGGGAAAAACGAACCTTCATTTTTGCTGAAAAATAATGGTACAAACGGATTCGTAGCAGATACAACCTCCGGGTTACTTACCCGTTCTTTGAAGGGAATAACGGCTTATGCGGTGATCTTTTTTGATTTTGATAACGACGGGTACCTGGACATACTTGTGGCGGGAGAAGCGCAGGACAAATCAACACCCGGTGTTCAGTTATTTCACAATGATGCTGCAAAAGGATTTACCAATGTTTCCCATCTCCTTCCGCCAACATTAACTGCAGGACATGCTATTGAAACTGCTGATTTTAACTTAGATGGCGATGACGATTTATTTATTTCGGGACCATCGGGAATACATTTGATACGAAATGACGGTGGCAACCTGAATCACTATATGCAGATTCAGCTTACAGGACTGGCTTACGGTAATAATAAAAATAACAGGTTTAGTATAGGTGCACAGGTAGAGCTAAAAGCAGGCGATCTGTACCAGACCAAAACCATCAGGCGGACACTTGTAAATTTTGGTGTAGGCAGCCGTGATTCGCTGGATGTTGTGCGCATCATTTGGCCCAACGGAACGCCCGAACTTATCAATGATCCTTCGCGATGGCAGAGAACGCTTGAACAGGAGAAACTGAAAGGGTCCTGTCCGTTTTTATTTGTGTGGAATGGAGAGCGGTATGAGTTTTTAAAGGATATGATGTGGCGCAGCGCGCTGGGCATGCCGTTGTCGGTAAATGGCGCCGATACGGTATATGCGTTTTCAGATGCATCGAAGGAATACTTACTGATACCGGGCGAAAAGCTGAAGGCAAAGAACAACGTATACTCATTGAAGATAACCGAAGAGTTGTGGGAAGCAGTGTATTTTGACAAGGCTTCGCTGGTGGCGGTAGATCATCCCGATACCATAGAGGTATATGCCGACGAGCGTTTTGTGTTGCCACCGTTTCCCGGCAAAAACGTGTATGGGGTAAGCGCCAAATATCTTCCCGTCAGCGCCACTGATCAAAATGGTACGGATCTGTTGGCAAGGATCAGTGCCTATGACTTTAACTATATATCGAATTTTGGTCTGGGCAAATACCAGGGCCTGGCGGAAGATCATGATCTGATACTTGATTTGGGAGATAAGGCAAAAGGCGACAGCATATATCTTTTTTTACGGGGGTGGACCTTTCCAACAGATGCGAGCATCAATACTTCGATGAGCCAGTCTTCGGAGTACCGCATCCGGGTTCCCGGCCTGGAGGTAGTAAACAGCCGCGGAGAATGGCAAAAAGTGATACCCGATATTGGCTTTCCGATGGGTAAAGACAAGATGGTGGTTGTAAACCTGTCGGGTAAATTTCTCAGACCCGACAACAGGAAAGTAAGGATACGGACCAATATGCAGGTATACTGGGATGAGATATTCTTTTCGAAAGGATTAAGTCAATCGCCTGTAAGGATGGCGGATATTCCCATGATGAGCGCAACACTTGGATTCAGGGGCTATTCGGCATCCTACCGTAAGGGCGGACCGTTTGGCCCTCACTGGTTTGATTATTACCAAACCACAGGTGGTCAGAAATGGCGCGACCTAACGGGATACTATACGCGCTATGGGAATGTGGCGCCATTGCTTGAAGAAGCAGACGATGAGTACATCATAGCCAATTCCGGCGATGAGATAACACTGGAGTTTGATGGGAGGAGTTTACCACCGTTGCCGCGTGGATGGAAAAGGGATTTTTTGATCTACAGCGAAGGGTGGGTTAAAGACGGAGATCTGAACACGGCATATGGCCAAACGGTAGAACCCCTGCCTTTTCACAACATGCCGTCGTATCCTTACCGATCCAATACTGTATACCCACGGGATGCCAGGCGCCAAAGCTACCGGCAGCAATACAACACCCGGTTTGTAAATACCGACGATTTTAAAAATGCTTTGAAACCACAAACAGGCCTGAACAAAAACGGGCGATGATTTTTCAATACCTCAAAGTACGGCGGCGGTGTGATGATACATGTTTTTAGAAAAAGGATTTAGCAATCCCGCAGTATTAAAAGGCGCTATTCTTTTTTTCACCATATCCGCAAATGCTGCGGCATCCCGGGGAGAAACGACCGTTTGGCCGGTGAGTTGTAAAAGGTCTGCGTAAGTGCTGTGGGCTATCTGCTGCACACGTGGGTCCGCTGCTTCGAGGAAACAATCGACAGGTTCATTGCGCAAACGGCGTTGCTCATGCATGATGGTAAAGGTGAAATACAGCATGCTCCATGCATTAAACAATTGAAAATGGGGCATTGTTTTAAAACATCCGGCAACCAGTAAGTCAATCAACGCCAGTTCTTTAAAAATCTTGTCCTGGTAGTCGTTTAACCGCCTGTATAGCCCCTGGCCGAAATTCCTGTTTTCGGTGAGTATCTGTACCATCCTTTCTACGCCTGCCAGTGAGTAGGCAATACCGGTACTGAAAAGCGGATCAACAAAACCCGTCGTGTGCGGCATTGCTACCCAGCCTTCACCAAAGCAGGTAGTGAGCCTTCGTTGAAGCCGGGGCGATCGTATTATTTTTCCCGGCGCTGACGAAAAAGAAGCATCTTTTAATATACGTCCTATATCGGGATATCCATACTCCATTGCTTTCCATATTTCCGCAGCCGTCAGGTTTTGAAATGCGTTGTTGTCGTCATTAAGTACAAAGCCCCAACTCGTACGGTTGTCGTTAAAGCGAAGCGCCCAGCACCAACCTTCGTTGAGCACATGATGCAGCGCTGAATTGTCGGGGTCGTAAGGATAATCTGCTGTAGAAATATTTTTTGTATGCAGGATATCTGTCCATCGCGGAAGATTATCGAAGTGAGAAAATACTGAAAACGAATGCGTGAGAAAGCCGTTGGCGGAAGAAGGTATGGAAAAAAGGTTATTCAGTAATACTCCGCTGCCGGTGGCATCGATAAAAAAAGCGGCGGAGATAGTTGATACTTTACCCGAGTGTACTGTACTAAAAAACCATTGATCGTTTTTCCTTTCGGCAGCGGTGATGTCGGTGGTATCAAAATAGTCGATAGTGCTTTCTTTAACCTTTTCAACTAAAAAGGCATCAAAATCCGCCCGCAACCAGTGGGTGTCAGACATGCTGTCGCTCACACTTGCGGCTACCAGCAATTCGTTGTCGTGATCAGCCGTTGTCGAAAACGCTTTCCCGGGAAAATGCTTAAAATAGCTAAACCCTCTTTTGAGTCCACACACAATATCCGGGTAGGATCGCTGCCAACTGCCATATCTTGAAAAATCAAATAGCCAGGGCATATTATACCGCGCTGAAATGGAACGCAGGATCATATCGGCAATAGGTGTAGAAGATTCCCCAATGGCAAAACGGGGATGCTTTCCCTTTTCAATCAGGCAAACCGAAAATCCGCAATGCTGTAGTGACAATGCGGTTAAGCTGCCCGCAAATCCTGAGCCGGCAATCAAAATATCATATCGTTTGTGTGGATCAGGCAGCATAGGGTTTGCAGGTACAATCTATAGGGTTAAGAATCTGTTGGCGGAGGTTCATCTCTTCAAGGCGCTCTTTTCTTTTCTCAAAGCATGCAGAACATTCTGATAAAAAAGCAATATCCCAGGTGTCGGCAAAAACCTGTCCCTGTTTTAGCGACATTGCTTTTTCAACAACTTCCTCCAGCATCGCCAGCGTGGGAGGCGTATAGTGTTTCGCCTTCTGCAGTACTTCCATCACGCCATTGCCCGGTCTTACGGGTATGATGGCGCAGCGGACCGCTCCAGATTCAAAAGCAAACTGAACAGTTTTGACCGTCCATTCTATACTACTGGCTTTTTCGGTGAGGTAAGGCGGGTTCAGCAGTACAAAAGCACGTATGTCAATATCGTGCCCGCGTAAAAATGCGGCAGCCGCCTTAAAGTCTTGCGGGGTGATTTGTTTGTTGAGTCTTGGCAATACATCGGGATGTATGGACTCCAATCCCATAGCTACTTCCAGCCGGCCATTGAGCAGGGCGCTGAAGTCAATGCAGGACTTGTTGCATAGTTTGGGATGATTTTCCACGATTACTTTTTTATAGCCGGCGATACGGCAGGCTATATTGGGATAGTCTCCGGGAGAAATAGCTTTGGGGTCAAAAAAATTTCCATTGTTGTACAACTTAACCACGTCTGCAGAAGGCAATCGCTCCAGTGCATAATCAATTTGACGCATGATGGCGCCTGCCGGCAGTGGCGCATCCAGGGTATTTTTCCAAAGATCGCACATCAGGCACTTAAATGCACATTCTTTGCCCGTAAGAAAGATAGTGTTAACGGATTCGATATCTCCCGACAAACCTGGTTCCTGCTCATGCAAAAAGTGATAAGGAATAAAAGGATCCAACCTCTTTTTCTTCGCGCGCAGGGAAGCGATCATTACGCTATCATAATCATCAGGCATACAGCGAGTGAAAATAGGTTCTGTATTCTATTTCATTGCCGGCAAAAATTGCAGAGAAGGCATCCTTCGAAACGGCGCCAGCCTGGAACCTGCGCTTTTCAAAGACAGGCATATCAAAATTCGTCACGGATTTCACCCCACGGCTTACCACCTCGCCTTTTAACGCATACAGCGCTTCTTCCTTCCAGTTGGTAAGAGCGATAAAAGGAATGCCTTCGGCAATCTCAATTACATTGGGCAACGCGTATGGACTGAACCCTTTGAAGCCAAATTTTCTGGCCGGCGCGTACGAACGCACATGTCCGCGACTTTGCCCGCCGGAGTAGGTGAGTGAATGTTTGATTTTGTTTACGCCCCATCCTTCCTGGTAAAGCATCATATTGTTAAGTACACTGCGTATGGTAAGTTCCGGGTTGGCATCAATAGGATAGTCTTTCAGGTTTTCATCGCCCCCGTCTCCGTCTGCCAGGTATTTCCAGTCGGGGTACAATTCCCTGATCTGCCTGCAAAGTGCCAGCGCCATGGTTGCTGATTCAAGATCGAGCGATTTGTAATCTTCTACTACTTTAATGGTCTCTTTATAATTGAGTGCAGATAGTGGTACTTCAACCAGCTCAAGAAAAAGAGAGAGTCCCAGCCGATCCATAAATTGATGAGCCTGCTCGGCATCGGCACCTCCATTTACCGATAACGTAAAAGCCTTTAACCGCTGTGGCGACATGCCGAGCTTCAACATCAGGTGGTATAGCACCAGGAAAACCGATCCGCTGTCAATACCGCCCGAGAATAACACGCCAACAGGTTCTTTCTCAGGAATGGATAAGAGCCATTTTCTGCATTCATTCGACAACGTTTCAATATATTTCCTGCCAATGGCATCAATATCGTCAGGAAGAACATTTCTACGGGGCTCAAAAAATCTTGTATATTCAGGATTAGGGTCAGGGCAACCGATAACTTCCAATCTTACTACATGATGCGCAGGAACCATCCGGGTATACGACGGATGAAACTGCTTGTGTAATCCTTTCTGCTTAAGATATTCGTAAATCTCATCCATGCGCTCCGCCACTATAAGGAGCGGTCCCGACACTTGTTTTGCCAGAAAATACCGCATAGGGCGACCTAATGAACGTGCCATAAAAACCTGGCGATCTACTTTTTCTACAATCGCAAACTGCCCGTCAATCTTACGCACGGCTGCCGGATCACCCGAAACAATAGCGGCGGTGGCCTCTTCAGGTGTCATGTTAAATATAATGTTGTTGCTATTGTCGAGCAGGTTTACAAAGTCCGTTACATATGGGTTCATTACAAATGATTTTA
>CAYMKT010000100.1:8319-14532 GCA_964391065.1 uncultured Terrimonas sp. | reverse complement strand
GGCTTTTTCATGATTTCATCAATGATTTTTTTGCAGCCCGGTGAGGCGATTACAAGCAATAGCAGCCCGGCAGCCAGGCCATAATGTTTCATTTTCATACAAAATGTTTTACTGTTAAAAATGCAGGTTGATACTAATGAAGAAAGGATTTTGCAGGCTGTCGCAGGAGTGGATAAGTAAATATACATTTAATAAGTGGTATACGATTACCGAAGTGATTTGGATCAGCATGCCAATTCTCCTAAAACCTTATATTCGTTTAGTATTTATAGCGTCCGAATATACCTTGCGCAGTTATGTTCCGAAGTTTTAAAATAGCCAATGGATGAATAGAAGAAATTTTATTACAAACATGGGACTGGTTGCTGCTTCTGCCGGTTTCCCAACCATTGTTCCCGCTACTGTTTTGGGTAAGCATGCTCCGTCTAACCGCATTAATGTCGCGCTTATAGGAACGGGGCGGCAGGGATACGGGCAAAATTTAATTGGATCAGATTTGAGCAACATTGGGGTGCGCATACCCGGTTTGCTTGAAACGCCCGATGCACAGGTAGTGGCGGTTTGTGATGTGGATAGCTGGCGGATGAATAAAGCTAAGGAAGCGGTGGAGCATTATTATGCAAAAGAAAAGGGCAAAGGAGCATACAAAGGTTGCAGTGTGTTTGACGATTTTCGCGAACTGATTAACCACAAAGATGTGGATGCGGTGATGATTTCAACACCCGATTACTGGCACGTGCCCATGGGCATTATAGCCGCCCGTGCAAAAAAACACATAAGCTGCGAAAAGCCGCTGAGCATGAGTGTACAACAGGGGCGGATGCTGGTGGATGAGATCAAAAAACATGACGTAATAAACCGCACCGACAGCGAATTTCGTTCTGTGCGCATACAAAATAAAGCCGTGGAACTGGTGCGAAATGGCCGGATAGGCAGACTGCAAAAAATAGAACTCAGTTTTCCATCCGATCCCGATCCCGTGCCCGCGCAACCCGATATGCCGGTTCCTCCCGAACTGAATTACGATTTATGGCTGGGTCCTATGGCAGCCGTTCCCTATACCGAGCAACGCGTACATAAGCCGCATGATCTGAAAACAAGACCCGGCTGGATGCGGGTGGATACTTATGCACAGGGTATGATTTCCAATTGGGGCGCTCATTATTTTGATTTGGCACAATGGGCGAATAACACCGAATATTCAGGACCGGTAGAGGTAGAAGGCAAGGGTGTTTTCCCTACCGGGCTATGGAACACCATGATCAATTTTGAGGTTACTTACCGGTACGCCAATGATGTAGTGCTCACCTGTGTTCAGAGCCCGGTTACAAAACCAGGCATCAAATATACAGGTTCAACGGGGTGGATAGAAGTGGCGGGGTATCCCGGTGTTATTACTGCCAGCAATCCTGCTTTGCTCAATAGTTTACCGGGCGCGGGGGAGTTGGATTTATCGGTAACCTTAATGGATAAGCCTGATTTTATACAGGCAATAAAAAATAACCGCCATACTTTGGAGCCTATTGAAGTGGGGCACCGAACCATTTCTGTTTCACAAATCGGGCTGATAGCCTGCCAGGTAGGAGAGAAGCTGAAGTGGGATCCCGCAAAGGAACTATTCATCGGCAACAATGCCGCCAATGCGTTACTCGCCGCTCCTTTGGCAAGAAAGGAATGGATAGTATAAATAACGTAGTAAGCGTAAATGTATGAGGATTTCCCGAACTATATATTGAGTCATGTAAAACGTATTGCTGATGATATTTACCAAAGATGATCTTCGCACTTATCAAAACCAGGGCTATGTTATTATCCGCAACTTCTTTTCGAAGGAAGAAGTGGGTTTACTGTATAAAATGGCGCTGGAAGATGAACTGATGAGTAAAAAAAGTTATGATCGAACCGATGCTTCCGGCCTGAAAACAAAACTGGCCTTATGGTATTCGCTGGATGACAGTTTGTACAGCAAATTTGCCAGGTCGGAAAGAATCGTGTCGGCTGTTCAGCAAATACTGGGTGGAGCGCCTGCCCACTATCATTCCAAACTCATGCAGAAAGAGCCGCGGTCTGGCGGCGCCTGGGAGTGGCACCAGGATTATGGTTACTGGTATAAGAACAATGGCTTTTTATTCCCGGATATGGTGAGTGTGGTTACCGCGCTTAGTGCCGCTACAAAAGAAAATGGCTGCCTGCAAATGATCCGGGGTTCGCATAAGATGGGACGTATTGAACATCAAATGGCAGGCGAACAGGTAGGCGCCGATATGGAAAAGGTGAATGAAGCGTTGAAAATAATGCCCCTCGATTTTTTGGAAATGGAACCCGGCGATACCGCTTTTTTTCATTGCAACACACTGCATGCTTCCGCAGCTAATTTATCGGATAAACCACGCTGGTCTATTATTACGGCATATAACCACGCCGCCAATAAACCGTATAAAGATATTCACGAAAGCAGCTATACTCCGATTGTGCCTTTCACCGGAAATTTGTTACTGGAGAAAGCAGAAAGCATTTCCGACAGCGCAGATTTTTTGATCAAGCGATGATTTGTATTGTCACTCTGACGCAGGCAGCGTCTCTTAACTTATGCTGGCATGGCCGATTGTTCAAACCGGGAAACACAATTACTGTTCCTTCTTCAAAAAAGTTTTGATCAGCTCAAACGTTGCTGCAGGTTCTTCCACCTGCGGATTATGCCCGCTTTTTTCAAACATCACAAACTGTGCCTGCGGGCAATATTCTTTGTACTTTACCTGCATCCAGGGAACGGCCACCCGGTCGAAGCGCCCGGCAATAATAAGTATAGGCATGGTAAGGTCCTTCAATTTTTTTCTGAAGTCGAAATTACCGATATCACTGCCTACATAAAAGTCGCCATCCTTACCCACCATCTGGTAATACAATTTTGAATTGAAAGCGTTGGGGTAAGTCTTTTTGCCGCGTTGCAGAAAATGATCAGGGTTATACGCATACAGAAAGCCGTAAGGAACAGCGCTATAAATATCCTGGTGTATTTTGTCGCTCGAAATAATACCCTGCTCCCTCACTTTCATCAGCGTGTCCCAAACCTCCGGGTAATTGGTCTTTATTTCATGATTGCTGTTGTCGTCATTTTCCTGCCACATCACATAACTATGAAATCCATTAGCAATGATCAGGTGACTTACATGCTGCCCGTATTTTACGGCGTAGCCCTGTGCCACCACGCTTCCGTATGAATGCCCCAGCAGGTTTATTTTATCGAGCCGCATCGCTTTTCTCAATCCTTCAATATCCTCAATGTCGCGCTCCAGTGAATATTCCGTAACGTTCTTCGCCGTATCCGACTTTCCTCTTCCAAATGCATCAAAATAAATAACCTGAATATTGGTTTGCAGGGTGAGCGAATCAAAGCGCCGGTATCCGGGATGTGCACCACCGGGGCCACCCGGGATAACAATTAATGGCTGCCCTTCGCCAACCGTTACTGTGTACAGCTTCGCACCGTTAACGGTGTAGTATTTTCCATCCGTCCAACTGTCGGGAAATTGCTGTGCAATGGTTGCACCACTCAAACAAAGGACGCAAAGGAGCAGGTATATTTTTTGCATGTGCTTTTGGCTTATCGCTCAAAATAAGGATAAAAGATAAGTGAACATGGGTTTGTTTTACCATGCATTTGAAGCGCATCAATGGTTACATTCATTCCGCCACAAAGCAAACGGCTAAATGCACCAACATTCAGCCGTTCAAAAAAAAGTAGCAGCCAACAAAACAGGAGGATATGAGTTAGTTCTTTTTCATATCATCAACGATCACGCCCTGAATCCCGCCCTTATCGGAAATGGTACCTGTTACCGAAATTTTTTCTCCGGCATAATCTTTCACCTTGGCATAGGCCTCTTTTTTATTATGGTTTTCCACTAGCAAATATATTTTACCATCGCTGGTGAGCAAACCCATTGGCGCTCCACCTTTTATGCAGGCGGAGGCACAGCCCTTATGACTTTCGCCCTGGGCACCTTTTGCCATATAGCAGGCCATATCCAGCACTTCGCCGGAAACGGTTTTTGTCTCATCCTGGGCTTTAGCATTGAAGGCGAACAGGCAAAAGCCTACGGTAAATGCGGCGGCTATTTTGCTAAGACTGAAATGCATCCTTTTCATAATAAATCGTTTTATAATGTAGTAGTAAAATGGAATTGAAGAAAATCATGAGTAATTTACGAAAAATTAAAAACAATGGGTTCTTTTTTTTGTTACAGTAAATGCGGATTGTCTTTTTCTCATAAAACTATAAAATAACCATGCATACATTTCCTGCCAAACTATTTCGCCTCTTTGTAATCGCAAAAGGGTTTTGTGTACGGGGTTTCGCACTCCTGGTTCTTTTGCTATCCGGGCTGCAATCATCGGCGCAGGATTTAAATCATTTGTATAAAGCCGGCGAAAATGGTTATAGCTGTTTTCGGATACCCGCTATGATTACAACGAACAAGGGTACCCTGCTTGCTTTTGCCGAGGCGCGCAGAAAGGATTGCGGCGATGCCGGCGATATTGACCTGGTGGTGAAACGATCTGCCGATGGCGGTAAGACCTGGGGGGCTATGGAAACGGTTTGGGATGATGATGCCAATACCTGCGGTAATCCGGCGCCGGTGGTGGACAGAAGAAACGGGAAGATTGTACTGTTAGCAACATGGAATCTTGGAACAGATCATGAAAAAGACATCATTGACGGCAGCAGTAGCGACAGCCGCCGGGTATTTGTGCTATCGTCTGTTGATGACGGTAGCACATGGTCTGCGCCCCGCGAAATAACAAAGGATGTAAAAAAAGGCGATTGGACCTGGTACGCAACCGGCCCGGTTAATGGCATACAACTCCGGAAAGGAAAGCACAAAGGACGGCTGGTTATTCCCTGCGATCATATTGAAGCCGGAACAAAAAAATATTACTCGCATGTTGTTTATTCAGATGACGGTGGCGATACATGGTTATTGGGGGGTACTACCCCGCAGGACCTGGTTAATGAATGCACGGTGGCAGAATTGCCCAATGGAAACCTGATGTTGAATATGCGCAATTACAGTCCAACCCGCAATCGGCAGGTATCCATCAGCAAAGATGCAGGGAAAAGCTGGTCCAATATAAAAGGAGATACCACGCTCATTGAACCGGTTTGCCAGGGAAGCCTGCTATGGTATGATTTTCCCGGCAAGAAAAGTTTTCTTGCATTTTCAAACCCTGCCAGTGCAAAATCGAGGGAAGCAATGACGGTTAGGATCAGCTACGATAGGGGTAAAACCTGGGGGTTAAAAAAACTACTGTATGCAGGTCCTTCTGCCTATTCGAACCTGGTGGTGATGCCCAATGGAAATCTCGCCTGTTTGTATGAAGCCGGTATTGAAAAGCCTTATGAAGGAATTGTTTTTGAAGAGATAAGGTTGGACAATTTCGACAAATATTAATGGAGGATGCAATAGGAATGTATAGCTCCGGCAGAAGCTTGCTGTTAATACCCAAATCCCGGAAAGACGCATTAAACCTGCTTTGTAACGGGTGAGTGCATGCTCCTTAAGCCTATAATTACAAAAACATTACAAAATTTTACCAACAGTTTGAATCAAATAACTATAATTTTGCGTTTATAGCAGTATGAAAAAGTTTCTCGCCGCCATATTAGCCGTTTTGTATATGGGCACTTCTACGGGTGCTGCGTTTACAATGCACTACTGTATGGGTAAAGTGGCCGGCTGGGAATTGGGGCATCAAAAAGAGAATGCCTGCGATAAATGCGGCATGGAGAAGCCGGTTAAAAAAGATAAGGATTGCTGTAAAGACGAGCATAAAATGCTGAAAAGCGATGCGGATCAAAAAACCGCTGAATCTGCCTTTCAGTTTGTCCAGACAGCAACTGCTGCTGCTCCCGCTTCTTTCCTTGAAACAACAGTTGTTGCTATTTCGAGTATAACAGAACGCCACCCCATCACTAATGCGCCACCCCATAAAGGTGGGCTTTCGGTTTACCTGCGCAACTGCGTTTTCCTTATTTAAATTTTCCGCTTTCATATGGGCCAGGCAATCGTTTGCCAGGCTACCGGCATTTGCATATGCCCGTTATTCATTAGCACAACATGCTTACATCTTATAAAATCAAAACAATGAAAAAATCATGTATGATACTTGCGGTTATGACTGCAATTACAGTTGTTTCCTGCAACAGTAATC
>CAYMKT010000100.1:3397-8219 GCA_964391065.1 uncultured Terrimonas sp. | reverse complement strand
GCAAAGAGCGATAAGCAAAGAGCAATAAGCAATGGGCAATGGGCAATGAGCGAAGAACGAAACAATGAGAAAAGAGGAATGCGCAAAAGGCAATAGGCGAAGGGCAAAGGGCAAAGGGCAATAGGCAATGAGCAAAAAAGAACGGTAGAGAGCAAAGTGCAATTATCAATTACTAATCAAAGAAAAGCTATGATTCCAGCTATTATTTCATGGTCGTTAAGGAACCGGTACCTGGTGTTATTGATGGCGGCAGTATTTTTTGCCTGGGGAATTGTGAATATTCAGAAAAACCCGATTGATGCGATTCCCGACCTCAGCGAAAATCAGGTCATCGTTTTTACCGAATGGCCGGGCCGCGGGCCGCAGATCATGGAAGACCAGGTAACCTATCCCCTGGTGAGTAACCTGCAGGGCATCTCTAAAGTGAAAAACATCAGGGGTACGTCTATGTTCGGGATGAGTTTTGTGTACGTGATTTTTGAAGATAATACGGACGTGTATTGGGCGCGCACAAGGGTACTGGAGCGTTTGAATTATGCACAACGCTTATTGCCTGATGGTGTAACACCTACACTAGGTCCGGACGGAACGGGCGTGGGTCATGTATTGTGGTATACGCTCGATGCTAAAGATATTGACCTCGGGGAACAGCGTGCATTGCAGGATTGGTATGTTAAACTGGCCTTGCAAACGGTGCCCGGTGTGGCCGAAGTAGCTTCTTTTGGTGGATTTGAAAAACAATATCAACTGGTGATTGACCCGGTTAAGCTCCAGTTTTACAATGTTTCCCTGCTCGATGTGATGAATAACGTGAAATCCAATAACAATGATGTAGGCGGACGGAAGTTTGAAATGAGCGATATGGCTTATATCATCCGCGGACTGGGTTATATCAAAAATAAAGAAGACCTGGAAAGTGTAGCTGTTGGGGATTATAACGGCATCCCGGTAAGGGTGAAAGATATTGGCACGGTGCAGATGGGAGGCGATTTGCGACTTGGTATTTTTGATGAAAACGGTGAAGGGGAAGTGGTAGGCGGCATTGTGGTGATGCGCTATGGTGAAAATGCAGACAAAATGATCACTGCGGTGAAGAAAAAAATGGACGATGTACAAAAAGGGCTGCCGGAAGGGGTAAGGTTTAAAATAGCCTACGATCGCAGTGAGTTGATTGAGGCCGCTATCGCCAACATCAAAACCAGGCTGATCGAGGAAATGGCCATCGTAGCATTGATCGTCATCCTGTTTTTATTTCATTGGCGCAGTGCATTAAGCATCCTCATCCAGATACCTATTACCATTGCCATCAGTTTTATCCTGCTCAACCTGTTGGGCACTTCTTCCAATATCATGTCGCTCACCGGCATTGCCCTGGCCATAGGCGTAATAGTAGACAATGGTATTATCATGAGCGAGAATGCTTATCGCCATTTATCAGATTATCAAAATGCCCGGGCGCTTAAATCATAGCACATGAAGAAACTATTCAATAAAATATTGGGCAGAAGCAGTTATTACCATATTCCGGAATTGGTACGCATGCAACTCATTGAGAAAGCCTGCAAGCAGGTATCGAGAGGCGTTTTCTTTTCTACCGTAATTATCATCACTTCCTTTTTGCCCGTGTTTTTGTTAACCGGGCAGGAAGGCAAACTTTTTCATCCACTGGCATATACCAAAACATTTATTATGGTGGTAGATGCCTTGCTGGTCATTACGCTTGCACCGGTGCTGATTTCATTTTTTATGAAGGGAAGGTTCAGTCCGGAAAACAAAAACCCGGTTAACCGCTTTTTAGAAAAGATATATGAACCGGTGATCAGAACCTGTATTAAATGGCGGAAAACAACACTGGCGGTGAATATCATAGCGCTTGCCATCAGCATTCCTTTGTTAATGAGCCTGGGACGGGAGTTTATGCCACCATTGGATGAGGGCTCCATTCTTTTCATGCCGGTTACTTTACCCGATGTTTCCAACAGCGAAGTGAAAAGGATTTTGCAGGTGCAGGATAAAATTATTAAGTCGGTTCCCGAAGTAAAAAATGTATTGGGTAAAGCCGGAAGGGCAAATACGGCTACCGACAATTCACCGATCAGCATGATTGAAACCATTGTGTTACTCAAACCTCAGCATGAATGGCGGAAAGGCATAACAAAAAATGATATCATCAATGAACTCAATGCCAAACTGCAGATTCCGGGTGTTACCAATGGCTGGACACAACCCATCATTAACCGCATTAATATGCTTTCTACGGGTATACGAACCGATGTGGGATTGAAAGTGTATGGTCAGAACCTGGATACCATTTATGCTTTCGCCGAAAAAATAAAAAAAGAGCTGGACGGTATTAATGGCGTTAAAGATTTGTATGTGGAACCCATTACCGGTGGAAAGTATATCGACATCTCCGTAAAGAGAAACGAAATCAGCCGCTATGGGTTAACGGTAGATGATGTAAACAGCGTGGTGGAGATAGCGCTGGGGGGCAAGCAGCTTACCACAACCGTGGAAGGGCGTCGCCGCTTTTCGGTGAATGCAAGGTTTGGACAGGATTTCAGGAATAATATGGATGCCATAAAACGCCTGCAGGTACAAACCATGCAATATGGCCCCATTCCCTTGGATGCGGTGGCAGATGTTGCCATAACAGATGGTCCGCCCATGATTAATTCGGAGAATGCCATGCTGCGGGGCACAGTTTTATTTAATGTGAGAGACAGGGATTTGGGCAGTACCGTGAACGACGCAAAAGAAAAATTAAGCAACATGATCGCTCAATTGCCGAATGGGTATTTTATGGAATGGAGCGGTCAGTATGAAAACCTGATACGCAGCGAAAAAACGCTGAAGTTGATTTTACCGATAGTGCTGCTTATTATTTTCGGTTGCATGTATTTCGCTTTTCATTCGGCACGCGAAGCTTTCCTGAGCCTTATTTCCATTCCTTTTGCATTGATCGGCGGCGCTTTCATGATCTATTTCTGGGGGGTTAATTTATCCGTTGCTGTGGCGGTTGGTTTTATAGCGTTGTTTGGACTGGCAGTGGAAACGGGAATCGTGATGGTTATTTACCTTAACGATGCCATGCAGCAATTAGTTGAAAAAAAGGGTAACTCAAAAGACACTATTACCCGGCAGGATTTGAGGGAAGCTGTTATTGGCGGCGCTGCAAAACGCCTGCGGCCCAAGCTCATGACGGTGAGCGTCTCCCTGTTTGCACTGGTACCTATACTGTGGAGCCATGGGGCAGGCAGCGATGTGATGAAGCCGATTGTATTGCCGATGGTGGGCGGAGTGTTGACTTCCGCTACGCATATCCTGCTGGTAACGCCATTGATCTTTTTAATGGCGAAGGAATATGAACTAAGGAAACACGGGAAGATTGATGTGCTGGAAACAAAACATTAAACACGCAGCAAAAAAGAATTGTTATGAAACACAGGTGGCTGAGAAATTTAAATTATAGGTACTTGAAACCCGCTGCAATCATTGCAGGTTTACTGGTATTAACTAAAGCTCCGCATGCGCAGGAAGTGCTCGGCATGGCCGACATTAAGATAGCGATCGATAAAAATCACCCTTCGTTCAAAATGCTGGATGCTGAAGCCCGGGCAATGGATGAAGCCGCCAAAGGCGCTTACAACTGGGCGGCGCCCGAACTGGGTGCGGGCTTTTTTCAAACGCCGTATGATGTTGGCAAATGGAAATATAATGACGGTATGCCCGGTATGGGCATGTTTATGATTTCGGCCCAGCAAATGTTTCCGAGCCGGAAAAAACAGGATGCCGATTTTACCTACATGAGTGCACAGTCTTCCATTCAGCAACAAACCAGGGATGTGGTACGCAATGAACTGCTCTATACCGCCCGCAAAAATTATTACGACTGGATTATACTGGAAAAGAAGTTAAAAGTGCTGGATGAGAATGATAAGCTGCTCCGCTTTATGATGCAGAGCGCGGAGATCCGGTACAAAAACGGGTTAGGAAAAATCAACGCCTATTACAAGGCAAAGGCTGCCCTGGCCAATGTGGAGAATACGAAACTGTTGCTCAATAATGAGATCGCTCAAAAGCGGATCGCCATCAATACGCTGATGAACCGTAATGCGGACATACCTTTTGCAATAGATACCCATTATGTGTGGATTGATTTCAGGAGGGATATGTTCGATTCTTCTGCATTATTAACACAACGCAGCGACATCAAAGTGCTTGACCGCAGTATGGAAGTGAATGATCTTGAACGCAAGGCTGAACTGGCGAAACTGAAACCTGAATTCGGAATCAGGTACGATCACATGGCCACTTTTGGCCGCCAGCCATGGATGTTTTCGTTGATGGGTATGGTAAGACTTCCCATTGCCGGCTGGTCGTCGAAAGCGAATAAGGCGAAAGCAGAGAGCCTGGTCTGGCAAAATGAAGCCTTGAGAAACCAGCAGCAAATGATCATGAATGAAGCGGTGGGAAAGGCCAATTCTTTCTTGTCTGAACTCGAATTAAAAAAGAGGCAAATGGTTTTGTATGATGAGCAGATTATTCCTGCTTTGCGCAGAAATTTTCAAACCATGCAATTGAGTTATGAACAAAATACCGGTGAACTGTTTGAGCTGTTCGATGCCTGGGAAGCGCTAAACAGCATCCAGGTCGATTATCTCGACCAGTTACAAAAAGCCCTGGAGCTGCAGGCCGAACTGATTAAAATAGGGGAGGCGAATTAACGAAAGGTTGGCAACCGTTGTACGAATTCTTGTCACTCTGCTATAGTTTGTCATGCTGACAACGGAAGCATCTGTATTGGCTTCATTATCGGCTT
>CAYMKT010000100.1:0-3297 GCA_964391065.1 uncultured Terrimonas sp. | reverse complement strand
TGAACCCTGTTACTCTGACGAAGGAAGAATCTAAAAACCCTGAGACGAAATAAATCATTGCAAAATGAAAAAAATAAAATGGATGAAGATATTACCGGCTTTGGTTTTTGCTTTACTGCTTTTCGCTTGCAACAATAACAGTAAAGAACAAACGCCGATGTATACCTGTCCCATGCCCCAGGATTCTGTGTTTAGCGATAAACCGGGTAAATGTCCCAAATGCGGAATGGAATTAATTAAGATGGAAGATCATGCCACGCATGCTGCGCATGAAGAGCATCTGCCAAAGAGCGATGGTTATACCTGTCCCATGCATCCGCAGGTGCACAGTAACACCACGGGCGCCTGCCCGATTTGCGGCATGCAACTCGAAAAAGTAAAATCTCCCGCCGAACCCAAAGCCGTATCGCTCGATGTATTGTTAAAACCAGCCAACCAGCAGGTAGTGGCTTCTGTGCCCATGGTACATATGATGGACCGGGAAGAAGATATTGAAATGGAGAGTTATGGTTTTATTACTTACGATACCAGGCAGGCAGGTGCTATATCATCGAATATTTCCGGCAGAATTGACAGACTATATATCCAATTTAATTTCCAGGAAGTAAAAAAAGGACAAAAAATTATGGAAATCTATAGTCCGGAACTGGTAGCAGCACAGGAAAACCTTTTGTTTCTTTTAAAAAATGATCCATCGAACGAAACCCTGATTAATGCTTCCAAACAAAAGTTGCTGCTGCTTGGCGTGAGTAATCAGCAATTGAATGCGATAATACGATCCGGGAAGGCGGATCTTATGGTGGCGGTGTACAGTAACTACAGCGGACATATTCACGAAAGCAACACCGCGGCCCAAATGATAAAAAATTCAACCACGGGTATGCAGAACGCTTCGCTTACTACCACTGAGCTTCTTATTAAAGAAGGCAGCTATGTACAAAAGGGGCAAAATATTTTCACCGTGCTCAATCATTCAAAAGCATGGGCGGTGTTAAATATTTTTCCCGCCCAGGCGGCCATGATAAAAGCAGGCAACAAGGTTAGAGTAGTTCCTGAAACAGATCCGCAAAAGGATTTCAGGGCAGCGATCAGTTATATTGAACCATTTTACAGAGAGGAAAATAAAACCCTAACCGCAAGAGTATATTTCGATAATTCGGCGCTGATGATTCCCATTGGCAGCCAGGTAAAGGCTACCGTGTTCGCGGGCTATCGAACGGCATATTGGCTGCCCGAAGAGGCGGTGCTTTCGCTTGGACTGGATAACGCGGTTTTTGTAAGGAAGGGAGAATCATTCGTGGCGCGCAAAATTCAAACCGGCATCGTGAATAAGCATTTGATACAGGTGTTGGAAGGTCTGGATAAAACCGAAGCAGTAGCCGCCAATGCGCAATACCTGGTAGATAGTGAGAGCTTTATAAAAGTCAATGAGCGATGAGCCGTGAGCGATCAGCTTTGAGCAATGGGCAATGAGCAATGAGCAATGAGCAAAGGGCAAAGGGCAAAGGGCAAGAAAAATAATAAATACTAATATTTCAATTCATCTATCATGGGGTATAAAAAAATCAACGACACGAAAATTTACAAGCTCGCTTTTGAACTGGCGATGATGATTTTTGAATTATCGAAAAAATTTCCAAAAGAAGAAAGGTATGCACTTACCGATCAGGTAAGGCGCTCAAGTCGCAGCGTTTGCGCTTGCCTGGCAGAGGCACATAGAAAGAGATTATACCCAGCTTATTTTGTTTCTAAAATATCAGATGCGGATATGGAAAATTCGGAAACGCAAACCTGGCTGGAGTTTGCTTTGGCTTGCGAATACATTCAACAGGATGAACATATTCGACTGTTGGATGTATCTGAACAGGTCGGCAACCTACTGAACCATATGATCAACAATCCAGAGAAATACAAATAACTATGTTACGCTCATTATATATTATTCCTTTTAAGTTTAGTGTTAGAGCCTGCAGAATCAGCCTCCAAACTTGCCTATTGCTAATTGCCTATTGGCTGCTATTGCTCGCCTGCAACAACAAACCCCAACCGGCAACAATCGCCTCAGATAGTTACTACACCTGCAGCATGCACCCCCAGGTGATGAACGATAAACCCGGCAATTGTCCCATTTGCCATATGGAACTCATTGTGGTAAAAAAGACCAGTACCGCCGCTAATGAAATTGTACTGAACGACGAACAGATCAGGTTGGGAAATATTCGTGCGGATACTTTACACGATGGCGTGATAGACGATCAGTTGGTATTGACGGCCACATTAAGTACCGACGAAACAAAAACAAATAACATTACGGCACGTGTCATGGGCCGCATAGATCGCCTGTATTTTAAAAGCGAGGGCGATTTTGTGGCAAAAGGGGCACACCTGTACGACCTGTACAGCGAAGAACTGAACAATGCGCAGCAGGAGTATATCGCCTTGCTCGAAAAGCGGCAAACACTGGGTAATGCCATCATTGATTTTGACCGTCTGCTGCAAAGCGCCAAAACAAAATTATTGCTATGGGGGATGAGTGAAGCCCAGGTTGCCGCGCTTGCTGATTCGAAAAAATCATCTGCCCTTACTGCATTTTACAGTACGGCTTCGGGTTATATCGCTAAGCTTCCTGTAACAGAGGGGCAATATGTTACGGAGGGCGATGTGATCGCGAAGCTGGCGAATACTGCTACGGTATGGGCAGAAGCGCAGGTATATGCGTCGCAGCTCTCCGCCATCAATAAAAATGGAACCGTAATAGTAACCTTTCCTGATTTACCGGGGAAAACCTGGAACGGCAAGGTTGAATTTGTAAACCCGGAGATAAGCCCGGGCACGAGGGTAAACCTTATTCGGGTAGCCGTTCCTAATCAACAGGGACAACTAAAGCCAGGGATGCCTGCATATGTAAGGATCAAAGGAGTAGCGCAAAAAACGCTTACACTTCCTTCTGATGCGGTGTTGCGCGATGGCAGGATGAATGTGGTGTGGGTACAGCATGAAAAAAATAGTTTTTCGAGAAAGATGGTGGAGATTGGCATGGAAAGCGGCGACCGGGTTGAGATCAAATCAGGCTTGCGGCATGATGATGTGGTAGTAACCAGCGGAGCCTACCTGCTGAACAGCGAGTTTATTTTTAAGAAGGGTGGCGATATGGGCGGACATCAACATTAGCATAACTCTTCTTAAGTGGAGGAATTATTTAGCAAAGATCCCTCCTGTACCAGGGTGATTAAGAAAATGCCTGTCACCCTGACGAAGGAAGGGTCTATTCGAAAACCTGGCATAGTTCAAAACATT
>CAYMKT010000099.1:9924-14536 GCA_964391065.1 uncultured Terrimonas sp. | reverse complement strand
ATTACGGGAAGGTTACGGAAAAAGCCCCGGCTATGGAGCTTTTCCCGGATAATCATTTTGTGCTGCCCGGGAAAACCCAACTGCCACGATCCTACCATTTTGGTATAATCCACATCCAGTCCGTATTGCTCTTTGTACCATGCTATCATTCCTCCCATCGTATCACACATCACTTCATCCATGTCTATTATTATTCTTTCCATATTTGATGTTCAACTTTTAAGGTTCAATTCTTCCTTTAAAAATGAGCCTGTATAGCTTTCCTTACATTTAATTAACCCTTCCGGCGTTCCTTCAAACAATACCCGCCCACCGCCATTGCCGCCTTCCGGGCCAATATCAATAATATGGTCGGCCATTTTAATCACATCCAGGTTATGCTCAATAACCAAAACCGCGTTACCCCTGTCCACCAACTTATTTAATACCACAAGCAAATGCCGGATATCTTCAAAGTGCAGGCCGGTGGTAGGTTCATCGAGTATATAGAATGTTTTGCCCGTATCTTTTTTTGACAGTTCGGTAGATAACTTAACCCTTTGCGCTTCACCACCACTGAGCGTTACAGCGCTTTGTCCTAAAGTGATATAACCTAATCCTACATCCTGCAGCACTTTGATTTTTCGATACAGATAAGGCACGTTCTGAAAAAATTCCACGGCTTCGTCTACCGTCATATCCAGCACATCACTGATTGACTTTCCCTTATACCTGATCTCGAGCGTTTCCCTGTTGTATCTTTTACCCTGGCATTTTTCGCAATGCACATATACATCCGGTAAAAAATTCATTTCAATTACCCGCATACCGCCGCCTTCGCATAAGTCGCATCGCCCGCTTTTTACATTAAAGGAAAAACGCCCCGCATTATAGCCCCTTATTTTAGCTTCGGGTATGGAAGCAAATAACTGGCGGATTTCCGTGAAAAAACCACAATAAGTAGCGGGATTACTACGGGGTGTTCTGCCGATGGGCGACTGGTCTATTTCAATAACTTTATCAATATGCTCCAGGCCTTTTACGCTGGCATACTCCAGCGGTTGCGCTTTTGAGTTATAGGCATGCCTGCTGAGAATCGGGTACAGTGTTTCATTAATGAGCGTTGATTTGCCACTGCCGCTAACGCCGGTTACCACAATGAACTTACCTAAGGGAAATTTAACATTCACCTTTTGCAGGTTATTGCCATTAGCCCCCTTTATCTCCAGGAATTTTCCGTTTCCTTTACGTCGTTCGCCGGGAACTTCAATATGGCGGTGCCCATTAAGATAGGATGAAGTTAAGGTATCTAACTTCAATAAGTCAGCAGGTTTACCCTGGGCTACAATTCTACCACCATGAAACCCCGCCTGCGGACCAATATCGATTAAATAATCTGCCGCCAGCATAATATCCTTGTCGTGCTCCACCACCAATACGCTGTTCCCGATATCGCGCAGGTTTTTGAGGGCAGTAATCAGCCGCTGGTTATCGCGCTGATGTAAACCTATGGAGGGTTCATCTAAAATATAGGTAATGCCCTGCAATTGTGAGCCAATTTGAGTAGCCAGCCTGATGCGCTGCGACTCGCCGCCGCTTAAGGTTCGTGAGGGACGGCTTAAGGTTAAATACGTTAACCCCACGTTCAGCAAGAATCCAAGCCTTTCCCGTATTTCTTTTAAAATATCCTTAGCAATAACATTTTGTTTAGGGGAAAGGCGTTCTTCTATCCCGTTGAACCACTCCACCAGCATATCCAGGTTCAGCTCACACAGTTCCGCAATGTTTTTGCCATCTATTTTAAACCAAAGGCTTTCTGTCCGCAACCGGCCGCCTTTGCAGGTATCGCAGGTTTTTAACTGCATGAACTTTTCGGACCATTGTTGAATACCTGCACTCGAGGTTCCGGTAAACCACCGCTTTAACTGGTTAACAATTCCTTCAAATTCCGTCGCATACGCCTGCCCGTTACCATTCGCCTCATCGAAATTTAAATCTATTTCCACGGTTGCATTCTCATCTCCGTATAACAGGAGGTTCATGACACCCATGGGCAAATCACTGACGGGTTGATCAAGACTGAACTTATTTTTTTTAGCCAATTGCTGAACCTGCTTAAAAACAAATGCTTCTCTTTCTTCCCCTAATGGGGCGATTCCGCCTTCATTGATACTAAGTGCAGGATCAGGTATTACCTCGTTCATATTCACCTGGTATACCGAACCCAGTCCTTTACAAACCGGGCATGCGCCATAAGGCGAGTTGAAGGAAAAGCTATTGGGTGATGGCTCTTCGTAAGAAATCCCGGTGTCCTCACACATCAGCATCTTTGAATAGAAAGCGTCTCCGGAATTTTTAGCCGGGGTTTCCGCGGGACTGATAAATAACAAATCCTTCCCCATTTTCAGGGCCTGCTGCACGCTTTGACTGATGCGCACTTTAAACTCGTCGTCTACTTTAAGGCGGTCAACCACTACTTCAATATCATGAATTTTATACCGGTCAACCTGCATTTTAGGAACCAGGTCTTTGATCTCTCCATCCACCCTCACTTTTACAAAACCCTTTTTTCGTATTTCTTCAAACAGTTCGCGGTAGTGGCCCTTGCGGCCCCGTACCAATGGCGAAAGAATAGAGATTTTTTGCTTCCTGAATCTTTTGAAAATATTATCTACGATCTCTTCCTCGCTCCATTTGACCATCCGTTTGCCGGTATTATAAGAATACGCCTCTCCTACCCTTGCATACAACAAGCGCAGGAAGTCATATACTTCCGTTACTGTGCCAACCGTGGAGCGTGGATTTTTATTGGTTGTTTTTTGTTCGATGGAGATGACGGGCGAAAGTCCCATGATTTTATCTACGTCCGGTCTTTCCATATCGCCGATAAACTGGCGTGCATATGCCCCAAAGGTTTCCATATACCGGCGCTGCCCTTCGGCATAAATGGTATCGAAGGCTAAGGACGATTTACCGCTGCCGCTGATACCGGTAATAACCACCAACTGATTCTTAGGAATACTAATGTCGATATTCTTCAGATTATGTACCCTCGCGCCAAACACTTCTATATGTTCATGATCCGGCGGTGACTCAACCGCGACAGACGCCATGTTTTGCTTTGCTTTTGCCATAAAAGATAGCGAAGATACTAAAAAAAGTAGCAAAGATTTGTTATCTCAAAAGCTTAAGAAATAAATAAAATCAGGGGCGACTTTGGGGGAGTTCAAAGTCTGACACACGGCATTTCCCCAATTTTATCTGGTCATTTTAAACACCACGGCATGCCTGCCTTTCCATTTATTTTGCACCTGTGAGGGAACTTGTATAATGGTATTTCCATCCTCCACTTTCCATTTCAATTTGGCGCCACTCCCTACTATACTGAGCCGGCTTTTGGCGGGAGCTTCAAATTTTTGTAAAATCACCTGTGCAGGCAGCGCCACTTCATCATTGTCAGAAAGGTAAAATGCATACTGTATTTTTTCATCTTTGCTCTGCGTAAAATGTGTATTTCCCGATTCATATGGCGCCAAAGGCTTGGAACCGTGTATGGCCTCCCCGTTTATTTTCATCCATTCCCCTACTTCCCTGAGGTGAGCGTAGGCAACAGGATCCCAATCTCCATCGGGGCCGGGGCCAATGTTCAGTAAAAGATTTCCGCCACGCGATACAATCCGGATCAGCATTTGAACGATTTGATGTGCCGATTTATATTGATCGTTTGGCACATAGCTCCAGGAGTTGCCCATGGTAATACAGCTCTCCCAGGGATATGGCAATAGTTCATGCGGCACTTCCTGTTCGGGTGTTGTATAATTTTCATACGGACCGGTTACCGATCTGTCTACTACCAGCAAACCAGGTTGGTAACTCCTGGCCATTTCGGCAATGCGCTTCATGTCGATATCCTGGTTGGTTTTGATACCCCGCTGCCATTCTACCGTGGTATCAACCGTAGAAAGTGGCCTCACCCAGCCGCCATCCAACCAGAGTATGTCTACCTTGCCATATTCGCTCATCAATTCTTTGATCTGGTTATATGTGAAATTTTTATAAGATTCCCAGCGCTCGGGGTATTTGGTAGGCTCATAATTTACATTGCGGTCTTTAGGTGGGAAATAAGGCCACCAGTAATCCTTGTTATGCCAATCGGGTTTGGAAAAATAGGCGCCAATAGCAAACCCTTCCTTCCTGAATGCGTTGAATATTTCTTTGGTGACATTGCTCCTTGGATTTTTTGAAAAAGGGGTCTTGCTGTCAGTGATTTTGTAATCCGTCTCCCTGGTATCAAACATAGAAAACCCGTCATGATGCTTGGTGGTGAAGATCATATATTGCATGCCCGCATCCTTGGCCGCGGTTACCCATTTTTCGGGATTGAAATGAACAGGATTGAAAGTGGTTTGCAGGTTCTCATATGCTTTTACATATTCAAAATAATTTTCTGCGTACGGGCCTCTTCGTTTAGTCCAGCCTTCATCTTCCGGGCAAATACTCCAGCTTTCTACAATCCCCCACTGACTATAGGTACCCCAATGCATGAATAATCCAAACTTCATATCCTGCCAGCGGTCTATGCTGTTTAGTACCGCGGTATCCGTGGGTGCTACATATTTTTTGTATTGAGCCA
>CAYMKT010000099.1:0-9824 GCA_964391065.1 uncultured Terrimonas sp. | reverse complement strand
CATTTCACGAATAATATTTTATATTGCAGTTTTATTAAAAATCAAGATTCTCCATGAATAATCAGAAAAGAAGAACTTTTCTCAAGCTTTCGGGCATGGCGGCTACAGCAAGCGCTTTACCTTTTAATATTATTCAGGCAAAGCCCATTCATAAAAACAATAATGCAGATACTTTAAAAGTGGGATTGATTGGTTGTGGCGGTCGTGGTAGCGGCGCTGCAAGCCAGGCCTTATCTGCCGATCCCAATGTAGTGTTGCATGCCATGGGAGACGTATTTGCCGATCAACTGCAGAAATCACTTAACAACCTGAAAGAAATACACAACGATAAAGCGAACGTTAGCCCGGAGCACCAGTATGTAGGATTTGACGCCTATCAAAAAGTGTTGGCTTCCGGTGTGGATGTGGTAGTGCTGGCAGCTCCGCCTGGTTTCCGGCCCTTGCATATTGAAGCGGCAGTAGAGGCAGGCAAACATATTTTTTGCGAAAAACCCGCCGCTGTTGATGCACCGGGAATACGAAGGGTACTTGAAGCTGCAAAAAAAGCAAAGGCAAAAAATGTAAGCATTGTGTCGGGATTTTGCTGGCGCTTTCATGAACCCAAAAGAGCCACCTTCGGTAAAATTGTTGACGGAGCAATAGGACAGGTATCTGCAGTATACAATACCTATAATACAGGCGCTACCTACAGAAGCTATCAGCCTGAAAACCCACAGCTATCCTCGGCCGAATGGCAGTTAAGAAATTGGCCTTTTTTCAACTGGCTTTCCGGCGACCACCTTATTGAACAGGCAGTACACAGCGTAGATATGATGAGTTGGGCTTTTGGTGATATACTTCCCTTAAGTGCAGTGGGTACCGGCGGGCGACAGGTACGCGTTGAAGAAAGGTATGGTCACATCTTTGATCACTTTGCTATTGTATACGACTATCCGGGTGATGCCAAAGGATACCATTTCAGCCGCCAGCAGGCCGGTTGCCAGAACAGTTACGCGGTGGAATCATGGGGCACCAAAGGGCGCGCTATTGCCGACTGTTCTAGCAATGTGCATGAAGTAAAAACAGGCAGTAAATTGTGGACATACAGTGGCAAGCAGAATGATATGTATCAAACCGAACACAATGAATTGTTCGCGGCCATCCGTTCCGGTAAAACCATCAGCCAGGGCGAAGCGGTTGCAATGAGTTCGATGGTTGCCATCATGGGAAGGATGGCTGCATACACGGGTAAAAAAGTTACCTGGGAGGAAGCATTTAATTCAACCGGGCAGTTAGGTCCGGCAATGGATACTTACAGTTTTGATTTATCCATTCCCGTTTCACCCGTAGCCAAACCCGGCATCACCGCTTTCAAATAATTGTATGCAAAGACGACATTTCATAAAACAAAGCGCCATGTTTGCCGCAGCATCAACAATGGGCATAACTGCCATGGCAGAACAAGTAAAGGCAAAGCCCAAAATAAAAAAGAGCCTGAAGATTGAGATGGTAAAAGAGGGCGACACGATCCTCGATAAATTTAAGTTACTCAAAGAACTGGGCTATGATGGCGTGGAATTTAGTTCCCCGCATACATTCGACAACAGGGAGATACTGGCTGCTAAAGAAAAAACAGGATTGGAGATTCCCGGTGTAGTGAATTCGGAACATTGGAAATCGCCGCTCTCCCACCCCGATCCTGCGGTGCGGGAAAAATGTGCCGGCTCCATGATTCAATCCATGAACGATTGCAAAGCATATGGCGGTACTACGGTTTTGCTGGTAGCGGGTGTGGTGAATGACCAGATCAGCTACGCTGATGCATACAAACGCACGCAGGCGGAAATAAAAAAACTGCTGCCTTATGCCGAAAAAACGGGCATCAAAATCGCCATCGAAAATGTATGGAACAATTTCCTGATCAGTCCTCTTGAAGCCGCCCGCTATGTAGATGAACTCAATCACCCTTTACTCGGCTGGTATTTCGACATCGGCAATATTTTGCGCTACGGCTGGCCGGAACAATGGATTGAAACACTCGACAAGCGAATCATGAAATTAGACGTAAAGGAATACAGCCGTAAAAAACAAAACGACGAAGGGCTGTGGAAGGGATTTGATGTAGAACTGATGGAAGGCGATAACAATTGGCCGGTAATTATACAATCGCTTGAAAAAATAAACTACAATGGCTGGGCTTCCGCCGAAGTGGCTGGCGGCGACAGGGAAAGGTTAAAAATAATTATCGACAGGATGAACAAGATATTTGGGTAACGGAAATCTCCCGGTAAATCTTATGGAGTAGTCCAACTAAACGTTGGGCTATTTTTTATTCATTAATGAAAGAACAAATACCCTACCCCAATAGCGGTTATAACGCCAACAAGATCAGCCAGCAACATTACAGGAATAGCATAGCGGGTATTTTTGATGGAGACCGCGCCAAAATAAACGGCTACTACATAAAAAGTGGTATCGCTGGTACCCTGGAAAATACTCGACAACCGGCCAACAAAGGAATCCGCACCATGCGTATTCATGGCATCCACCATCATACCCCGGGCGCCGGCTCCGCTCAAGGGCTTCATCAATGCCGTTGGAAGCGCTTCCACAAAATCTGCATTGGCGCCCATTGCAGTAAACACGTACCGGAAACCATCGGTAATATAGCCAAATATGCCTGAGTTGCGCAGCACACTAATGGCTACTAACATCGCAATAAGGTAGGGAATAATACGGATGGCAATTTCAAAACCACCTTTTGCGCCTTCCACAAAAGCATCAAACATATTCACATTCTTTCTCCATCCCCCCAATAAAAAAGCCAGGAAAATCAAAAGAATAATGCCACTGCTTAAGGTAGAAGAAAATGTTTGCAGGCTGTTTTGGTCGAGCGTGGTAAGATACCAGACCAATGCGGCGATTAATGCGGATATGCCTCCAATCCAGGCCAGTATCACAGGTTGAAACAATTTTATTCTTTGACGGAAAGAAACAATGATCAAGGCCGCCATCGTAGCCACAAAGGTCACAATCATGCAGGGCACAAAAATATCGGTGGGGTTGGCGGCAGGCACTTTCACGGAGGCGCGCATGGCAATAACACTTACCGGGATCAAGGTTAGTCCGCTGGCATGCAATATCAAAAACATCAACTGCGAATTACTGGCCACATTTTTATCCGGGTTCAGTTCCTGCAGACTTTCCATTGCCTTTATACCAAACGGGGTAGCGGCGTTGTCAAGCCCAAGTAAGTTGGCAGAAAAATTCATCATCATATGCCCGGTGGCGGGATGATTGCGGGGCACTTCGGGAAAAAGCCTCGAAAAGAAGGGGGCTACCAGCCGGGATAAAAAATTGATGGCGCCTGCCTTTTCACCAATCTTCATAAAACCGAGGAACAACGACATAATACCCACCAGTTTAAGAGAAATGTCGAACCCGTCGTTGGCAGATTTGAAAATGCCGTCTACCAGCAGTCTGAAAATTTCTGAATCGCCGAGGAAGGCCCACTTAATAAAGGCGATAACGAATGCCAGTAAAAAAAAGGCCATCCATATGTAATTCAATGCCATAGTTGAAGATAAAGGCTAAAATGTAAATTTCAAAAATAGTTACAACGTTGAAACGTTCAGAAGCGCGATTTAAGTGCTTCCTTTTTTCGTTTTTAAAAATCCACTGTGTAATGTTACCTTTGCCGCCTTAAAAAATGTAAGGATGGCGTAACTATCCTTACCAATAAAACTCAACCATGGCATTACAAGCAGGAATAGTGGGATTGCCCAATGTAGGGAAATCAACTTTATTTAATGCGTTAAGCAGCGCCAAAGCACAGGCAGCCAATTTCCCGTTTTGCACCATTGAACCCAATGTAGGCGTAATTACGGTGCCCGATCAAAGATTGATTGAACTGGAGAAATTAGTAAATCCGCAAAAAGTGCAACCCACCACTGTTGAAATTGTTGACATAGCCGGTTTGGTAAAAGGCGCCAGTAAGGGCGAAGGACTGGGTAACCAGTTTTTAGGCAATATCCGCAGCACAGATGCGGTGATTCATGTATTGCGTTGCTTCGAGGATGATAATGTGATACATGTTGACGGCAATGTAAATCCTGTTAGAGATAAAGAAATCATTGATACCGAACTGCAGCTAAAAGATTTGGATACTATAGAAAAAAAAATCAGCAAATCTGAAAAAGCAACCCGCACCAGTGGAGATAAGGAAATGATAAGGGGGTTAGAAATCCTGCAGCAATTGAAGAAGCATCTTGAGCAGGGAAAAAATGCAAGATCATTTGTTGTGGGTAAAGAAGATAGAGAAAAGTTTATTGACGACGCCTTCCTGCTTACCATTAAGCCTGTGATTTATGTTTGTAATGTGGATGAAAAAAGTGTGGTAACCGGAAACAAGCACACGGCTGCTGTGCAGGAACTGGTAAAAGATGAAAATGCGGAAATTCTTTTTGTGAGCGCTGCCATTGAAAGTGAGATAGCGGTGATGGACAGCTATGAAGATCGCCAGATGTTTCTCGAAGACCTTGGACTGAAGGAGAGTGGCGTTGCGAGGCTTATTCATTCCACTTATCATTTACTGGATCTCATCACTTATTTTACCGCAGGCGTTCAGGAAGTACGGGCATGGACCATAACAAAAGGTATGCTTGCACCCCAGGCAGCAGGCGTAATCCACACCGATTTTGAAAAAGGTTTCATTCGTGCAGAAGTAATCAAATACAAAGACTTTATTGAATATAAATCGGAAGCTGCCTGTCGCGATGCCGGAAAGCTATCGGTACAGGGCAAGGATTACGTGGTGGAAGACGGCGACATCATGCATTTCCGTTTTAATGTATAGCTATCGGCCTTATCCTTTTTCCTTCGGCACGAGGTTTATTGATGGCTTCAGACACTGTTGCATAATGCATTTCGTGATGCATTTTTTTACTTTATCCTGGCGTTAATAAACACAACTGTCTTCTTTTGCGTCAACGGAATGGCCATTATACTTTAGTGTTGGCCTGGGGTGGCTAAGTTAAGAATATCTATCCGGCCTGGTCTATTTTGCTTTGTGAACGGGTTTGCCCAATTATTTTGCCGGCCCTTCCAATTCCACTACCGCGGCCGGTCTTCTTTCCGTTCCGTTATTACCCGTTAAATCATCGCCCAGTTCCTTCCTGTATTTATCCGCAATGGCGGTAATTTGAGCAACAATATCGGGATGCTGTTCTTTCAGGTCTTGCGTTTCACCCGGGTCTAACCGTAAATTATACAACGCTAGTTTCACAGTGTCATTTGCGTATTCTCCCGGCCACCCATCTGCGCCCGGAGCTGTTTTTTTGTAGGTTTGCGATATGCAGGGAAATACCAGTTTCCATTCTCCTTTCCGTACGCCCTTTAAACTGTTCGCATCATAATAATAAGCCAGTTCATCCCGGGGATTCGCACCCGGCTTACCCTGCAGCAAAGACAAAATACTCACACCGTCAATTTTTTTAGCCGGTTTGGGCGCTCCGCAGGCTTCGGTAATTGTAGGTAATAAATCGATGGTGGATGCAATATTATTGCAGATGGTTCCGGGGGCTATAACTGCCGGCCAGCGCATAATGCAGGGCTCCCTTTGTCCGCCTTCCCATGCCGTTCCCTTGCCTTCCCTAAACCCGCCGGTATTGCCGGCATGGTTTCCAAATCTGAGCCATGGTCCGTTATCGCTGGTGAATATGATTAAAGTATTTTCCGCTATTTTCTGTTCGTCGAGCATTCGCATCATTTCGCCAACCGACCAGTCTACTTCTTCCATCACGTCGCCAAACAATCCCGCGCCACTTTTACCCTTGAATTTTGGAGAGGCGGCTATGGGCACATGCGTCATGGAGTGAGCGAAATATAAAAAAAATGGATGTGCAGCATTTTTTGCGATGAACTGACCAGCCCTTTCGGTGTATATCCTGGTAAGTTCTCCCTGGTCTTCCAGCGTTTTGATTTCCTTTATCTTTTTATTACCATCGATAAGGGGCAGTGGCGGATATCTGTATTTATTGCTGGCAGTATCTGTAATGGGCTTGCCATCATAATCCACCGGCCACATGTCGTTGGAATAAGGCAATCCCAAATATTCTTCAAATCCCTGCTGCAATGGAAGATAGGGTTCTTTTTGTCCGAGGTGCCACTTACCCACCATGCCTGTTTTATAACCTGCCGCCTTAAGCAGATCGGCAATGGTTTCTTCACCGGGATCTAACGCCTTTACAGACCAGGGAAACAAAGCCCCCGATATGCCAACCCTGTTTGGATAGCAGCCGGTGAGTAAGCCCGCCCTTGAAGCGCTGCATACCGCCTGGGCCGCATAAAAATTAGTAAAACGCATTCCCTGCGCTGCAAGTTTGTTAATATTAGGAGTATGATAAGGAAAGCCGCCGTAACATTCGAGATCGCCATAGCCCATATCATCCATAAATATCACAATAATATTTGGCCGCGAAGGTGGGGGTTGTACACTATCCCCGGGTTTTTGAAATCCGTAAGTCAGTAAAAGAAATGCAGGAAGCAATACCAGGAATACTGTTTTGAGAAGAATACTTTTCATGCGTTTATTTTTTGGTTTTTGCCGTACCTCGTTAATTATCCGTTAGGGCAGCAAATATGAATATGGGGCATTTCATGCCTGAATGATGCAGATCAGAAAAATAAAGTGATCATTGCATTCATTCAAAAATACAGAAAGTAAAGTGCTTTTTAGAAAGGAATAAGGTATGCCTTACTGTAAGTAAAGTGATTGTAGTATGGGTTAGTTTATCCAGGCATGAAAAAACAAACCCCGACGCCATTCTTTACGGCACCGGGGTTCTTTTTTAGTGTGTTTTTTCTTATTAACGCAATCGCCTAGAAAACATTGTATGCAAAACTCACGTAATATAATCCGCCAACCTGCGGATTACCAAATGCATTCAAATAATATTTGTTCAACACATTGGTGGCGCCCAGTTTAACAAGGGAGCCAATAGCTGGAAAACGATAGCCCAGCATGGCATCCATAGCAAAAAAGGCAGGCACATTGCCGGTAGCAAAATCGGCTTCCCATAAAAATTCGGTTTGCCAGCGGGCGGTAACATTACATACTATACGCCTGGATTTTCCAAAACCGCTATGACCGGCGCCTATATTTAACCGGTGCTCCGGCGAATTGAAATTAGCAATGAAATCAGCAGGCAGGTTGCCCAGTTCATCGTGAAAATAATTAGCAAAAAACGAAAAACCGCTTTGGATACGATAGTCAAGACCAATACCATAACCCGAGGTTTTAACTTTGATCGGATCAATTTTCACTTCACCGGCGCCACCTGACGAGGATAGCGTAGCAGCATTTTCAACAATCGAATAAATTTGATTTTGCGTGGCCGATAAAGGTTTTGCAACAAGTGTTCTGCCGATAAAGTTTTGATATTCTCCTGAGTAATAATACACATCCAGCAACAGTCTTTTTGCAATTAAACCTTTGTATCCAATTTCGTAAGAGGTCACACTTTCGGGCTTCAGTTCCTGCGGCTGGTAGATACCAATAACCTGCGCATCGTTGTTTAAGCGGTATACCGGTTGGGTGCCCAGGTTTGGACCAGGTTTTCCGCCGGGCAATTGCGCGTCTAAGATCCATGGTAAACCACCGACCAAAAATTGGCCACCACCAATTTCAAGGTTAATATATTGTTGTTGTGTAGACGGGAAGCGGTAGGCGGTTTGATAGCTCAACCGTATGTTATGATCCTGCGCCAGTTTTACCAGGGCTGTGGCGCGGGGCGTGAAGCGGCCTTTGAAATTGTCGTTCTTATCATATCTGCCCGAAACGCTCAATGTCAGGCGATCATTGATGAGCTTTTTGGTCAATTGTCCGTAGGCCCCATATTCATTGATTTTTATTGGACCATCGTAATCAATAAACAGGGTACCTTTTGAATTGAGTACATATTGTTTCCATGATCCGCCCACGATTAGCTCAACAAAGGGAATAACATCTTTAAAATTATACTGACCTTCCGTCATCCACAAGTCGCTACGATCCAGGAACAATCCACCGGCGGGTATGGGAGTATGTCTTACCTTATCGAACAATTGTTTAAATTGATCGGAGCCTGCTGCAGGGCGGCCCTGGTCGGCATAACCTCTTGCCGCATTATGGGCGGCCGATTCGGATGCACCAGCAGATATAGCTCCTACATAGGCCGCTACATATTCGGGAAACCACTGGGTACTGGGCTTCCAGGCTTCATTTAGCCTGCGGGCCGTAATGGTGGCGTTATAAGCTTCCCCGGCATTTTCCTGCGTAGTATACCCTCTTATAAACCAGCTTTTACTTTGTAATTCGAGTTTATACTGGCCTATTTTAGCGTCCTTTAGCGCATAGCGGTCGCTGCCGGTATATACCGTACTTCCCGTTCCATAATAACCCGTAAAAGATGCATTGAGGCGTGAATTAAACTTGTATTGCAGGCTTCCCGAAAACTTATAATTCACCGTGTTGGGGTTTACCATTTCACTTTCGGCATAACCGGTACGGGAGGCACTCTGTTCGGGAATGATATCATTTCTTAAACCAAAATAAAAAGGAATCATCGTAGTAACGGGTTCCTGCAGTGGAGCGGGAAGACTTGAGACAAATCCCTGCAGTTGAGCCGCAGTAGGATTGGGAGGAAGCACGGCATCCATAATCTGAACAATGTCTACAGCGCCGCCTGTAGCATTCAATATGCCCTGTTGTGTTTGATATTCGATTGCCTCGGCAAGACTCTTCATCGTATACCCATTGTCGCGCATATTGGTTTCATCGCCATACACATTGATGCCATCGTAATTGGGATCGGTTTCGCGGGTACCTGGTAATGTTTCCCGGGTGCGGCGATCGTAATTCTGGGTACTGTTCGCAATCCAGTCTTTAGCCTGTATGAGCTGCATGCCTATTTTAAAAGCGAATTTGTTATTAATTGCTTTGGCCCATCGAACAGACCAGTCGTTGTACCAACCCGGTTCGCTGCGCTGTTTTTTATCAACGTGGTTCATTCCCGTTTTAATCTGGAAACTTAATCCCTGGTATTTAAAAGGGTCCTTGCTGTTAATAAGCATGGTACCGTTTACGCCGCCCGAACCATAGAGTGCAGAAGAAGCGCCGGGTAAAACCTCCATACTCTCAACATCGAGCTCAGTTAGTCCAACAAAGTTTCCCAGGGAAAAATTCAATCCGGGGGCCTGGTTATCCATACCGTCAACCAATTGGTTAAAGCGGGTGTTACCAGAATAATTAAAACCTCTTGTACTGGGTGTTTTAAAAGTGAGGGAAGAAGTGGTAACATCTACGCCTTTTAGCTGCGCAACCATATCGTAATAACTGGTTGCAGGCGAATTACGAATGTTAGCGGCACTCACCCGTTCAATGGAAACGGGCGATTCCATTGAACGGGTAGCTGTTCGGGTGGCGGCTATAACAACCTCTTCGCCGAGTACCGCAGCAGGCATCAGCTCCACCTCTATGGGGTCTGCCTCAACAATTTGAATTTCCTTGTTTTCGAAACCAATGGATGAAAACACTAAAGTAAGCGGCAAAGGCGTGCTGGTAGTAAGTTTGAAGCTACCTCTCGGATCGGTAAATGTACCCTCAGTCGTTCCTTTTACAATAACGGAAACAGCGCTTACAAATTCCCCTGTGGTACTTTTTTTAACGGTACCGGAAAGCGTTATATTTTGGGCGAAACAGGGAAGTGCATAAAAAAAAAGTAATGGTGCAACAGCGTAGCAGGCGATTTTTTTCATGACAAGCAATTTGGTTAACGGATGGCGATACCAAATTAACAATTGTTAGT
>CAYMKT010000098.1:0-14617 GCA_964391065.1 uncultured Terrimonas sp. | reverse complement strand
GCCCGTGTCTCAGTGCCCGTGTGGCTGATCATGCTCTCACATCAGCTACTGATCGAAGGCTTGGTGGGCCGTTACCCCGCCAACTACCTAATCAGCCGTACGCCCATCTTTAAGTGCCGGAGCTTTAATAATAAAGAGATGCCTCTTCATTATATTATGGAGTATTAATCCAAGTTTCCCTGGGCTATTCCCCGCTTAAAGGAAGGTTGCGTACGTATTGCGCACCCGTTTGCCGGTCGCCAGCAGATGTATTGCTACACCCCTGCTGCCCCACGACTTGCATGTATTAAGCCTGCCGCTAGCGTTCATCCTGAGCCAGGATCAAACTCTCCATTGTAAATAATGTTGAGATTTGAAGATTGCTCTTAAAATCAAATTTTGTGGCTGGTTTACCTTACCTCTCTTAAAATAATTCAAGAAAGTGCTGTTGCTTCCAAACTTTCAAAGATCTTAAACTCTCGTGTTTTACTACCCGTTTTTTGAACGGGTGGCAAAGGTAGGAGATTTATTATTTCTACCAAATTTTTTATCTGAAAATTTCAGATTTTTTTGGTTGATAACTTCTTACTAATCACAGAACTATATCCGAAAAAACCACGGGCTGCAAAGTTACACGCTCTTCCGTTCCAGGCAAATTTTAAGTTGCTTTTTTATTCACATTATCCAGGTAAACTATTGGTAAGATCGTTGGTTGTTTTTGAACGGGGTGCAAAGGTAGGATGATTTATTAAATCACCAAATCTTTTTTGCTTTTTATTTCCGTTTTAACGTTGCTTTTTTGAAAGAACTATTGCTTTTTTTTGAAAGCGGGACGCAAAGATAGTCAGGTTTTAATAGTTGCCAAATCTTTTTTGATGATAACCTGATCATCGACACGCTATTTCTCCCACCGATGGCATTACAACCCCCTTGCAGCATGGATTCCGTTACGCGACCCTCCGGAAAAAAAATTGCGACCAGGTTTGTACCAGGTCGCAATACCAAAAGGTTCCAGACAATGCTCCTTTACTTTTGTGACAAAGATTTTATCCTGATATTACGGAAAAACAGGTTGTCGCCATGCCCTAAAAAGCCAATATGACCGGTTGTTCTTTTTAATCCGGGATGATCCCGGTGATCGGGAGTGCCGTTTTTGCTCGCCTCTGCAATGTCGCCATCCACAATTACGGTGCCGTTCAACGTAACCCTGATCTTATTCCCCTTTATATAGATTTCTTCCTCATTCCACTCGCCCAGCGGCTTAAGGTAGCCACGTTTAGCCGGTATAACGCCATAAACCGAACCATGATACTGGTAGGGCTGCAGGTCCTTGTAAATATCGGCATCATTATCCAGTACCTGTATTTCCATGCCTCCATAGGCCGCATCGCCATTCAGAGGAGCGCGTATCCCAATCCCATTATTGGCGCCTGGTGTAAGTTTAAACTCGAAACGGTAAATAAAGTCGCTGTATTCGTCTTTCGTATAAAGGTTGCCATTGCCGCCACGCTTAGGATATACCGCTATGTTTCCATCCTCAATAACATAGGCGGTTTTATTGCCCACCCAGTGGTGCAGATTTGTGCCATCAAATAATATTTTGTATCCTTCCTTTTTTTCTTCTTCGGTAAGCACATACGGTTTGGGTCGGGCAATTTCCTTTAGATAAATATCCCTGTACGCCACATAGGTTCCGTGGGCCTGCAATTCTATTTGCTCCTGGGGAAAGATGGGTAAATTACGGTCCCAGTAGTTTTCCAACGGCACTTTATCTACCACCAACTGGCCGTTCAGGTATACGGTAACCTGGTCGCCAACCATTGTTATATGAAATGAATTCCAGTCGCCAATGGCATTGTCGGCTAATTGAGATGGTTTGCTTTCATTTTTTTGATTATTGTACAATCCCCCTGAACCCACCTGTGCTCCCACATCGATCCGCGAAGTATCCCATATTTGCACCTGCGGAGTGCCTCTTAAATAAATACCGGCATCGCCATCCCTGGTTATTTTCCAATCAACATACATTTCAAAATCACCATATTGCTTTACGGTACACAGATTGTCGCCCTTGCCGCTAAAAACAAGCAACCCGTCTTTCACATACCAGCCGGTACGCATTGTTTCATCGGCCTTTGCCTGTTCCTTTTCCAGGGTTTTAGCATCCATTTTAGAACGCTTCACGGGATCGGCAACCAGACCTTTCCAACCGGTGAGGTCCTTTTCGTTAAATATCGGAACAAATCCTGCGTCTTTTGGCATGGCAGCTAAATGCTTGCGAATAGCCTCTTTCTGGTATTCACTTTCCGATCCACCCAGGACAGGGATGGTTTTTTCGAGCAACTGTTTCACATTGTCTCCATAAATCGATTTATCGGACAAAGCGATATCCATCACGGCAAAGCCAGCCTCTCTCTGCAAGGCCGGATCGTCCAAAAATCTTCCGGCATACAGCAGGGCTGGTAAAGTATTACATTTTCCTACCTGCTGCAAAATGTTGTTCTTTTGCTCAATATGCTGCGCGTAGTCCATGGCATTGCGTAACAACAACAGCTTCTGATCAGGCGTATTATGGGAGATGCTGATTTGTTTAACAAAACCGGCGATTGCTTTATCGGCATATTCGCCCTTACCTTCCTGTTGAACAACCTGGTATATTTGAGCCGTAGCCAACCCATCTTTCCAATTAGAAAGCGCGGTAATTACTTCCATTTTTGTTTGATCATCCCCGGTCGCGTAGGCATTTACTACGGTTTCGAGCCCCTGTTTGCCTCCAATACCGGATAACACGTTATAGAATAGATACTTTTTGTCAGCAGGCGCCTTTTCCAGTTGAGCCAGGACAAAAGTGCTTCTCTGATCGGGATTATTTATGCCATTTAATCCGGCAATGACCAACTGTTGCATATCGGTTACATCTTCCGGAGTTTTGGCAGACAGAAGCAAAGGATACAATTCCGGGAGTTGCATGGGTGTAAGCATATTGCCTGCAGCCACCCGTGCAGATTTACGAACTGCTGAATCGGGACTGTTTACCAGGGGGAGTACATCCTTTATTCTACTGCGCGCTGCCCTTTCGCCTAATACATCAATGAGGGCAGCCTTGCCTGCTGGAGTTGCGCCGGGTATGGCTTCCGCAACAGCCGGAACTACCCCGTCTCCCTTCATAGATAATAATGAAGTTTTAACAGCAGCTATTTCCTGGGCGCTACCCGTTTTCAATACGTTAAGCAAAGCCGGCAATGCTTTTTCCGGGTCGGTTTTTGCCGCAGCCGTAATTGCCGCTAACCGCACACTCTCATCTCCACTTTCCAAAGATTCAAGTGCTATTGGTGAAGCGCTGGTTATACCATTATCGCCCAACATGGTGAGGATTTCAGCTTTCGCCCCATTACCGGATTTATTAAAAGCGCTTATCCACGATGCAGCCGTATTTTCATTTAAATAGGGACGGGCAAATTGCAGGGCTGCCGCACGGTATTCCGCATTTTTATCTTTCATTGCACTGACCAACAAAGCGGTGCTGTTTTGTCCCTGTATATCTGTCAATATTTTCAATGCCGCAGTTTGCGTATGAACCTGTTCGGCAGAAGCCGCCTTTTTCAGCAATTTTTTTGCTGCGCTTTCAGCGGCTTTGGAATTACCGCCAGCAGCCAGTTGCGCGAGGTATAAAATATAGGAGGAGGTAGCATCGGTAACATCATAAGTGTAACCACTTTTTGCTGCGGCGCCGGAAAGTAATTTCATAGAAGAAGGATCTCCTATCCGCGCCAACGTGTGCAAACACAGTTTGGTGAGCTTAGGTTCGCCTGTTGCAGCCAGTGCCGACACCGGCTGTACAGCCTGGGGAAAACGGGTATGCCCCAAAGCCTGTACCAGCGATAATTGCGCGTTACCGTTTGCACCTGCTAAGGCCTGTAGCAAAGCATCATTAGCCAATGCCGTATTAATGGTGGCCAATGCCCTTGATGCCGGATCGCTTAGCCGGTCATGGTGCAGGTAGGGTTGCAAATAAATAATGGCATCATCCTTTCCTATATGTTCGAGTTGTGTTATGATGAACAATTTCGCTTCATCGTTCGAGAGTTTCCCGAGCGCCTGTCCATATACTTTTGTTCCCATTGTACGCCAGCTTTCTTTGCCGGGCTGGATTGCGTAATAGGAAAAACCGTTGATGGCAAAATGCAACCGGGTAAGGTCGCCTTGCGCATTCAATCCCGTAACGAATTCCAGCAATCCGTCTTCACCCAACGCAGCCACAGATTCGGCATTGATTTTTAACTGTTCCGCATCATCCGCCGGTATTTTGGCTAATAAATCAGCGATTTTAGTACTAACCGTGCGGTTTACATCGGTTTGCGCAACAGCCGCCTGCTGCAAGCTTACGAAAACCAGGAATGTTATGAAAAGTAGTCGCATGTAAAATAAAATTGTCTTGTTTTAATATTTTTATACCAGCACTATGAGCCCGTTAATTTGCGTGTACTTCGCTCTCTGCCGGAGCGGGCTGTTTTTTCGTCAATACCACCCGATTGAACTTGGTTTTACCCGGGGTTTAAACAGACCATGGTTCCCGCAACGGCGGATTAAGCAGGCGGTTAGCGCCTTCATCGTTAATAAACTCCTGTTTCAACGGATCGAATTTTAGAGATCGCCCTAATTGCAATGCAATTTTGCCCATATTAATAATGGTACAGGAGCGGTGCCCGTTTTGTTCATTCAGTGCAAATTTTTGACGTCTTTTTACTGCATCTATAAAGTCGGTAACCTGAGGTTGCGGATCGGGAAATGCGGCAAGCTTTCTTTCAAAATCGGGGATATCGCATTTGAAACCCTTAAACAGCTTTCCTTTGGGGCCTTCTATATAGGCGGCCTTTTCTTCCGTGCCTGCTCCATCCAGGATAATCTGGCATCCGTCTTCATAGGTATAGGTAATCTTACGCCAGGTACCCACCGCATCGTCATGTTGTTGCGGGGCATCCACGTCTACCGAAACCGGGCTGGTATCATCCTTGCCTAAAAAATATTGAATAGGATCAATGTAATGCTGACCCATATCTCCAAGCCCGCCGCCATCGTAATCCCAATATCCACGGAAGGTAGTATGCACGCGATGTGCATTATAAGGCTTATAAGGTGCAGGACCCAGCCACATCTCGTAATCCAGTTCTGCAGGTACTGGTTCTGGCTGAAGATGAGTTTTGCCTACCCAGTAAAATTTCCAGTCGAAACCGGTATGTTTACTTACCGTTACCTTGAGTGGCCATCCCAGCATACCGCTTTCCACCAGTTTCTTTATAGGTTTCACCGTGGTATTCATACCATAAAAATGATCTGAAAAGCGAAACCAGGTATTCAACCGGAATATGCGCCCGTGCTGCTGTACGGCTTCTACCAAACGCTTCCCTTCTCCAATGGTACGGGTCATCGGCTTTTCGCACCAGATGTCTTTACCAGCCCTCGCAGCATCGGCTGCTATAATACCATGCCAATGCGGCGGAGTGGCAACGTGTACGATATCTACTTCAGGTAGTGTAATTACCTCACGGTAATCCCTGAACGTTTTCACTCCTGCACCGCCACCCATTTCATCCAAGGCCAATTTGATATGCCGGGTATCCACATCGCATACAGCCACCACTTTAGTGCCACCATAGGGTATATGCCCCCGTCCCATGCCGCCAACGCCAACAATCGCTTTTGTGAGCGTATCGCTGGGAGCAAGGTATCCGGTTCCGCCGAGCACATGGCGGGGTACAATAGTAAATGCTGCCAGGGCGCCGATTGAGTTTTTCAGAAACAGGCGCCGGGAATTCTTTTGTTTTGCTTTCATGCGTATTTATGAGAAGTTTAGTAGATATGCGTACTAAAGTACCGATAAAATTATTAAACGGGATGCGCAAACGTTTGCTTTAAAGCGAAAGCCCAGACCAGGTACAGATTCAACTCCAATCATTTTTGAGGGTGATCCCGATCATTTTACCATTGCCAAAACATTCCCACGCGTGATCGTTCAGCAGTGGCAACTTCATTGCTTCATCTGGAAAGTTTGAGGAAAAAAAAGACTATGATAATAATGCTGATACCCCATTGGAATAATCCGTGATATATTTCACTACATTGGGGTATGCAGAAAACTCTTCCTTTGCGTGCATCGTAGTAATCACTATTGCGTGCATGCCGGCGTTGAACGCTGCTTCCACGCCCTTAGGTGCATCTTCAAATACCAGGCAATCGGCTGGTGCGGTATGTAATAATGCGGCGGCTTTCAAATAGGTCTCGGGATGCGGTTTACTCCGTTTCACATCATCGGCACTTACAATAGCCGAAAAATATTTGCGTAAATGGAGATTATCCAGCACAAAATCAATATTAAAAGGGATAGCAGCAGAGCCTATGGCCATAGGCACCTGGTTTTGGAAGGCCTGTTCCAGAAAGTTTTCTAACCCTTTAATGAGTTTCAAATGCGGTTTGTATTCGAACTGGTATCTTTTTTCTTTTTCCAGTGATAACCGATTGGCTTCTTCCACGGAAAAATGTCCTTTACCAAAAATCCGGTCCATCACTTCACTATTTTTTCCATACATCTCTTGCTTTACCTCCTCAGAAGTTAGAACCGCTCCCAACTCAGCAGTTAGTAAATGATGCCAGGCCCTGACGTGATATGCCATGTCATCTATCATGGTGCCATTCAAATCGAAAATAAAAGATTGATATGCTTTAGTCATTACTGCTAACCAGGTTGTATGTACTGAAATGAGTAAACTTCAAAAAAGCAAAAATCGGGTTTCTCTTTCATAAAAATCATTATTTTCATACTGTACTTTACCACCTCCTCTTCATTTCAACGATTACATTGTTAATGGCATCCCGCTACTCAAAAGAAATTCGCGTGCTTGCGGCAATAGACTGCATCATATTCGGCTTTGATGGGCAAGACATTAAAATATTGCTCGTACAAAGAGGATTTGAACCGGAAAAAGGCAAATGGAGCCTGATGGGTGGATTTGTAAAGCCCGGGGAAAGTCTTGAGACTTCAGCCAATAGAATTTTAAAAAAGAATACCGGGCTTGAAAATGTGTACATGGAGCAATTGCTGGCTTTCGGCGAACCAGACCGCGATCCGGTAGAAAGAACCATCTCCATTGCTTATTTCGCATTGATTGATATACACCAATACGAAAAGCAATTGAGTGATGAATATCATGCAGAATGGTTTCTGCTAAACCAGGCGCCTCAACTTATTTTCGACCACAACGACATGGTGAAATTGGCAAAAAAACAGCTCCGATATAAAGCAGCCTTACATCCTGTGTTGTTTGAATTACTCCCTGAAAAATTTACTATTCCGCAATTGCAGACCGTATACGAAGCGATGTACGATGCCCGTTTCGACAATCGCAATTTCAGTCGTAAGGTACTATCAACCGGGTTGCTAATAAAACAAAAAGAAAAAGATAAAATGAACTCCAAAAAGGGCGCTTTTTACTTTAAATTGAACAGAAGCAAATACACAAATCACTTTAAAGCTTTTCTTAATTTCGTACCCAATTCTGAAAAGCTTTTGAATGGATTTTGACATATACCTGTTTTTATACATACATAACCCCTATTAAGTTCAACATACCGCCGGGTTTCTATATAAATTCTGCCTTAAGTTTCGGTTTTACCGAACCCGGCCGCCGGAATTTTCGTAAATTTGATGTACAAAGCGGTTGAATATTCTATGAGCTTCGAACACCAAATGATTCAGACCGTTTTCGCTAATACCATTATTTTCTAGCGTACTACAACCTCATTACACTTACTAATATCCATTAATTCTGCATTGATCAGACTTAAATTTGAAATGTTATGTATTCTTATGCGTTGCTGGAAAAAGGATGTTATTATCTTATACAAGAACATGAAGTTGCTCCAATTTCACTCATCAGGGTTATGTTAGAATCGGATCATTGCCTGTTTCTAACGCGATATGGCGAGACTGAAATTACAGAATGGAAACGAAAGTCGGATCCTATCTGGGAGATTATTGAACTCCTCGACGACAGGGCTGTGAAAGAGTGGGAAACCTCTTATTACAGCAATGAGGATGCTTATTATGAAGATGAAGATTAGCCTCCCGGATTGTAAACAAAATAATAACTTGAGCCATTGTAACCTATTTTGTGCAATGGCTTTTCCTTTTTTACAACTACAGCAATTAACCGTTCAGCTTAATGGAAGAAAAATCATTGATGGCATTGATCTCCTTATTCAACCGGGTGAACAGTGGAGCGTTACCGGGTCTGCAGGCAGCGGGAAAACCACATTGGTGCACGCCATTGCCGGTATGCACCACTATACAGGCAATATTTCATTTAACGGGCAGGCAACACAACGGCCCCACATAGCCGTAGTGGAACAGCAACACCGGTTTAAAAACCTTTCCAACACATCTGATTTTTATTACCAGCAACGTTATAATGCATCGGATTCAGAAAACACGCTGACGCTTTCCGAGGCATTGGATTTGAAAAATCACCATCGTGAAATACTTTCTTCCGGAATTAGCGTGGCGGAAATTCCGCGGTTGCTTCATATTGAGCAACTGATGCAAAAGCCGTTGATTCAACTTTCGAACGGAGAAAATAAAAGATTGCAAATAGCAAAGGCAATACTCAGCGAACCTGAACTGCTCATTTTAGACAACCCTTTTATTGGATTGGACACAGACGGCAGAAAAATACTGAACATCATTATTAGTACCATCAGCAAATCCGGTGTAAAAATAATACTGGTTACCGCACCTACGGAAATACCTGATTCCATAACCCACGTAGCATTGTTAGAAAAAGGAAAATTGATATCGGCAGCCCGTAAAAAAGATTTTAACTCCAACAATTTTGCTTTTCCGGCAGCATTTCGAATTAACCGTTCCCTTTTAGAAAAACTCGACCGTAGCGCATGGCCGGAATTTGAATATGCCATAAAAATGGTAAATGTACAGGTGCAGTATGGTGATAAAAAGATTCTGAAAAACATTAATTGGGAGGTAAAAAAGGGCGAACACTGGAGCATATCCGGACCCAACGGCGCGGGCAAATCAACGTTATTGAGTTTAATAACCGGCGACAACAGCAAAGCATACGCTAATGAAATATACCTTTTCGATAAGCGGAGAGGCAGCGGAGAAAGCATATGGGATATTAAGAAAAAGATCGGCTATGTTTCTCCGGAAATGCATATGTATTTTGATTATTCGGCTACCTGCTTTGAAACCATTGCCTCGGGTTTGTTTGACTCTATTGGATTGTTCCGGACGTTAACCGAAGCGCACCGCACCCGGGTAAAGCAGTGGATCTCGTTGTTTCAACTGGAAGGGTTGGAGAACAAATTGTTGTCTCTTCTTTCGGCCGGGGAGCAGCGCCTGGTTTTATTAGCGAGGGCATTGGTAAAAAATCCGCCACTTTTAATTTTAGACGAACCCTGCCAGGGGCTTGATGCTGAGCATGTTCACCAATTCAAGCAAATTGTTAACGACGTTTGTGAAATATTTGGCACAACGTTGCTGTACGTAAGCCACTACAAAGAAGAGATCCCCGAATGTGTAACCAATTTTTTACGCATAGAAAACGGAGAAGCTTCTGCTGGGTAGTTACATCCCGAAACGCCAGTTGATCCAACGCAGCATAAAAAAGATGATGAAATGAAGCTCATCGCTGATCGCTCAAAGCTCACAGCTCACTATAACTGCAACCTTATTTTTAAAGCATTCAGGCCCTTTGCCAGATACATTACTATCACTGCAAATAAGGCAGACCAGAGCAAACCGGGCAGCCCATATTTAAGGCTCCACGGAAAAATGGTGATATGTAAAACAGCAAACAAGGCATACCATATACCCGGGATAATATAAGTAAGCAATGGATTTGTAGCAGCAGGCTGAAAGAAATTCGTCCAGCTATTTATTTTTCTAATGTCGATCAACCAATACAAGATGCTGAACAATATGCAGCAAATACCAGCGCTGTACAGGCACCATGTGGGCGTTGCATATATTTTCGATATGCTGAAATAAGGGCGTAGAAAATATCCTGCAACAAAAAGCATTAATGCAAATATTCCGGCCCCGGCAAAACGCCGGACATTCGTTTTTAAAGCGCCGGTATCAAAGTAAATAAGAGACAATACTATTCCGCACAGCACGACAGAGGTATGCGCCGCATTACCACCCTGACTGCTTATCCAGCGCAGCGCAGGGTTCCCGTGCACCATGGATGATTTCCCGGCAATGTAGAACATCACGCAAAAAACAATAGCAAGTACCATCCACACCAAATTCTTTCTTAACAATTGAAAGAGGATGCAAGCGAACAGGTATGCCCAGCCAATAAGCCCCAAAATACCCCACCAGCGAGGTGTGATATGCCCGGTACCATCTTCGCCGCCACGGTAAATAAAGGCAAGCAACAGTAACCCAGCCATTCCAAGCCCCCTGAAAAGAAATACCCATTTTCTTTTCAGAGCCGTATATACATTCCATACCAGGATAATACAGGCATAAAACAGAAACAGCCACAAGTGTATCGACATGCCCATGGCATTTTCATTGTAACCACCTTCTCCGTTTACCATAAATACACCCAACACCAATAAACCTACGGTGCGCCATACCATATGCCACTGCAACTGCCAAAAACGATCTCCCTTTTTTAGCCTGTTATTAAGAGCAAATGGTATAGACATACCGACAATAAATAAAAACGCTGGAAAAACCAGGTCTACAAAAGTCATAGCATCTGCATTTGCCGGCATATGCTTCATCCATTGCGGAATATCTCTTACTCCTGCCAGTTCGTTTACAAAAACCATTACCAAAATGGTTATACCACGAAACGCATCAATAGAAAGTACACGTTGGGGTTTGGGTTCTACATGCATAAGCGAATATCGGGTTTTAATGCAGCGTTCAAGATATTGCCCCGGCCATTATACCTGAGCCTTATTTTATCTTTAATGACCATATCTTCAAAATCAATCCTACTTTTATAGGGTAAAACGAAGTAACATTTTGCGGATATCCCGTATCTATTCCCCCATACCCGGTCTTATTTTTCGCATACAACTCCGTTCCCAGCACTGAATACGAATTTAATTAAGCGATATGAAGCGCTATAATCAGCCGGTTGAAATTATTATTCAACCATCCCGGGCGGAACAAAAAGCTACATTTCAAACACAGTTTGATCATTCCAAAGCTATACAAAAACAACTGCAATCAGCGGGTATACCTGTTGTTACCGTAAAGCAATCCGGCACAACCCAGGCAGCAGCCAAATCAAAACAAAAACCAGGTGGTGTTCAACATGTGTATGCAAAGACAAAAATAATTGACACGGAGGTGAATCCCTGGGATGTAGCGCATATGGCCGGCGCCGCCTTAAACGGAAAGCAAACATTTGTGGAACCTGATTTTTTACAGGAGTTCACGATCAATAAAAATACAGTAGCGGCGCCCGGAGAAATCACCGCCAAGTTTTTCACAAACAGGAATGGCAGTGAAAACTTTGATAAAGACTGGCCTCCTCAAAAGAACATAGTGTGGCACCCCGGTGATACTTTTTCCCAATTAAAGGCGGCCGGGGATAATGTGCAGGCGGCTGAAGCTGTTATTCGCATCGCACATTTTGATACCGGCTACAGCGCTTCTCATTTCATTGTTCCCGGTGCAGTGAAAAAAAATAAACTGCAAAGAAATTTTGTGGAAGGCGAAAATGCAGGAAATGCCGAGGATCCCTTAACAGACGGTTTTCTAAAAATGCCGGGGCATGGCACAGGTACACTCGGTATACTGGCAGGCAATAAGGTTGATGTTATGACGGATGAGGGCAGGTTTAAGGATTATTTAGGCGCTGCGTGGTTTGCCGAGGTAATTTGTTGCAGAATAGCACGGTCGGTGGTTTTGTTAAAAACAAGCGCTTTCGCTGAAGCATTGAATTATGTTACTCAACTTACCCTAAGCGGCACACCTGTACAGGTGGTGTCGATGAGCATGGGTGGAGCGCCCTCCGCATCATGGGCAAAAGCCGTTAATGCGGCATATGAAGCAGGCATTACCGTTGTAAGCGCTTCCGGTAATAATTTTAATGGATTGCCTACCAGGCATGTTATTTACCCGGCGCGGTTTGGACGGGTAATTGCCGCATGCGGTGTAACCCATGATTTTGCCCCTTACTTTAGCTTAAAACCCGGCGAAATGCAGGGTTGTTTCGGTCCCAAACGACATATGAAAAAAGCACTGGCGGCATTTACACCAAATATTCCATGGGCAAGCACCGAAAGCGGTAACATCAGTTTTGCCGGAGCCGGCACCTCTTGCGCTACTCCGCAGATTGCAGCAGCGGCCGCCATCTACTACAAAAAAAATTACGCGATATTAAATCAGCTTCAACCCTGGCAACGGGTAGAAGCCGTTCGGTATGGGTTGTTTAAATCGGCAAAAAAGATGGTCAATAACGCACCGTTATCCTATAGCAACTATTTCGGCAACGGGATTTTGCAGGCAAAAGATGCATTGCATATTCCCGTTACGGAAGGACTACAAAAAACTCCAGAAGACCATGTGCCCTGGTTCCCTATTCTGAGTACCATTTTTAAAATTAAAAACCCGCAATCGGTACCTGCCATGCAGATGTATAATACGGAACTGGCTCAACTGGTTTATAGCCACCCGGAACTGGCGAAATTAATTGACGACGAAAACCATCCTTATGAAAAAATAGGTATACGGAAATGGAAGAAATTTAGGGAAGCCGTTATTTCCCACCCCGACACATCGGGCACACTTAAAAAATTTTTGGAGCAAGGCCACCTGAAATAATTTTATCAAACCTTCAATATTAAAGCCATGTATGCAAAAAAGATTGTAGTTACCGCCAAAAGCACACTAACGTTAAAATATGGCAAGAAGTTTTCCAGCATTAAAAAACTGTTCGAAAAACTAAAATCGGCCGATAAAAAAAGAGGAATCGATACGCGCATTGTATACATCGATGATGTCATATCCGCCAAACAGGCGGGCATAAAAGTGGTAAAAGTTGTAAATGCCAGAGCCTGCAAAATAGCAGTAGACGATCTTTACAAAAAACACATCCCCGATTATATACTTATTGCAGGTTCTCAGGATGTATTCCCCTTTCAGCAAATCATTAATCCCGCCGATGAGGATGGAGACATACTAGTACCATCCGATCTCCCTTATGCCTGCGATGCGCCGTACAGCAAAAACATACAGTCGTTCACCGGCCCCACACGCGTAGTGGGACGAATACCAGATGTTCCCGGCAAAAGCGATGTGCAATATTTCACCAATGCCATCAACAGCGCCATAAAAGCCCAACCCCGGAAAGAATCATCGTATATGAACTATTTTGCCGTGAGCGCTTATGTGTGGCGTAAATCCACGCAGTTAAGCCTGCAGAACATGGTGGGCAATTACAAAAGCCTGCTCATCAGTCCGGGCTCAAAAAATAAGTACACGGCCACACAACTCAAAAAAATGATGCATTTCTATAACTGTCATGGCGCACAAAACGATATGGCCTTTTACGGGCAGAAAGCCAATAGCTATCCGGTTGCCATCGACTCAACACAACTCAAGGGGAAGATCAGTGATGGAACAATAGTGGCGGCGGAATGTTGTTTTGGCGGCGAATTGGTAAACCCCGATTTGCTTCCGCAACCCGGTGCATTGAGTATGGCCAACATGTATTTAAACAATAACGCCATTGCATTTGTAGGCAGCAGCACCATTGCCTATGGCCCCGCCGATTCGCAGGGTCTTGCCGACCTGATCACACAATACTTTATTAAAAACATTATTGAAGGAGCTTCTGCAGGAAGAGCGTTGCTGCAGGCGAGGCAACAATTTTTAAGCGAATCGGGGCCGCATCTCGATCCATATGAACTGAAAACCGTTGCCCAGTTTTATTTGCTTGGCGACCCGTCTTTATTGCCTGTAATTGATGAAAGCGTAAAGAAAATCGTTTCTCAGAATACGGTTCAAAATACAAGAATGAAACTATTCAAAAAAGGAAGCGATCTCAAAAGAACACTTGCGCCCAGCCATAAACAAAAAACGGTAACCCAATCCAGGAACCAAAAAGAGATTAATACACTGCTGAAAGAAACAGGATTCTCCTCCTACGATAAAAAAGGTTTGTATGAAGCCAATGTAAAGGCCAGCTCGCAAAGCCTGATGGAAAAGAAGCTTGCACCACGCACCGCCAGATTCCGTACTTTCGTTAAAGACATTTCTACACCGGGTTCGGTTGATTTTGATAATATCAAAATCCTTGTCATCAAAGAAAGCGGTGATCAACTACTGGGATGGAGGGTATATGAGCGGAGATAAAAAAAATAAGGAGAAAATAAAGGAGGTGCAACTTTCGGGTAAGGTTGTGATCAAAAAAACCTCGGAAGGTTCCAAATCGGAACGCAATGCTGTTATACTTCAAACAGAAAGCAAAGAATATTTTTTAAGGCAGCTTGGGGGCAACCCGTTTCACGATGCATCCCTTGAAAAATGGATCGGCAAAAACATCACTGCAACCGGCATGTTAGACCGGGATCTATTTTTGGCAACCCATATTAAAGA
>CAYMKT010000097.1:0-14686 GCA_964391065.1 uncultured Terrimonas sp. | reverse complement strand
CGAATTGTTAACCGCTGACTATTGATTGGTGCTTATTTTTTAAAAACTTCACCCCATCAATAGCGATACTTTCCCGTGAAGGTTCCATCTCCCTCCAGATAGATGCAGCCTTAGCGATGATTTCGATAGCGGGTGTAAAAGATTCAATTACAACATTTCCATCGTAGCCAATCTTTTTAAAGGCAGCGAATAGCTTGTCCCAATTGATCTGGTCATTCCCGGGTGTGCCCCTGTCGCTACCGCAGGCATGAAAGTGCCCCAGTTTGCTACCCGCTCTTTCAATAGCTTTCGCCGGATCTTTTTCTTCAATATTCATATGAAAAGAATCGAGATGTACAAACAACGCCGATTCATTTACATCATTCACCATTTTCAGCGCCTGGTCGCAGGTATTGATAAAATCTGTTTCGTAACGGTTAAGCGGCTCAATAGCCAGTTTTACATTTTGCTGGCTGGCATGTGCGGCGAGTGTTTGTAAATGTTTTACAACGGTGTCCCATTGCTGTTTATAATCATCCGGCGCAACCAACTCCGCTCTTCCCACTGCCGAATACAGTGGGCCGATTAAAGTGGGGTGTCCCAATACCGGAGACAAATCAATAACGGCTTTTAAATAATCGAATGCATTTTGCTGCTCGCTTTTAGTTCCGCGCAAGTCGCGGCCGCCGCCCATTGCCGCGCAAATAGAACCGCAAATGAGTCCGTTATCATCCAGCGCTTTTTTAACAACAACCGGATCAATATGGGAGGCATCTTCCAGCGCAATTTCCACAGCATCAAATCCCCATCTTTTAAACTGGGGGAATAATGAAATACTTTCTGTGGTGAACGGTGAAGTAAATAAAAAGGTATTAATTCCAAATTTCATGAAACAATATTTAAGTAGTGAACATTAGTGGTAAACCGAAAACGATAATTTCTTTGTAAACATCATTACTTCTGCAGGAAAACAAATACCCCCTTTTTGTTGGATACTACAATATCAGGGAGCTTATCTTGATTGATATCTTCTACAACAATATTCAAGCCCGACCCGGAATCATTATCGATTTGATGCGGAGTCCAGGAAGGTATTTTGCCGGGCTGATATTCAAACCAAACTAACACGGCTGGGTCGTGCGCTCCCGGGTCGCCGCCATTATGCGCGAAATACCGTTTGCCGGTAACCAGGTCGGGGTTGCCATCACCATTAATATCAGTCAATGCCAGGCTATGACTTTGCGAAAAACTGGTATCAATTTTATGCTCCGTCCAGGTTGCATTGCCTTCAGCATCTCTCCCCTGTTCATGCCACCATATTCCATATTGGTGTGCAGAAGAGCTGATCACATCTGCGAGCCCATCGCCGTTCAAATCCATTACATACATTTGAGCGCAATCTTCGCCGAGCGCCGCTGCATGAAAAGTCCAGTTGGGCGTTGCAGGATCGGAAGGACCTTCCCACCAGCCTTTGTTAATTAAAACATCTTTCTTTCCATCGCCGTTAATATCCGCATAGCCAAGTCCGTGAGTATACATATGCGTACCAGGTATATCATCCCCGGAAGCTATTACCGTAAGCTTCCATGTGGTATCTCCTTTTTGTTGTGGCGCCTGCAACCAGATGATCTGCTTTTTTTCAGGATCGTTACACAATATATCTTTCCTGCCGTCGCCGTCTATATCAACAAAACGCGGCGACTCATTTCCAACCGATGTGTGAATAATATGCATGGGCCAGTCGCCGGATTTATTTTTGGGGTTTTCGTGCCATACAGCCGCTTTGCCCGGCCAGTCAATACGAACCTGGTCTATCCAGCCATCCTGGTTTACATCCATGCTAAAATTCAAAAAAGAATTGCTGTACCCTTTCCCCACAACGTATTTTTCCGCATTGGCAACAATAGCATGCCGTTTCCATGAGGGCGCTTCAAACCAGTAAGCGCCGGCCATCACGTCAATTCTGCCATCGTGGTTCACATCTCCCACTGCCACACCCTCGCTTATAAACTCGCTGGTGATTACCTGCTTCTCAAATTTCACTTCTTTTGATACTTTTTGCTTGCTTTGTGCGCAACCCATAACAACAAACAGCAGGAGCGGTATGAAGCACAAATATTTTTTACAATTTTTAGTCCGCATATTTTATAGTTTACCTGTTACAAATTTGACGCTGCCTATTTTACGCTGAGCAAATATTTCATAAGCGCATAAAAATCTTCCTCTTTTATGATATCCCTGAACTGGTCGGGCATCAAAGTGAACTGTGAAGGTTTATTTTCTTTAATGTCGTTCTTCGCTATCGAAAATTCCTTGCCAGCCGCGTCGGCAAATATCAATACTTCGCCTTCTGTTCTTCGATATAGCCCGCTTAACAACCTTCCATTTTTCAACGTTACATTGTACGTTCTGAATGCCTGGGATATGTTGCGGTTGGGGTCTAATATTTTTTCTGTTAATGCCTTTGCACCCCAGTTGCCTATTCCATCCAACTGAGGGCCTACCAGCCCACCCTGCCCATTAACCTGGTGACACATACTGCAATTTTGGGTAAAAATAAGCTTTCCTGCATCCGGTGTCGTTGTGGAAATGGCAACACCCGCTATTCTTGATTCAATTAATTGCTGTCTTCCTTTTACCTCATCTTTATTGCCGCCCCATAAAGCATCCAGTTGTTTTTGCTGAGCAGGGGTAATATTGGAGGAAAGCCGTTCACTCACAGCCACCTCAGTTAATACCGCGGGATTAAACTCTTTTTCTTTAAAAGCTTCCAACAGGTAATTAATACCGGCTGTTGAAGCTGCCAAATTGGAAACAATAGCCGTTTGCAAAGAAAAGCTACTGCCAGGTAAGCCCTTCCGCAACCATTCATATACAGCAGGAGAAGGAGCCTGCCCCAACGCTGCAGCCAATTTTATTTGAAGTGCGGGCAACTCGTTTTTATCGCTGAACGTTTCTGCTATTAACCTCGTGTTGTCTTTTGGAGCTATATTCATAAGGGCATTCGCTGCGGCAGCGCGAACTTTGTAATCGAGCCATTTTGACGATACTAATTTTTGCAGCACCGGCTGCAATGAGGTTACCTTATATTCCCCTGCAATTTCGGCTGCCTTTTCGCGGTACTCTGCAATTGCTGCGGTTCCGGTTTCAGGAACAGGTAATACACCAGGATCCAGTTTACCTATGCCCACGGAACCATTTCGGCTGCTGTCTAATACTTCTATGTATCCCGACTTACCTTTCCATTTAGCAAGATCAAAAGCTACTTTTTCTTTGATCAGTTCTTTAAACTCCATGGGCTGCTTTTGATCGAGCCTGTATTCTGCCACCAATTCGTTGCTCCCGTGAAGGCGTATGCGAACAGCATTTTTAGAAATCCCTTTTTTAGATTCACTGTTCATGATATCATTGTCAAATACGTTCATACTCAAGGTAGCGGGCAAGGGAAAAGGAGTAGAATATAGTATGCCTGTAGGATTGTAACCATGTGCCTCACTAAGCATAATACGAAAGGCGGGTACAACATCTGTTAAGAAAGCATCCGACACCTTCCATGGATCAACGGGTGCACCAGTAAGATCAACGGGACGATTTTTCCATATATCGCCCGTTTCAGAAATACCTGCAAGGAGCGATGTCGCTAACCCAATGCCCCATTGCTGCATTACAGGAGAAGGCTTCGCGCCCCTTTGCGCAATACCTTCACGCATGGTATTGTACAACCCGATCTGTATGTTCTTTTCTGTTGGAAAGCGCTGCCTGATCAAAGCGATAGCGTCATCCACACGCGACGATGGCAGGTAACGTCCGGCATATTCAAAAGTCGCTATAAGTTGTGCCCCTGGCAAATCGTGGCCTTGCATGTAGTTCAAAACAAAAACCGCTGCATCTTCAGAAGGTACATCCAGCATCACTTTACACAACACGGCAAGTTGGTTTTCATTCCACGGTAAAGCCAGTACTTTCCTGATCTCCTTTTTATCGCGAAGGTTATTGCGAATGCCTAAAAGTGTGGCATACTTCAGATGCGAATCCGATTCATCGGTTTTTGTATACAGGTTGAGTAAAGGCGCCACATTCTGCGCATGAGTGAATTTCGTTAACGCGCCGGCGGCTATCCGCCGTACGTGAGGGTTTGGATCATCCAGCGCCTGAACAACTGCAGCATGGTATTCATCACTTAATGCATCCATTTCTGTTAATATTCTCAGCGCATGCACTTTTACCATCGGCTCTTTGCCGGCCAATGCTTCATGTAACAACCTATCGGGCAATGCATTTAAACGATACAATATCCATAAAGCCTGTATATATGCTTTGGGTGGAGACGCAGGCGAGCATAACTTTTTCAGCGGCGCTATTGCTTTTTCTTTCCAGGTGTCAACGATATGGTTCGCCACGGTAAAACGGGTACTTAACTGCGTGCTTTGCAACCCGGCTATGAGTTCATCAAGTCCTGCTTTCGACCAATCTTTCACCTTCATATCATGATGCGCATCCTTACCGGTATACGTAATTCTCCATATCCTTCCGCTAATGCGGTCGCGGCCCGGGTGATTCAGGGGCACTTCATAGTGACCAATGATCCGGTTGTAAAAGTCTGCAATATACAAGGCGCCATCAGGACCAACTTTAACATCAACCGGTCGAAACCAGGGATCATCGCTAACCAGGAAATCTTCCTCACGTTTACCAATAGGCGTAGATCCTTCGAACGTCATCGTGTTGCGGTTTATCTCGCAGGTTACCACATCTCCCGAATAAAAACTATTCCTGTATGCTTCAGGAAACTGTTCACCAGTATAATAATCAAGTCCTGCCAGTGCAGTAGAACCGAGTTCATAGCTGGTCATTTCGGGTGCGAAACCCATACCAACAGGAGCTTTTTTGCCGAAATGAGGATAGTCGGCCCCGGGTATCAATTGATAAATAGGTTTGGAATGACAATCAATTGAATACAAATAACCCCACTCATCAAAGCTATATCCAAAGGGATTTACGCGGCCAAAAGTTGTTGGCTCCACGCGGCTGCCATCAAGTTTAAAACGAAAAGTATTTCCCGATGTCATTGAAATGGAATCGCCATCTGTGCCGGCTATGGTGGAGGTATTGGTGAAACCATGACAGGCATGCACCCATCCGTCAAAACCACGGATGAAGTTGTTCACCATACCATGTGTGTCTTTAAAACCAAATGGCCCCAGCAATACTTTTTGTTGATCTGCTTTACCATCTCTATTGGTATCGGTAAAACGATAGAGATTGGGAATGCTATAGGCAATAGCGCCATCCGTTACAGGCAAAATACCGATGGGAATATTCAATGTGTCTTCAAAATGAGTGAATGTATCGGCCTTACCATCTCCGTTTGTATCTTCCAGGATACTGATACGGTCTTTACCCTTATCCGAACCGGCGGCCATCGGGTATTCTGATGATTGTGTTACCCATAGTCTCCCCTGGTTGTCAAAAGCGATATTCATGGGTTTGCTGATATCGGGTTCAGATGCAAAAAGCGTTACTTCAAAGCCAGGTGGTAATACAAAACCTGCGCGTTCCTGCTCAGGAGTTTGAAATTCAGTGCTGCGCACATGCTCTGCAAATTTTTTCTCATCCCGGGTTACCTGCTTTTTGTCTGAAGAATTAACACATGATTGAAAACATACCAACAAAATAATAACTGCAAAGCAGGCATAAAAGATATTTCGCATATGGAGCAAACCGTTTGAAGCGTGATGTCGAAAATATAATATTTACCAGGAATCGAAAAATAGGCAGTTTATTTTATAGAAGCATCCTGCACTTACGGGTAAAGTAAATGATATATTAGCTCCGGGCAACTCATTACAGGTTCCTTTTCTTCATTTCTTCTACAGCATAGTCCACAGCCCGGGCGGAAAACGCCATGTAAGTAAGCGATGGATTTTGAGTAGAAGTAGAAGTCATGCAGGCCCCATCGGTTACAAATACATTTTTACAGGCGTGCAACTGATGCCATTTGTTGAGCATAGATGTTTTAGGATCGCGACCCATGCGTACACCGCCCATCTCATGAATATCAAGGCCCGGAGCCCCTTCTCTTTTGCTGGTTTTTACATCTTTAAACCCGGCTGCAGTAAACATCTCTGATATTTGCTCAAAATAGTCCTGCAGCATTTTGGCATCATTGTCATCAAAATCTACCTCAACTTTTAGCTGTGGTATGTCCCAATTATCTTTTTTACTGGCATCCAGGGATACATTATTTCTTTCTTTCGGAATAGTCTCGCCCATCATATGCGAACTCACATGCCATGAACCCAGTTTGCGGTTCAGCAAATTTTCTTTTAACGATGTACCAATAGATGAGGTATCACTATAAAATCCGCGGTTAGCTCCAAATCCGGCCGCATAGCCGCGGAGAAAATCCGTTTCCTGCTGATATACATTCCTGAACCTTGGAATGTAGCATCCGGCAGGGTTTCGTCCATCAGTCCTGAATTTATCCAACTCCCCTTCGTAGCGTCCGCTTACCCCGCCTCCGTAATGATGAAAAGCCACATACTTCCCCAGCACACCGCTATCGTTGCCTAAACCGTTAGGAAAACGGTGCGAGATAGAATTGAGTAAAATAAGATTGGTATTGAGTGCAGATGCGTTTACAAAAATTACATTGGCAAAATATTCTATTTCCTCCTTCGTATTGGTGTCTATCACTTTAACGCCGGTTGCTTTCTGCTTTTGTTCATCGTAAATGATGGAATGCACTACCGAAAAAGGCCGAAGCGTAAGATTTCCGCTTTTCATCGCCCAGGGAATGGTAGAGGCATTGCTGCTGAAATAGCCTCCAAAAGGGCACCCACGCTGGCATAATACCCTGTTCTGACACTGCCCTCTTCCCTGTTCGATGTGAACAGGTTGCGGCTGCGACAAATGTGCTGCACGTGCGCTGATTACATAACGGCCTTTGTATTTCCGGTTCATCTGCTCCTTAAAATAGTCTTCCACTGCATTGAGCGGATATGCCGGGAGAAACTCACCGTCGGGCAATTCTTTCAGTCCGTCTTTATTTCCGGCAATACCGGCGAATTTTTCTACATAGCTATACCATGGTGCAATGTCTTTATAACGGATTGGCCAGTCTACTGCAAAGCCATCACGCGCCGGTCCTTCAAAATCAAAATCACTCCATCGCTGGGTTTGCCTGGCCCACAATAACGATTTGCCACCTACCTGGTAACCCCGTATCCAATCGAATGGTTTTTCCTGTACATAAGGATGTTCTTCGTCCTTCACAAAAAAATGCATGGCATCTTCCCTGAACGCATAACACTTGCTCACGATGGGCGATTTTTCCTTGATTGCCAAAGGCACTTCTCCCCTATGCTCAAATTCATAGGGAAGCATGTTAGTAGTGGGATAATCTTTAATGTGCTGCACATCCCGGCCTCTTTCCAGGAGCAATGTTTTTAATCCCTTGCCTGTAAGCTCCTTGGCCGACCAGCCGCCGCTGATGCCCGATCCGATTACAATGGCATCGAATGTGCGTTCTTTAATGCTGTCTGTATTGAGTTGAGGCATATTTTTTTCTTGAGTGGATATTAAGCCTGTTGGGTTACGGGGAAATACCCGTTATACCGGCCGGGTACCATGTCGTACTGCTTCATGTCTGTCATTACAAATTTTGAATTGGTAAATCCTTGAATCACCCGTCGTTTGGTAATATTTAAAAATGTAAGTACATCCTGAGGCTTTTGCTGGTCCTTCCCGGAAGTATTCAGCAAGTCAAAGCGCTGCTGTTGCGTACACCCGGCAAAAGCATTAGCATATTCTTTCTCAGCCATTTCATTTATACTATTGAGCCCACTAATAAATGACTTTTGCTCTGCTGCTGAATGGCAATCGTCCACCATTTTTAGTAGAAAAAGATGGAGCTTAAGATCCCGGGCGCCGGGCGCATCACTTGTTTTAGGAATAACGGTTTCGGCAATCTCTGCCAGAAGTTTTTCCTGCTCCGCTGAAATATCCAGGTTATTTAATTGAATGGAGGCTTTTGCCGGGTCATTGGAACACGAGGGTAATATGGCGATACCTCCGGCAATGATCATTAAGCTTTTTATGGCCGAGCGTCGTTTCATTAAAAAGAATTTAGCTATTGATTGCGCATAGAAATATGCTGCAGGATGATTCTGATGCAGCATGCTCCACAAACATCCGCGAAATAAAGTTATGAGATAAAGTAGAATAAACAGAAAGGGAATGCTAATTCTGATCGTGTTAGCTATTTACGATTCATCAATCCGCTGGTCTTCATCCACTTCACACAAATACTCATCCATTCATCAACAGGCATTTTTAGAACAAATCCATGCCCTCCCTTCGGATAAATATGCATTTCGGCGGGAATGTGATGATGCCGCAATGCCTCGTAAAACGAAATACTATTGTCTACATCAACTGCTTTATCATCACCTGCATGAATTAAAAAAGCGGGAGGCGTAGCGGCTGTAACCTGCAATTCATTGGAAAACAATTTAATTTTTTCGACAGAAGGATTTTTTCCCAACAGGTTCTCTCTCGATCCCCCGTGCCCCAAACTATCCGTCATACTGATAACAGGATATACTAATATCATAAAATCAGGACGAACATTTCCCTCTATTTGATTTTTTACGGCGCTATTGTCGAAATGCGTACCTGCCGTTGACGCCAGGTGCCCGCCCGCAGAAAATCCCATGATACCCACCCGGCCGGGATCCACATTCCACTGCTGCGAATGCTGCCTCACTACATGAACTGCTTGCTGCGCATCCTGCAAAGGACCCGTGCTTTTATCTCCCATTATTTTGTCATTGGGCAACCTGTACTTCAATACGAACGCCGCTACGCCCTGGCTTGCCAAATACTGCGCAATAACATGACCTTCGTTTTGCATGACCAGCACAGCATACCCACCGCCAGGACAAATAACAACCGCTGCCCCATTAGCTTTTTCTTTCGAGGGAAGATATATACTTAGCGTTGGTTGAGAAACATTAGAAACCACGCCATTGGATGAATCGTATCGCTCGCCATTATTCGCTGGTATCGCGCCGGGAATATCCCCTTCATACAAGGGGAGAGTTTTCTGCGAAAAAACATGTTGAGAAAAAAACACTACAATAAAAAAGCAAACAGCTAATCTTAGTGGCATATGAGATATGGTATTAAAGTATAAAAACGCGCATCGTTTTTGGGCCATGCGCTCCCAGTACCAGCGATTGCTCAATATCGGCGGTTTTGGAAGGACCAGCTATAAAAGTTCCAAAGCCGTAATCGGCATTGCCTATCCGGTCATACGCATCATGCATCGTGCAAACGATGTCTTCTCTTTTAGTAATAACTGCCATTTGCTGGGTAATAAAAGGCAGCACTCGTTGCGGCAGCAGATCGTCTGTAATCCAAACGGCTGCGTTTTCGGCTACACCAAAAGGAACGGGCACAATAACCAGGTCAACATCCTCAAAACTGTGCGGATCAAAACCATCTGTCGCGCTACTTCCTATCGCAGTCAGTTCATTGCAAAGCGATATTATCCTTCCGGCCTCCTGGTATTCCTGCAGGATGATATTTTCTATTTCGCCGTAACCGGCAACCACATGCGCAATCCCGCCGATGCCGGCCAACACATCAATGTATTTTTGTACCACATCGGTTTCTGCCTGAGCATACGACTGCAATTCCGGTAACTCACGCCGGGCAGGCTGATTGTGTTTTACTGCTGAAAGTATTTTTTCTCTGCTGGTCATGATAACAAATAAAGTAACAAACTTCAAATAACAAGAATCAAAAAACCACAAAGCCCGAAGCCTTAAATTTAAAATTCGAAAAAAGAACTGTTTTGCATTCAAATCTGAGTATCAAATCTCAGAACATACACTATGCTTTTCTGTTCTTCTTATACCATTCGCCAAACGATTCCGGTGGAGGCGCCGGCATATCGCGCTGCCTGTACCAGGGGTTCAGCTTATTATTTACAATAAATGGTATGTTTCTCATCACCCACCGGCCCGCCTTTCCGGCAAACTGGTATACTCCCGGGTTAGACAAGGTAAATGACATGGCTTTCATTCCCACCTTTTTTGCTGCAGGAGCATAGCCTTCCTTCACTAAAACCTGCCGCCATTTATACAACTGGTCGTGTATATCAATTTTTACAGGACATACGTTACTGCATGAGCCACAAAGCGTGGAAGCGAAAGGGAGGTCCGCGTACCTGCGCATATCGAGGTTGGGCGCCAGTATAGAACCTATCGGACCTGCTACTGCGGTATGATAACTATGCCCACCGCTTCTCCGGTATACGGGGCAGGTGTTCATACAAGCGCCACAGCGGATACATTTGAGCGAGTTGAGAAAATCTTTTCTTCCCAACTGTACACTTCTTCCATTATCCACAAGTACGATGTGCATCTCCTGGCCTTTTCGCGGCGTTTTAAAATGGCTGGAATAGGTTGTTATGGGCTGACCAGTGGCACTCCTGGCAAGCAGGCGCAGAAAAACTGCTAAATGCTTGCGCTGTGGTATGATTTTTTCGATGCCCATGCAGGCAATATGCACATCAGCCAGATGAGCGCCCATATCTGCATTCCCTTCATTGGTGCAAACTACAAATTCGCCCGTTTCGGCAACGGCGAAATTAATACCTGTCATAGCCGCACGGCGGGTCAAAAACTTTTCTCTTAAATCCAACCTCGCAGCATTGGTTAAAAACTGGGGGTCGGCATTGCCGGCCGGCGTACCCAGGTGTTCATGGAATAGTGCTCCTATTTCTTCCTTCTTTTTGTGTATGCAGGGCAGCACAATGTGGCTTGGCGGTTCTCCGGCTAATTGCACGATGCGCTCCCCGAGATCGGTATCAACTACTTCGATAGCATGTTGCTGCAGGTAGTCGTTGAGATGGCACTCCTCGGTTAACATGGATTTACTTTTCACAATGCGGGTAATGCCATGCTTTTGCAATAAGGAGTACACAATTTCATTGTGTTCTTTCGCATCTGAAGCCCAGTGTACCACAACACCATTGGCTTTTGCTTGCTTTTCAAACTGAACTAAGTATTCACTAAGATTTGATAATACATTGTTTTTGATCTGCGATGCCGTTTCTCTTAACTGTTCCCATTCCGGTAAGGCATGGGCCGCTTTATCTCTTTTTGCCCTCACCCACCATAATGTTTCATCATGCCAGTTTACGCGTGGTTCATCCTCATTAAACGCTTCGGCAAGCAATGCATGATCTTTGTTTCCAGGATTCATGTTCTGTAATTTGATATTTCGTCTTCGATGGATAATCAGTGGCTGTTTAGTATTTCCGCAATATGCTTTACCTGCACTTTACTTTTTTGTCGCCGTAAAATGCCCTCCATATGCATGAGACAACTCATATCGCCACCAATTATATACTCTACACCATGTCTTAAGTGATCCGCTATCCTGTCCTTACCCATTTTAACGCTCACAGATTCTTCCGACACGCAAAATGTACCGCCAAATCCACAGCATTCATCTGTCCTCGATAATTCAACCAACTCCAGGTCCTTCACCATTCTGAGCAGTTGCCCTGGCTTTGAAAAGGGAGGTGTAACCAATTCGCTCATATGCGAAAGATGTAATCCGCGCTGCCCATGGCAACTCTGATGCACGCCAACCCTGTGCGGAAACCTGGCATCCCATTCTTTAACCTCCAATACATCGGTCAGGAACTCTGTTAGCTCAAATATAGTTTTTCTGATGTGGGTAACATCCTTTTCATCATGTTTCTCATCGTGTAAATGTTCCTTTATATGTAAAGTGCAGCTACCCGAAGGACATACAATATAATCATACCCCGAAAAATTGGACACAAAATGCGCACTGCATTCCCGGGTTATATGCTCAAAGCCTGAGTTGGCCATTGGCTGTCCACAACAGGTTTGCCCATGAGGAAATACCACCTCCACGCCGGCTCTTTCCAACACTTCGATAGTAGCAATAGCTACCTGAGGATAGAACTGATCAACATAACAGGGAACAAACAATGCTACAGTCATCTTTAAAAAAGATATTATGAAACAGACAATCGAATAATATGTTCGAAAGTAATACAATTTCATTTTGCACCCTCCTGCACCTCCCGGTATGGCGTAATTTGGCAGGTTCCGTTTTAAGATGACTCCGGGCGCATGTGCATATCTTTTCTACCATTTTTTAACAAGCTGTATACCGGGTTCTTCCTCAATTTGCGTTATTATTACAGCAGATGGGTGAGAATACAAAAACACATTTTTTTACAAAAGCGTTTGTATTAAACAGTATAGGGTTAATTACCATACTTCCTTTGGCTCCTTTAATCAATCGCTTTATTCCTCCGGTTATTATAGGATACTGGAACGTGGATCTCTTGATTTCCATAGTGGCAGCATTTACCCTCGTAAGAATTATTTTATGGTTATTCAGACCATTGATTATCCCCGCTTTTGTTGTGGTGGCCGGGTTTATACTGTACAACCAATTTACAGACGGCTACAACCTTGGTAACATGATCGTTGATTACAAAAATCTTGTGGTAAAAAGCTGGGATGTTAGGGATAACAAAGAGAAAGATCTTTACCTGATAAAGCCTGATTTATTTGATTCGGGAGTGGAGAAAGCAGTGAAGGGGTTAAAATCAAAGATCAATCCCAGGGATTCTGTTACCAGGAATTTTGCTGTAAAACATTCGATCGAGTATTTTGATGACTACCATAAAAAATACGGCAATAAAGTCCGGTATCTCTCCCTGTTTAAATATATCAACAACAACTTTAAGTATGTAACCGACCCCGACCGTGATGAATATTTTGCATCACCGCAGGAAACGATTGAAAACGGACTGGGCGGAGATTGTGATGATCATACTATATTGATGATATCCTGCCTGAAAGCCATTGGCGCTACCTGCAGAATGGTGTTAACAGAGAATCATGTATACCCGGAGCTATATTGTGGCGATAAAAAAAATTTCAACCAATTACAGGAGGCCATTACCCATTTGTTTTCCACTGAAAATTTTGCCGGGCTTTATTTCAGGGAAGAGAACGGAAATTATTGGATCAACCTGGATTATACCGCCCATCATCCCGGGGGGCCTTATGTTGATAATAAAGCGTACGCAGTAGTAGAATTCTAGAATGCTGCTATACGAACATTTTTCAGGTAAATATTGAGTAATCAGTGATTATGCCTATCCAATTTCTGGATAGCCTTTTCTGCCCGGCTGTGCGCTTCTTTCACTTTATATTTATACCATTTATTTTTTAACAATTTTCGCATGGCATTGTCAAAATTGCGGGTAAATACAAGATTACTGAACCCGGCAACCCGGTCACGTGTGGAAGACAAGGCCCGTACACTCACGGAATACCCACCTGTTACATATTGAATATAATGCCAATAACCGGCAGGCATAAACAAGGTTTCACCAAAGCCAATAACACACTCCCATCCGCTGGCATATTTCAGCGCCGGATATTTTTCAAAATTCAGATTTTTCATGTCTCCTATTCCGTGAAAATTATAGGGAAGTTTGTATAAGAGGGATGAGTTATCGTTAGAAAACAAAGTCACTTTCTTTTCACCATCAAACTGAGTAAGAAAAACATGAGACATGTCTATATCAAAGTGATTTCTCGTGCTTGAACCTCCTCCTCCAAAAAACATCAGGGGTAACCAGGTGAGTATGTTATTTGTTAATTTATTAAATACCAACTGCTTTCGAATTTCCGGCTTTTCAATCAACAGGTTAAAAAGGAACAAACGCGATTCTGTTGGCTCACGCTGGATAAGATCAAGATACTCACTGAATTTCATTTTGGACATTGGGGCGCTGTGTACCATATCAGGATGAGCATTCTCACTACCATGAACGGGCACAATAAGTTCTCCGGCTACTTGTTTAAAATAGTCATAACTCCACAAATCCAGTGCTGGACTTCCTTTGATAAAATCTTTGAGAATGACCGGGGTTTTTGTTCGAATGAACTTTTCCGTAAACTCTTTCTTTGTTAATCCCTCAATTCGTTGAATGGGTTGTAAGTTCATATGATAGAATCAAATTTAACGTATCAAAAGCCAACAATATTAACGATTATCCTGAAACGTTATATTACAGCACTGAAATCCACTCCGGTCGTGAATTCATATATATCGTAATATACATGAACTACACTCAAAGCCCAAAACTATCTAACTCTGCAATTATATAGACGAAACCTTCAATTTTTCTGAAATTTCAAATCAAAATCTTGTTGACATTTCACGAATATTATTGTAAGTTCTAATAAGTGGGCGCCCTGGAGTAACGTACCATAATGTGTTTCAGCACCCTAAAAAGAAGGTTGCTATTTGATCAAAAAATCGCTAACAGGATACAATTTGATGCAACTGACTATTAAAATTGAGTTGTAAATGTTAATTTTGAACCGAAAAAACAGTTTATGCCGGCTGGTCAGTCGTTAACAGCAGAAGATAAGGATACCCTGGTTGCAACAGTAAAGCCTTTTCAACTTATCGTATGGAATGACGAAGTAAATACTTTCGAATGGGTTATTGAAACCCTTGAACAAGTATGCGGTCACAGTCATGAGCAGGCAGAGCAATGTGCGTACATCATCCATTTTAAAGGGAAATATGCGGTAAAAGAAGGCGAATATGATGAGCTTAAACCACAATG
>CAYMKT010000096.1:8846-15077 GCA_964391065.1 uncultured Terrimonas sp. | reverse complement strand
AGTTGCATGAAAACAATTATAGTTCCCACAGATTTTTCTACTGTAGCTATTAATGCAATGCATTATGCGGTAGACATGGCCCAGCAAATCAATGCCTCTATCATGCTGTTGCATGTATACCAAATACCCGTAACCTATAACAACAGCGATATTCCGCTGCCCTTTATGGACATTGGTGAACTGGAGCGCATCAATAAGGAACGGTTAGAAGACCTTAAACAGGAGATAGAACATATTAGTGCCGGAGATTTGAAAATTACTACTGAAGTCAGATTGGGAGAACTGGTGGATGAGCTAAAAGCCATCTGTATAGCCACACAGCCCTTTGCCGTGGTAATGGGAACCAAAGGTGCTGGATTTATGGAAAGGCTGTTGGTGGGAAGTTCAACACTATCTGCCATCAAACACCTGTTGCACCCTGTATTGATTATTCCGCCGGGATCGAGGTTTACAGGCATACAAAAAATAGGGTTTGCCAGTGATTTTAAGAAAGACCTGGAGCCAGTATCCGCTGAATTTATTAAAGAGTGGGTTACCACGTTCAAGGCGAGTTTAAATGTTTTGCATGTAGATGAAACGAAAAAGCAAACGCCTCCGGAGGTAAACAATCCGCAAGAGTTATCGCATCCCGCGTTGGCCGAACTTAACCCCAGGTATTTTTTTGTTGAGCGCCCCGATGCGGAAGAAGCCATTCATGAATTTGCGGAATCCAATAATCTCGACTTATTGATTGTAATGCCCAGGAAGCACCGGTTACTTGACTCTTTGTTTCAAAAAAGCCATACAAGCGAACTGGCATTTCACTCGCATATTCCTATTTTGTCGGTGCACGAGCGAGCATAGAAGTTCTGATGTAAGGACTGTATTCCGAAATTACCATGCTTATATGTTGAGGAGCAAATTTATAAATCCATACATCCCGGAGGAGATAAATTTTTTAACAAGAATGTGGAAAATAAAGTGTTCTGAACCTCCGCTGCCAGGGTTTGATGTATTAAAACTCTGCATTTTTCGGTGTCCGGGGAAATGCGATCGCATCGCGGATATTGCTCATGCCGGTAACAAACTGAACCATTCTTTCAAAACCCAACCCAAAACCAGCGTGCGGCACTGTTCCAAAACGCCGGGTGTCGAGGTACCACCACAGTTCCTTAGCGGGTACATTCATTTCTTCCATGCGCTTTTCCAGTTTGTCTAATCGTTCTTCCCGTTGCGAACCGCCCACGATTTCACCTATTCCCGGCGCTAAAATATCCATGGCGGCAACGGTTTTGCCATCGTCGTTTTGCCTCATATAAAAGGCTTTAATGTCCCTGGGGTAGTTGGTAACAATAACCGGCTTTTTAAAATGCTTTTCAACCAGGTACCGCTCGTGCTCGCTTTGCATGTCGATACCCCATTTAACTTCATATTGAAATTTCTTCTTTTTAAAGGGAGTCGACTCCAATAAAATATCGATGGCGTCGGTATAAGTGATGCGTTCAAAATCGTTGTTAACAACAAAATCTAATTTTTCCAGCAATCCCATTTCACTGCGTTTGTCCTGCGGCATTTGCTTTTCTTCCTCTGCCAGTCGCTGCGCTAAAAAACCAAGGTCTTCCTTGTTATGTTCCAGGGCATAGCGGATGATGTATTTAATAAATTCCTCCGCCAGGTCCATATTATCTTCCAGGTCGCAAAAGGCCATTTCCGGTTCAATCATCCAAAACTCCGCCAGATGGCGGGGGGTGTTGGAGTTTTCAGCCCTGAAAGTGGGACCAAAAGTGTAGATTTCACCCAAGGCTGTGGCGCCCAGTTCACCTTCCAACTGTCCGCTCACCGTAAGGTTGGTAGCTTTTCCAAAAAAATCTTCTTTGTAATTAACGCTGCCGGTTTCTTCGAGCGGGGGGTGCAGGGGAGGCAAAGTGGTTACCCTGAACATTTCTCCGGCGCCTTCGGCATCGCTGGCAGTAATAACGGGTGTATGCAGGTATACAAAGCCTTTATCGTTAAAAAACTTATGAATAGCATAGGCTAAAGTATGCCGCACCCTGAATACGGCGCCAAAGGTATTAGTGCGAAAACGCAGGTGCGCAATCTCCCTCAAAAATTCAAGACTGTGTTTTTTGGGCTGCAACGGGTAGTTTTCAGCATCGCTATCACCTAATATTTCAATGATTTCTGCTTTAATCTCCAGTTTTTGTCCTTTGCCAACAGACGCCACCACCGTTCCGCTTACTTTTAAGGAAGCGGAAATGGTAATGCGCTTAAGCAGCGCATCGTCAAATTGCCCTAATGGGGCTACAATCTGTACGTTGTTATTAGTAGAGCCATCATTTAAGGCAATAAACTGGTTATTTCTAAAACTGCGCACCCACCCCATTACGGTTACTGTTTGATCGTTGGGTTCCTGGGTTAGGAGTTGCTTTATTTTTGTTCTTTTGTTAAACATATGATTGTTTTTAAACAGCATGCAGCATAAACAGCCTCTGTAAGGCATTATTACTGCAAAAGCACGCAAAGATAAGGGAGGAATATTTTTTTAGATTCCGGAAAATTAGCGTATTATTGCCCCGGAATCAAACTGGTCATTTCTCACCAAGCTCCGTGATTTCATCAGTTTTAGCCATTCCGCACCAATTCATTCAACCAAAAATTCATTTCAACATTTCTCTTTCAAAGTATCTGGTGTTTTTTTGATGAGAGGTTAAACCGTATAAGTATTTTTATGTACGACATTTTGCAACTGAACGATATGCTCGTTCCTGAGCTGCTCGATATTGCTGAGCAATTAGCCATCGCTAACCCTAAGAAACTGGATAAACAGGAACTCATTTATAAAATTCTGGATAAGCAGGCTGTTGAAAACAGTGTTGCCACAAAAGGAACCGAGGAAAAGGGGAAACGTAAAAAAGTGGTTAAAACCACAACCGCAAACAGCACTGAAGAGGCTATTGTAGAAAGCGAACCGGAAAAACCCACTCCTGTTGCGAAAAAAAAGAAAACGGTAGTGCCAGACTCCGAGAAAAGACACGACCGGAAGATTGTGAAAAAGTCCAAATCGCATCCAGTTGCGGAAGAGGAAATGGAAGCAGCAGGCATAGATAATGAGGTAGACCCCATCGTAATTCCTGAGGCAGACGAAGTTGAAGAGGATGACATTGAGCCGGCGCAGCCCGAAGTATCGGTGGCTGAAGAACCGCAAACCGAACGCAGGCACTATCCTAACCGCCGTGAACAGAATTTTAATATAGAGTTTGACGGAGTTGTTTTAAGTGAAGGCGTTTTGGAGATGATGCCGGATGGGTATGGTTTTTTAAGAAGCAGCGATTACAACTATCTCTCTTCTCCCGATGATATTTATGTATCGCCATCGCAAATAAAACTATTTGGATTAAAAACAGGCGATACCGTTACCGGCGCGGTTCGTCCTCCCAAAGAAGGCGAAAAATATTTTGCTTTACTTAAGGTGGAAACCATCAATGGTAAATCGCCCGAAGAGGTGAGAGACCGGGTACCTTTTGATTATCTTACCCCGCTGTTTCCATTTGAGAAAATGAATCTTTTTACGTCGCCCACTTTGTACAGCACAAGGATGATCGATTTGTTTACACCAATAGGTAAGGGTCAGCGCGGATTAATTGTGGCACAGCCCAAAACCGGTAAAACAGTGCTGTTAAAAGATATTGCCAATGCCATTGCCGAAAACCATCCCGAATGCTATATGATGATTGTGCTTGTGGATGAACGTCCCGAAGAGGTAACAGATATGGAGAGAAGCGTTAGAGCCGAGGTAATCGCTTCTACATTTGATGAACCTGCAGAAAAGCATGTAAAGGTTTCTACCATTGCTCTTCAAAAAGCCAAACGATTGGTAGAATGCGGACACGATGTGGTGATACTGCTCGATTCCATTACCCGTCTTGCCCGTGCACATAATACGGTGGCTCCTGCTTCCGGCAAAGTATTGTCGGGCGGTGTTGAAGCCAATGCCATGCAAAAACCTAAACAGTTTTTTGGGGCAGCGAGAAAAATTGAAAATGGCGGGTCGCTAACCATATTGGCCACCGCTTTGATCGATACGGGTTCAAAAATGGATGAGGTAATTTTTGAAGAATTTAAAGGAACCGGTAATATGGAACTGCAATTAGACCGGCGACTGGCAAACAGGCGTATTTTCCCTGCCATTGACCTGGTGGCTTCTTCTACGCGCCGCGAGGATCTGTTGCTGGACAAAGATGTATTGAAACGAATGCATTTACTCCGCAATTATCTCGCCGACATGAATGCCGAGGAGGCAATGAATGAATTGTTGAAGCGAATGAGGGGTACAAAAGATAACCAGGAGTTTTTGGCGAGCATGAACAGTTAGCGGATATCCCATTATTATCGCAACATAATCTTACTTATTATATATCCAGGTTCAGTGAGCCTGGATTTTTAAAATGTCCGTTTTGTTTTATTTTTTCCTTTAAGGCTTCCATTTTCCTGAGTACGGTAATTATCCGGTTCAGGTGTCTTTTTAGATATTCCTGCCGTTGAATTTCGTAAAATAGTCCAAGCAGTTCTGTTTCTTCTTCGATGGAAAGCCCGGCATGATGGGCAATGTCGAAAACGGCCAGTTCTTCATCTGGCTTCAGGAATGGCTTTGTGATATTCAGGATGGTATGCATTTCCCGGATGAGGGATAAAACCTTTTTCATTAATTCGGGTTTTCCATTTTCATTGGTAGGCGGATAATTTACAATGGCGCCGCTGTAAAGTTTGTCGGGAATTCTTTTGATTATCTCTAAAATACGAAAAACCGATACCCCTTTTATCCGTATATCCATTTCCTCATTGTCGTATGTTTTCACGATCTCCTGCACTTTTACCAGCGTACCCAGTTCTCCTATTTTATCATTAATAACGGTGGGAATACCAAAAGGCTTTGCATCACTGAAACATTCTTTAACCAGTTGCTTATAACGGGGTTCAAAAATGTGGAGGTTAACCTGCTCGCCGGGAAACACAACAATGTTTAAAGGAAAAATCGGAGTAAAATTAGTCATCGGTTATAGATAGTTGAATAACGAATGAAAAGAGTACAATCGCAACCGGCTTTAATGCAACTGCCATTCCACAGTTCCCCAGGTTAATAGCTGTTCTTTATAGTCTGAGTGCACTACCAACAATGAGCCGTCGCGTGCTATTCCTTTTACAATTGCCTCAAACCGGGTTCCATTATGCTTAAATCCTACTTTTTCGTTGAGCTTATACATGGCGAGTTGATATTCGTGAACAATCTGGCTTTCCTTTCCGGCCCTTAAGGCTTCATAACGTGGTTCCAAGAAAGTACACAACTCTTTGGCCAATTCAACCACTTCAAAATCTTTGCCTGTTATTTGTTTGAGCGATACGGCCGAGGCCAGGCTTCCTTCAAAATGAGCCGGGTTAATATTCAGTCCAATTCCCGCAATAGCATACAACCAGTTGTTTGCCCGGACAATGTTTTCAATCAAAATCCCTCCTGCCTTTCTGTCACCCCAAAATATATCATTGGGCCATTTGATCCTTGTTTGACTGCCTGCATATTTCTTAAAAAAATCATATGTTCCCAGCGCGATGCTGGCATTTAATAAGAAGGCCTGGCGGGGGAGTAAAAAATGCGGCTCTATAACAATGCTCAACGCTATGTTTTGTCCTGCCATGCTCCACCATGTTTTCCCTCTTTGGCCTTTTCCCCGGGTTTGTTCCAGCGCAAACCAGGCATCACCGTGCTTTGCCAAACGGGCATGAACCATGTCCATGGCATAGTTGTTGGTGCTGTCAATGCTGGGAATAACGGTAAAGGACCGTCCAAATGATTGCATGAGAGAATAAATAATTAATTACTATTTTTGAGCAAGTTATATAATAACAACTAGCAGTCGAAACCCGGCGGTTTAAATTATATTCGAATCAGCTCCGAGAAAAAGGGGTAACCTAAAATTGATTTCTATTGACAGCATTACAGGTGTTACATGCACGGCCCAAACGTGCAGTGAGGTTGACGAGGAACAGTAAGCTATTTAAAATCATCATCAACGCCATCCATCAAAAAAAAGGAGAAAACATCGTTTCGCTGGATCTGCGTAAGATACCGGAAGCCGTTGCCGATTTCTTCATTGTTTGTGAAGCTTCCAGTACGGTACAGGTTAAGGCGATTGCAGACGCTATTGAGGAACATGTAAAGCATGAAGCGGGTGAATCGCCCTACCGGCACGAAGGCTA
>CAYMKT010000096.1:6724-8746 GCA_964391065.1 uncultured Terrimonas sp. | reverse complement strand
ACGCTTGCATCATTTTATAAAGATCATACCGATATTACGGAGGTTCCTGTTAAAATTGTGAGTGAACCCGAATGGTTTGGCTCTTTGCTCAGCTACATTTTTCCGCTGTTGATGTTTGCCCTGCTGTTTATTCTGATGATGCGTAAAGTAGGCGGTCCTGGCGGCGGCGGCGGTCCCGGCGGCATTTTCAGCATTGGTAAGTCAAAAGCTACCCTTTTTGAAAAGGGAACCAAGGTTAATATCACATTTGCCGATGTGGCTGGTTTGGAAGAAGCGAAGCAGGAGGTAATGGAGATCGTTGATTTTCTCAAAACTCCCAAAAAATATACGGCTCTTGGAGGCAAAATTCCCAAAGGCGCTTTACTGGTGGGTTCTCCGGGAACGGGTAAAACATTATTGGCTAAAGCTATGGCGGGTGAGGCCCAGGTTCCTTTCTTTAGTTTGAGCGGTTCCGATTTTGTAGAAATGTTTGTAGGGGTAGGCGCCAGCCGCGTAAGGGATTTGTTTAAGCAGGCAAGAGAAAAAGCCCCCTGTATTATTTTTATTGATGAAATTGATGCGATAGGCCGGGCAAGGGGTAAGAATGTGATGATGAGCAACGATGAGCGTGAAAATACCCTGAACCAGTTGTTGGTAGAGATGGATGGCTTTGGCACCGATAGTGGTATTATTATTCTCGCAGCTACTAACCGTCCCGATGTATTAGACAGTGCCTTGTTACGTCCCGGTCGTTTCGACAGGCAAATTACAATTGATAAACCTGATGTTAAGGGACGCGAAGAAATATTTCATGTTCATTTAAAGCCTATAAAAAAGTCGGCAAAGCTCGACGTATTTAAGCTGGCAGAACAAACTCCTGGTTTTGCGGGAGCCGATATAGCCAATGTTTGTAATGAAGCTGCATTGATTGCGGCGCGGAAAGGGAAAAATGAAGTTGAAATGAATGACTTCCAGGATGCCATTGATCGTGTTATTGGTGGGCTGGAGAAGAAAAATAAAATCATCTCCCCCGATGAAAAGGAAATCATTGCTTACCACGAAGCCGGACATGCCATTTGCGGATGGTTCCTGGAGCATGCCTATCCATTACTTAAAGTAACCATAGTACCACGTGGTACGGCCGCTTTGGGTTATGCGCAGTATACACCCAAGGAGCAATACTTATACAACACCGATCAACTGAACGACCAGATTTGTATGACCCTGGGTGGAAGAGCAAGCGAGGAAATTTTCTTTGGTAAAATTTCTACCGGCGCCAGCAACGACCTCCAGCAGGTGTCAAAAATCGCCTATTCAATGGTTACCGTATATGGTATGAACGAGAAGTTGGGTAATGTTAGCTATTATGACCCCCAGCAGGAAAATTATTTCACCAAGCCTTTTAGCGAAGAAACCGGAAGGTTGATTGACGAAGAAGTAAGAAAGTTAATAGAAGTTGCCTATCAGCGAACTAAAGCTTTGCTGCTGGATAAAAAGCAACAGGTTGAAATAATAGCGAAGGAACTGTTAACCCGTGAAGTGCTTTTTCAAAGCGATTTGGAACACCTGATCGGTAAACGTCCGTTTGAAGAAAAGAAACCGGCGGATGTGGTGCACGATCATCATCATCATGACGAGCACGCCACCAATGGTGCAGAAGGAGGGATCAGCGCAGGTGTTCCCCCAGCCGAAATTATACCTAAACCTTAATAAGGTACGCATGAAAATTTCTCCTGCAAAGGAAAATATATTGAAGAAAATAAGAAAGGCACTGAGTACATCGGTGCCTTTGCCTTATCCCCAAAGCGAGGGAAAGCAGTCTGTTTTTTTAGCGCCTGCTGAAGATCTTGAAATTCTTTTTGCTGAAGCGTTCTCCGGACTTGCGGGACGCTTTTTGTATTGCGAAAGCCAGGCGGAGTTGTTACAGCAATTATCTTCCCTTATCAGGCAGATGCAATGGAAGGAAGTGTTTTGCACCGAACCCCTATTGAGAGAAAGGCTGAACCATCTGAATTTTACCGGGTTTTCTCAAAAACCACTGGC
>CAYMKT010000096.1:0-6624 GCA_964391065.1 uncultured Terrimonas sp. | reverse complement strand
TGAGAGAAAGGCTGAACCATCTGAATTTTACCGGGTTTTCTCAAAAACCACTGGCACAGGCCGATGTAGCCATTACCGGGTGCGAAGCGTTAATTGCAAGAACCGGATCTATCGTAATGACCACTTCACAACAGAGCGGAAGAACCACCAGCATATATGTGCCAGTACATATTTGCATTGCGTATGTGAACCAGTTGGTATATGATATTAAAGACGGCTTACAGCTTATCAGGGATAAGTATAGTGGTACACTACCTTCCCTTATCACTTTTGCAACAGGCCCCAGCCGTACGGCCGATATAGAGAAAACCCTGGTTGTAGGCGTGCATGGGCCGAAAGAAGTATTTGTGTTTTTGGTAGAAAATTAACGCTTTCATTTTATCTTGCACAGATGCAGGTTCCTACAGGGAAAAAAATATACTTTCTTTCTGATTTTCACCTGGGCGTTCCCGATCACGCTACAAGCTTAAAGCGGGAAAAGCTTATCGTGCGGTTCCTTTCAGAGATACAGGAAGATGCTGCCGCTATTTTTATTGTAGGCGATTTATTTGATTTTTGGTACGAATACAAAAAAGTTGTGCCTAAAGGCTTTGTGCGCATACTGGGAAAAATGGCCGAATTAACAGACCGCGATATACCCATTTATTTTTTTGTGGGCAATCACGATATGTGGATGAGCGGATATTTTGAAACGGAACTGAATATTCCTGTTTATCATGAACCAAAGGAATTTCAATTCAACGGAAGGAAATTTTTGATCGGGCACGGCGATGGACTGGGACCTGGCGATGCAGGATATAAATTTTTAAAAATGATATTCCGCAACAAAGCATGCCGGTTCCTTTTTGGAATGTTACCACCGTATATCGGAATGGCTATTGCCCATGGCTCAAGCAAAACCAGCCGGGCGGTGACCGGCGGAGATGATGCCCGGTTTTTGGGCGAAGACAGGGAATGGCTGATTTCTTACTGTAAAGAAGTGTTACAGGAAAAACACTACGATTTTTTTGTTTTCGGACACCGCCATCTTCCCATTGATTTTGCATTAAAAGAGAATAGCCGCTATATTAATCTTGGAGACTGGATTCGTTACAACAGCTATGCAGTATTTGACGGGGAGCACCTGGAACTGAAATATTATGAAGCATGATGCGTGTATTTCTTATCATATTAAGTTGTTGTTGGTCTCTTTTTGTAAACGCGCAAACCGATTCTGGTAAAACAATACTGCCTTCCACAAAAATGTACGGCGACCAGGTAAGTTATTTTACAGCGGATAATCTCGGGAATATTTATGTGCTTGCCTCCGCAGGGCTTCTAAAGAAATACAATAGCAATGGCGATTCCCTAAACGTATATAATAACGTTCGCCGGTATGGTGCGCTTTATACCATAGACGCAACCAACCCGATGAAACTGTTGCTTTATCATAAAAGTTTTTCTACCGTAGTGATGCTCGACCGTTACATGAACAGCATCAATACCATAGATTTAAGAAAAGCCGGTATTTTCCAGGCAAAGGCGCTGGGCCTGGCGTACGACAATAACATATGGGTATTTGATGAGCAGTCATCCAAACTTAAGAAGATCAGTGAGGAAGGCGGGCTGCTCACCGAAACAACAGACCTTCGCCAGGTACTGGACCGGGTTCCGTCTCCCGAAAAAATAATAGACCGCGATGGCTTTGTGTACCTGTATGACCAGGCACAGGGGGTGTATATTTTCGATTATTACGGGGTGTTGAAAAATGAACTGCATTTTACCGGAATCAGCGATATGCAGGTGATTAATAAAACCATTGTAGGCCGCCGGCAGGGTAACTTTGTACGCTATACGCCGGGAACGCTGGACCTGCAGGAACATATTCTTCCGCCGGCAATACAGCATGCTCAAAAAATATGCATTATGCCCCAGGGCATCTATGTACTCGAAAACGAAAATATTACCTTGTACCCCTTCCACTAAATTGGAATATAAACCCGGCAACGATGAATGATTTTTTTGACAGGATTTTTTTGAACAATAGCGTGGGTGATTACCTTACGGTAGCACTGGTTATTCTGGGGATGTACATTCTAAAAAAATATTTTAGTCGTCCTATTGCAGCTATTATTATTTATTTTTTACGACGTTCCGGCCGCAGGGTAGACCGGCAAGCTTTTATAGATTTAATACTCGCACCGCTTGAACAGTTTATAATGATCTTAACGGCCGTTACCGTGCTTTCGCCTCTGAATTTCCCCGAATCCCTGAATTTTAAATTTTATAAAACGGATATCAAAACGGTAGTTGACCGTATAGCTATAACCCTGCTCATTGTTTCATTTTTCTGGTTATTGTTAAGAATGATCGATTACCTGGCCCTGGTAATTGCCAGAAATAATCACCAGGAGGGAGAACTTGGGGAACAGCATCAACTGGTGATTTTTTTTAAAGATTTTTTAAAAGCAATCGTAAGCATTGCGGGCTTATTAACAGTAATAAAGTTTGCTTTTCATTACCAGATCATGGACCTGCTTACTGGCTTAGGTATAGTGGGCGTTGCGCTGGCTTTGTCGGCCAGGGAGAGTTTAGAAAACCTTATTGCGTCTTTCATCATTTTTTTTGATAAACCTTTTGTAGTTGGCGATACGCTTAAGGTTCAAAACATAACAGGCACCGTAGAGAGAATAGGCTTGCGCAGCACACGCCTGCGCACCACGGAAAAAACCTATGTGAGTGTGCCCAACAAGCAAATGGTAGACAGCATTGTCGATAACCTTACACTACGCACTCAGCGCCGTGCCGATTTGAAACTGGAAATCGACACTGCCGCAAGCGCTGAACAATTAGAACGCCTGCTGGATGGAATGAAGGAAATATTAAGCCATCCTAAAATTGAAAACAGAAACCTTTTATTAAGCGATATAGGTCAGCATGGATATATAGTGCAAACAGATTATTATACAGCGCCCATCGCCATGGACGATTTTAATGCCTTAAAACAGGAAGTAAATATTAAAGTCATTCGATTGATGGAGCAGTTGGGTATAGAAATAACAGGGCCACCGCAAAAAATAGGACAGTAATTTTCAGGAGTGGCCATTTTTGATATCATCGTTGTAAAAACGCTTAACGTAAAAAATCAACAATATTTATTGAATTATGGAACAACTTGTTTTAGGAATAGGCACCCGTTTACAGCATACCCATTTTGGTCCCGGGGTTATTATAGGTGTTAAATACGCCACGTACCTGATCTCTTTTATCAATCATGGAATAAAAGAAATTGATAAAACAGATCCGAAGCTGGATGAGATCATACCTGAGCAGGTAACACCCGAAGTAGAAACCGTTTCCGAAACGGAGAAATCATTATTGAAGATATTGCGCCTATGGGGCGGCATAACGGAAAATGTGCCGTTGGGCGACAGGTGGATGGGTGGAACCATGTTATTGCAACCCGCCGATGCAACGCTGAAGCCCAAGGAAATTCCGGTGGAAGCGTTCTTCCATAAAATTGTAATGTTACGCGACAGACTCCGGGTATTGGAACAGCAGATCAACGCGCATAAAAAACTCAGCGATGAAGATAAGGTAAACCTTCAGCAATACATTACCCGCATATATGGGTCGCTCACTACTTTTAATGTATTGTTTAAAAATAAAGAGCAATGGTTTATTGGTGAAAAGGGGGGTAAGGAAGAATGATCAGTTAATGGATCGGAAGCTATTAAATTCAAAACTATGAGATGGAAATATCTTGCGGGCATTGCTTTTTTATTTTGCGCTGTGTGTTCAAATGCCCAATCGTACCGAACAATACACAATAAAGCGATCGTGGTGGATACCCACAACGATGTACTTTCTTCGGCTACGATGCACGGATTGAATATCGAAAGCAACCTTACCGGCAGAACGCATTCCGATATCAAGCGCTTTAAAACAGGGGGTGTAGATGTACAGGTATTCTCCGTTTTTTGCGATGAAACTTTTGGTAAAGACACGGCTTTCCAATTTGCCAATATTGAGATTGATTCGCTCTATGCTATAGTAAACCGCAATCTTTCCAAAATGGCGATTGTTGTTTCACCGGAACAACTACAGGAAGCAGTAAAAAAAGGGAAACTGGCCTGCATGATAGGAGTTGAAGGCGGACATATGATAGAAGACGATCTAAAAAATCTGGAAAGTCTTTACCAGCGTGGCGCCCGTTATTTAACGCTTACCTGGAACAACTCCACTTCGTGGGCGAGTTCCGCAAAAGACGAATTCAATAAAGAACAAGGCGCCCGGGGACTGAATGAATTTGGACGACAGGTGGTAAGAAAGATGAATGCATTAGGAATGATGATAGACCTTTCGCATGTGGGTGAGCAAACTTTCGCGGACGTGATGCAGGTTAGTACCAAACCGGTATTGTTATCGCATAGCAGCGTGTATACGCTTTGCCCTGTTTTTCGAAATGTAAAAGACAACCAGATAAAAGCCGTAGCTAAAAATGGAGGCGTAATACAGGTGAATTTTTATTCGGGTTTTTTGGATAGTACCTATCACAAAGCCCGCCAGGCTATATTTGAACAGCATAGGCAAGAAAGAGACTCATTAAAATCGCTGAATTTGCCTGAATACACGGTATCTGAACAGTTGGCCAAAAAATATGCTGCCGAAATGGAAGCCATCCGTCCGCCAATTTCGTTGCTGATTGATCATATTGATTATATCGTAAAACTGGTGGGCGTTGACTATGTTGGGTTAGGTGCGGATATGGATGGAATTGAATCAATGCCGGAGGGAATAAACGGGGTTGAAGATCTTCCCAAAGTTACCCGCGCACTGCTGGAAAGAGGGTATACCAAAGAGGCTGTGTTCAAAATTCTGGGCGGAAATTTTATACGGGTTTTTAAAGCGAACAGTATAAAGTAATATTGCTGTTTTCTGCAAAAAAGGGAACGGTGTAAACAATGGTGTGCCGGACATCATTATTTACACCGTTTGATATAGCGATTATGCATACCTATTGTTTTGTGAATTCCTTCCAAACATCCATTTCTCCGTTGCCTACCCTGATCAGTTTATAATGGGTATCATCTTCGAGGTAAACAATATAAGTGGGGATACCTTTATTACTCATTGTTTCAATTTCCTTTACATGAATAATATTAAAGTCGTAGTATACCCTTTTAACCATATCCCGTACCTCAAAAGGCAATTTATCTTCACCATAACCTTTTAAGTTGGCTAACCATTGTCCGTTTTTGCCGTAGTATACAAAAGTGGTCACTCCATCCACTGAGAATCTGGCCTGAACGCCTTGTTTCGTAGTCAACCATGTTTCACCGGCGACGCCTTTGTATGTTCGGGAGAAATTTTTCTTTGCCTTTGCGTTCTCCACTGCAATATCGGCCACCTCGCTATTGGAGGGAACAAGCGTCCTGTTAAATACAATACCTGGTTTTGAATCATCCAGAAAACCGGGACTCATTGAGTTTTGAGCAAAGGTTCCATTCATCGTTGCCAGGGCAGGAATACATCCGGCCACAAAGGCGAAAAATACTTTTTTCATTTTTTAAAATTTTATGATTTAATGTTTATCAGGCTTTAGGATAGTGGATGATAAACGCCTAACAATTGTTGAAGGGATATTCACCGGAAGCAGGATTCGAAATTAGTTTTCATTGATACTTTAAAAGAGGAAGGGTAGTTTTAAAAAGATCGTTTTGAAGAATACGGCCATTATTCTTGTATTGAATATTTTAAGTTTAGGTTGCAACCGCTGCACCGTTCTGTATTTCTTATTGGTGGTTTGTGCAACGCCTTTCAATTACTTTGTCGTGGGGTGAAGAAACAAGGGAAACAAAAAAGGCTTTCTTTTTCCTGTTATTTTTGATTATCTTTCTGAAACACACTACGAGTATGGCTTTTGGTATTTCCCGCATTGATTCTTCCGACGAAGAACTCATCAAAAGTCTTCAGCTAAACAACTTCCATGCAAGAAAGGCGGAGGAAACACTTTTTAACCAGTATGCCTATTTTATCAGGGAGGGAATGCATAAGTATGCCATGCAGGAGGAACAGTCCTTTGATGCGTATTCCGATACGGTTTTGCACGCTATCGACAATATCCGCAAAGGCCATTTTGAAGGCCGCTCGTCTCTTAAAACATATCTCTACAGAATATTTGTTAATAAGTGTGTTGACCTTATCCGGAAAAAGACGACCAATAAAGAAAGTATTCATCAAACAGCATCTGTTACCGACATGCTATTGCTAATAGCCGACCCCGCCAAAACTGCTGTTCAGCAATTGATTGAACAGGCTGACCGGGAAGCATTGAACAATAACATACGGGACTTAGGTGAAAACTGCGGGAAACTATTATTAATGTTTGCCGAGGGATACAGCGATAAAGAAATAGCGGAATTGGTAAAATATAAGTCATCGGATGTTGTGAAAACGAGCCGTTTACGTTGCCTGGATAAACTGCGTCAATTATATAACGTAAAAAAGAGTTGAGATGAACAATATGGAATATATTGAAGATTACTTTAATGGAGATCAAAATGATGAGCAAAAACAGGAGTTTGAGCAAAGGATCGTCAATGATGCTTCATTTGCAGAAGATGTGGCTTTTTATATTTCCGC
>CAYMKT010000095.1:3664-15088 GCA_964391065.1 uncultured Terrimonas sp. | reverse complement strand
CGTCATTGCGATCCGCCACGGCGGAGAAGCACTCCGCTTATGCGAAGCCGGCCTAACCGTCATTGCGAAGCGTAAGAGAATGACGAAAGTTAGAAGAATTATCCACGCTGAAGCAATCCGCTTAAGCGAAGCATGAGTAACATGCCAATAATTAGAAAGAATCCACCCGACTGGTGAGTAAATCACTCTCCGGTAAAGGAGATTGCTTCGTCACCCTTCCCACATAGCTACGCAGTTCCTCGCAATGACGTTAAAAAAATGCTGAAGGCTCTCGCAGTGAGGTTCAGGAAGGGGAGATGCTTCGACTCCCGGACAGCCCTGTTATACATTAAACATTACACCTTATAATACTGCTCCCATTCCTTACGGGGTGGGATACCTGCCAGCATAGCATCGGCAAAACGGTTATTGGTAATACGTTTGGTTTCCCGGTCGAACATAATGGGAGTATTGAGGCGCTGCGCCATTACACCCAGGCAAAACATCTGACTTAATGGCCCGGCAATTTCAAAAGAAGAACGGGTTTTCTCCGATCCACTGCATGCCAGCAAAAAGTTAGCGAAATGATTGGATGGACTTTGGGGTACTTCAGGTAATTTGGACGCCATTTCCTTTGCCTTTTCTTCCGGAATAATACTCAGCGTGCTGCCGTGTGAACCACCTTTAAATGTTAATTCCTTACTGTAAATAATTTTGCCCGGATTTAGTTTAGCCGGTTGAATTTTCCCGCTGCCCACCGATGGAATATTGGGATCGAGATCAGATACTCCATAACCTTCGGGAACAGGCGGTATGTTATTTACACCATCATACCAGCTTACATCAACAGGCGGCATTTCGCCCCTTTTGGGGAATTTGAACATGAGTGTGGTAGATGTTGGATAAAAAAACTCGTTGTATCCTTCCAGCATCACCGGGTTAATTTCGTAAGGCAGGCCCAGGTCTAAAAATTGGTGCGCGGTATCTAAAGTGTGCGCGCCCCAGTCGCCTAAAGCGCCCATTCCAAAATCGTACCAGCAACGCCATTGTCCTAAATGGTAATCTTTGTTATAATCATGGAATTGCGCAGCCGAAAGCCATTGATCCCAATCGAGCGTGGCGGGAATGGGTTCTGCCGGTGGAAATTTATGAATGTTGATATCCCATCCATGCCAGCGGCGCGGTGAATTCATATGCGCGGTAACTGCTGTCACATCTTTTATAATACCGGCATCTTTCCAGGCTTTAAACTGGAAGTAGTTGGCATCTGAATGACCCTGGTTGCCCATTTGTGTAGCCAGCTTGCTGTATTTTTTTGCCGCCTTCATCATCAATTCAACTTCTAAAAATGTACGGGCCATGGGCTTTTCAACATACACATGCTTACCCATACCCAGCGCCATCATGGTAATAGGAAAATGTGCGTGATCGGGCACGCCAACAGACACCGCTTCAATTTCGTTACCATACTTATCCAGCATTTCCCTGAAGTCCTGGTATTTACGCGCATTGGGAAGCAGCGCAATGCTTTTTTGTGTATGAGGCGCGCCCATATCCACATCGCAAAGGGCTACGATATTGGCCAGTCCGGTAGCGTGGAATTGGTCAAGTATTTCGCCGCCCCTGTTGCCTATACCAATACAGGCAAGGTTTACTTTTTTATTGGCGCCGATAATGCGTTTATAACTTGCAGCATTTGCGGAAAAACCACCTACTGCCACACCGGCTGATGCAAGGGCAGTGGATTTTAAAAATTTTCTTCTGGATGGCATAGCGTTTTGAAGTTTATGATTTGTAGTTTGAAGTTCCCGGTTATCGTTGCTTTTAGAGCACTCAATATACAAAGCGTATGCTGAAATTCCCTGATTAAATTCACAATCCCCATGCCGATGATCTGTATAACTAAGGCGTAAACACAAACCAACGCTGACTTTTGGCAGGTACCGTTACTTTCAGGTTGAGTTTTGTTCCATGTAAAGCTACCTGTTTAACTTCACCGTCATTTTCGGTTACATTTGCCTTGCCTTTTAACCCCGTGTAATACAAATCCACCTCAATGCTTCGTTCGACCGGCTCATTCAGCGGATTATAAACCATCAGCAGTCCTTTTTCGGTGCCTTGAGGATCAGCATGCAGTATGGCATCATAGTCGCGTCCATCGGGCCGGCGCAGGTGAATAATATCAGCATCCAGGATCCTTCTATGCTTTTTATAAAAATCAACCCATTGTTTTACCATGGCTTTGGTTTCGGGAGCATCGTATAATTGCGGGCCGCGGTAACAGGCCTGCACTCCCGCGCCAAATAAGTTGGCTAAGCGCTGTTGGTAATGCGGCAAATGTTCCTTCAACGGCTCTATAGTAGCCGCTGCGCCGCCACCGTGGTATTGCACCAGCGGTACAAACATCCAGCCCATGGAAGGAGATTTTTCCCAGGTACCATCGTAAATATTTTGCCTTTCAATAATTTCCTGCAGCTCGCGGGGCAGCGACCAATTGGTTTCCCTATAGCCCATCGCGGTTTTAGTGCTACCATTTAAAAAATACCAATCGGGGATGTTCAGGTAAATGCCTTTACCCCTGCACCATCTATAAAATTCCTGTATCTCCCTGAACTGTTTCCAACGGGAATCTTCGAGGTTCCGGTGGCCCGGATGTAACGTGGAAGCGCACACGTCGCCGGGGTAAGAACCATCGTGCTCCAGCAGGTCGTGCCCGGTGGTTTCGTAAAACTGGTATAGCTTCTTAAAATATTCCTGTCCCCATTCACTTTGGAGGCAGGGGGAATGACCAAATGCGGGTTTCATCCCATCCGGCATTACCACATCATTTGCCGCATCAATAGAGCGACTGGCCAGCAACGAATAACCGCCAATGGCTATTCCCTTTGAGGCAGCGTACTCCTTTAGCTGCTTCATACGCTGCAGGTTTTGCTGCGAGGTATCCTCTACATTAAACCCGCTGCCAAACGTCATGATCACCATTTCAAAACCCGCTTCGGCACATTGGTCTATCGCTTTTTTAACAGGTTCATCCGCTGCGCTGCTCACGTGCATGATGACCGGATTTTCGGTTACCCACGGTGCTATGGTTCGGTATAACTTCCTTTCGCTCAAACCCCTTCTTTCCCGGTCGTAACTATCATACAGCATTTCCCAAAGCCGCATGCTTTCAAAAGATTCACCGGCGGCCAGTTGCTGCCCCATGCCTGTTTTAGGCATGCAAACCAGCAAAGATGGCGTTTGTAAATTATAATTGACCTGGGTAGTATAGGTTGAATCTACCTGCCATTCTATGCAGGCATTTTGCGCGGCATTGGTGGTGCCGGACCCGAACGCAAAATCACTTTCCGTGAATATGGGCGGCAGTTCCCATCGCTGCTTGTACTCCACTGCGCTTTCCGCTTCTGTTACCGCCAGTTGTTCACTTTTAATATTGTTCACTGTCATTTCCTGCTTACCCTTGTTCTCCACCGTTACCCATTTGCTGATCAGGGGTAACCCATCATACAATTCATAATGCACTTTTACGATTAATCCGGGTAGAAAATCAAAGTCATTTTTCGATTGCATCGATTCTCCTAATAACAATACCTGTTCTATTTTACTGCGACCAATATCGCCGCCTCCACTTCGCAGCAAGCCATTACCCTGTGAATCGGTTTTACCCACACGCACATGCGTTGGCGATCCGGTAAAAGGCAATTCAGTGAGTGTTGTATATACCTTTCCATCAAGCGATATGCCGTATACCATTTTACCCTCAGCCAGCAGTATGCGCAGGTAGTAAGATTTTGCCGGATCAAACCCTTCAAAGCTGTAATTTTTACCGTCGTGAAAAATGCCGAACCTTTTGTTTTTTGGCGACAGGTAGAATTTGCCGGTTCGATTTCCCGCAAATTGCAATCCGATACCGGAACAATAACCGGTGCTTTGATCAGTGCCCGAATTCAGTTTGCAAATAATGACGCTGGCGCCGGCAGGTACGGGCTGCTCACCAAATACCACGGCGTTGGCGGGCGCCTGTATTTCGCCGGCCTTGCCTTCATTGTTAAAAGCGTTAGCCCCGGCATTTTCCGTTACGATTTTCCATTTGGGAGAAAGACTGATAAAATCATCTTTTAATAATACTTTCCGTTGTTCGTCTGCTGCATACAGATTTTGAAAATGATGTATTACTGATTCATTGGCTTTGTAAATAAAGGTTAACTCCATCCCTTTGGGGGGCCAGGGCAAATACTGGGGCGACCAGGCAGTACGGCGGTTCCATTCAAAACGTTCCTTAATGGGAGATGTAGTGTAAGATGCCAGTTGCAAACTGTAGGGATCGGCTTTCATTTCGGGTATCCATTCCGGTAAGAGATAGTTACCGATGGGCTGACCGGTTAGCCCGCCCACCTTTACTTCATGCCCGTTCACCCAAAGCACAGCTTCCGGTGACGCCGCGCGGACAAGCGCTTCATTGGTAACCAGGTTATCTAAGCCAATAGTAGCCACATTTGGAGCAACAGTAAACGTTCTGGTGATCAAGCCGTTACTCAGTGCTATATACCCCTCGGGTGTTCTGTATACCGCAGATTGCTGTTCAATATTGGCTATCAGCCAATCTGTTTTAACACGCAACTGTTCTTTATTGTAAAGTGGAAGGGCGCTTATTTTAACTTCTTGCGCAACAACTGGCTGCTTGTCCCATAGTAATCCAAAAGCCAACAGTAAAACGGGTAAATAACTTTCTTTCATTCCATGCTATTTAGGATCCGATGCAAAACGCTCCGGGATTTGAAAAGATACTAAGACCGGAAATGTACAAAATTTTCGCTATGCAAACCATTTGCAACATGCCGGCAAATTTTAACAATCTATAATTAAAGAGAAACTTACTTTACAGTTGCTGAAAAGCAATGCGGACAACAGCAAACCCCAAAAGTTGAGATGAGAAAAATGAAGGACGTAAAACTATTTGAACCAATAATTCATTCTCAGGGAAACCGAAACTCATGACTATTTCAAAACTTTTCCCTGTTTGGATACTTACCACACTTTTCCCGGGCGCTTACAACTATAGTTATGCTCAAACGCAAATTACCGGTAAGGTAACAGACACCAATCAAAGCCCGTTGGCTTATGTGAATATTGGTATCAGGAAGAAAAACATCGGAACGGTTTCAAAAGAAGATGGCTCCTTCGCTATTAACATTCCGGCCGAATTTCAAAATGATAGTTTAACTTTTTCAATAGTAGGATACCATGATGTAAAGCTGCTGATTAAAGTATTGGGTTCAGATGAAGAACTAACCATACGACTGAAAGAAAAAGCCATTCCACTTAGAGAAGTTGTAATTGTTGGAAAAAAACCTGCTGAAAAGGAATATGGAATTAAAAGAAGAGGGGTAATTCATTTTACAGATGGTATATTCAAAAAGGACGATAGTTTTGAAATTGGGCAAGTGATCAATCCGGGAAAGGCTGCTGCTCAAATAACCTCACTTCATCTTTATATTAATTCATCAAGACCTGACAGCGCAAATTTCAGGATTAACTTTTACAGATATGATACAGATGAGAACGCTCCACGTGAAAGAATAATCGAAAAAAATATCGTACAACGGCATCCCATTAAAGAAGGTTGGTTAAAATTTGATTTGTCGGGCGAAAATATCCTCGTTAAAGGGCATGTGCTGGCAGCAGTTGAATTTATTCCTGAAAACAAAAAAGACGCCAAACAGATATTGTATGAAGTGAAGCTTGGCGGTTCATCAAAAAGTTTTTTTAGAAAAAGCAGCTTAGGTCAATGGACAAGACCGCCTCACCACTACTGCTTATATGTTACCGCATTGACCGATAAGAACGCACCAGACGATATAGACGATGCAGAAACACTTCCGGCATTTAGCCTGAAGTCAGGTTTTTCAACAGAACCATTTCGTTTTTTTGTGCGGCTTCCAGAAAACTACTCAAAAAATAAAAAGCAAATTTACCCGGTGATATACCTTCTCGACGGCAATGCCTATTTTGACCCGGTTGCCAATTCAGTTGACCCCCTTGTTAAAAAGAAGAAGATTTCGACTGACCCCATAATTGTCGGTGTCGGTTATGAAAATGCTTACATCATGGACTCATTACGTAACCGGGATTACACATTTCCGGTAGCATTTCCTGAAGATCGTTTCACGATCAGTGGCCAAGGCGATCAATTCTATGATTTCATTACATCAAAACTTATAAAATATATGGATTTGAATTATAGAACCGATACCACCAGTCGAACCATAATGGGGCATTCACTGGGAGGATATTTTGTTTTATATGCCTTATCCCGGCAAATGACAGGACCACCGGCTTTCAAAAATTTTGTGGCAGCGAGCCCTTCCATTTATTACTATGATAATTATCTGATCAAAAAAATGAAGGGTGAAACAAGCGATAAACAAGCCTCAAATAACATCAGTTTGTATATGACAATAGGCGAACTGGAAATGGGGGGAGATGAATCAAACAGGTTTACGGATCTTTCCAAAATCATGAAAGCAAAAGGAGTGAACGTTCGTTCGGAGACCTATAAAAATGCAGAGCATATGGGAACAGCTATTCCAACATTTGAAAAAGGTATTCAAATATTTTTTTGACGGGGGATTGACTGCTATAGGTAAGCAACGGCAGCGGTGCGGGGTGCGGACCCAACGTTCACTTTTCGGATTTAGTTCTTAACTTCAACCCCAGATATTTTTCAATTGAGCATTTGTACCGGGTAGAATGTTCAATGCATTCGCTGCCTGCGCAAAAATACCCGAACGTTTTGTATATATTACCGGGAATCGGTAAAGTACAGTTCGGTAGCTCCCGGAGCGGCACTGGTGAACACCGGATCCTAACATTGTAAACATTGATAAAATTGTACTAATGAAAAAAATAGTGTTCATGGCAATGCTTTTAAGCTTTGTTTTTTTTCAAAATGCCCTTGCTCAGCAGTTCGAGGAAGAGGAACCGCCAAAGGAAGGATTCGACAAATCGAGATTGTTTTTTGGCGGCAATTTTGGAGTAAGCTTTGGTTCAGGCACTTTTGTAAATATATCTCCCCAGGTGGGCTATAGGTTCAGTCGTTTTTTTGCTGCCGGGACGGGTGTAAATTTTAACTACAGCAGCTATAAATATTATGATTATTATGGCGCCGAGATTGGGAAAGAAGAGTATGGTTATGCAGGGCTAAGCGTATTCGGCAGGGTATACCCCATTTCGTTCCTCTTGCTGCAGGCCCAACCTGAATTGAACTACAGTTGGGGGTCAATAAAGTACTCCGACAACAGCATCCCATCGCAAAAGCAGGAAGGCCGTTTCATACCTTCCTTTTTGTTAGGCGCAGGAGCTGCTATTCCCACCGGGCCCAATGGCGCTTTGCTGCTGATGCTTCAGTACGATGTTATCCAGGATGCACGTTCTCCTTATGGCAGTAAAACATTTTTTACAATGGGATATAATTTTTAAGTCCGTCCTTTTTCAGAGCACCCGGATAGGCAATGGAAATAACAAAATACCTTCTGAAAACCACGAGCCATGAAAGTATTCAATCTTACTTTTTGCATACTGTTTGTCATTTCGGCGGCATTGCAATACAACGATCCCGATCCATGGCTTTGGATGCCCATATACCTTTATGGCGCTGCCTTGTGCTGGCTGGCTTCCAGGGGCAAATATTATCCTGTGGCCTGTTTGGTTGGAATAGGGGCATATCTGGTATATGCTTTGTACAAATTTTTTGAAAAGGACGGGGCATTAAGCTGGATAACAGAACACCATGCAGAAAATATAGCGGGTACAATGAAAGCCGCGACGCCCTGGATAGAAGACGCCAGGGAATTTTTTGGGTTGATGATACTTGCCGGCGTATTGTTCGTTAATTACCGGTATGCAAAAAAAAGAACGGGAAGTACCGGATAAATGATTTATCCGTCTTCCCGTTACCATTTAAATTTCCCCATTACTTCGAAAACAATTCAATCATCCCCACTCCTATCCTGCTATCGTCTTCTTTATCTTTTGGCCGGCTTAAAATATAAAGGCTTCTTTTTTTGCCCTCGCTTACTGCATCAAAACCAAACTTGAGCTTCGCTATTTTTTGTTTATAGCCTGGAGCAGGCGCGTTTAGAGTTGCCTCACCCAATTGCAAACCATCAGGCGTGTCCAACCTTAATTCAAAAATATACCCGTTTTTAGGGGCATCGTCATCATCCTTCCATCCCACGAGCAATTCGGCTCCATTTACACCCTGCAAATCAATGCTATCAATGCTGAACCAACCCGCCTTATCGTCGGGAACAACCATCGCTTTCATTCCATCCACGTCGGCAGTACCAAAGTTTTTCGTGTTTTTCACGCCACCGAATGTTAGCTTGCTGCTACGCAAAACAGCGGCCGCATTTCCCGAAAGCGGTTTTATGGATGCTCCGCCCTTGTCGGTGTAGGTTGCAGATATATAAAGCGCTTCATTTTCCCTGACTGTTTTAACAGGGATTGAACCAGTTTGCGGTAACGATTTTTTCATTGCTGATGAATTGCCCAAAGAAAGTATCCAGTGCACAATTTGGTTTGCGTCGTCTTGTTTGAGGTCGGGATGAGCAGCCATGGCCACGTCGCCCCACACACCACTGCCGCCTTTTATTATTTTACCGCTCAGATAGGATAGCGCGTCGGTGTTTTTTAAATATTTTTTTGCCACGTCGGTGAAAGACGGGCCAATTGATTTTTCGTTTGTTTTATGACAGGATTTACAATCCAGCGACAGCATAATGCTTTGTCCGCTTACCGCTGCCACGGCTGCCTGGTGCCCCTGCGGCAGCGCTGCCTTGTCGGCGCCCTCCAGGTAATCCGCGCTCACATAAAGATTAGCCTCATCAACGGCATCTTTTTCTTCATTATCATTAACGGCTACCGTGTACTGCACAGGCTTGCCCGGAAAATAAAAAGATTGATTTCCTGTTAGTTGCACATTTACTTCGGGGGCCGTGTTTCCCGCATAAATATTTACCGTACCACTTTTTGAAACAGCCCCTGCGGCATCTTTTACTTCCACCGATACCGCATAGTCGCCTGCTTTGTCGAATGTGAATTCCGCTCCAGGTTCTTTCGTTTCCTTCGTTTGCCCTGTACCGGTAGTCCAGGTATAGGTCATGCTGTTGTTTTCCGGATCCGTAGCATCAACCGATACTTTAACCGTTAAAGGCAATGCCCCGGAGGTTTTATCTGCACTTATGCCGGTTACCTGCGGCGCCCGGTTTCCACCATTATAATCAATACGGCTTAAGCCGGCGTCTTCATTTTTTGCAAACCAGCCCGTTCCGTATTCCAAAACGTACAACTTCCCGTCCGGGCCAATTTCCATGTCAATGGCATTGTGGAATTTAGTATGTTCCATAAAAGGTTCCATCTTGTCGAAGTCGCCGTTGGGTAACATGGTTACCACCTTTATCCATCCCCGTATCCAGTCGTAAATAAACAGCTTACCATTATAATAATCGGGCAAACGCGTTTTCGCCGGCCACATATCGGTATAGTACACCGGTCCTGCCATTGCGTTACGGCCTCCCGTTCCTACCTGCGGAAAATCGGAGGATGCGGCATATGGATACCAGATAAAGGGCGGCGCCACCGCGGGCAACTCTTTTAAGCCGGTATTGTTACGCGATTCATTCAAAGGCTTCTGAGGATCGAATGCTTCCCCACTTGTTCCCGTCGCATAATCATAACGGTTATAGGCGAAATTCTTTCCTACAAACAAGGGCCATCCAAAGTAGCCGGCCTTGCGTGCCTGGTTCAGTTCATCGTATCCGCGCGAACCCCTTACCCCAAAACTATCGGCGCCGGCATCAGGACCTACTTCCCCCCAATAGAGAAAACTGTTTTTCTGATCAACAGCAATCCGGTAAGGATTGCGGTTACCCATGACGTATATTTCGGGTCTTGTTTTTTCCGTTCCTTTTGCAAACAGGTTTCCATCGGGCACTTCGTAGCTGCCGTCGTCCTTCACTCTTATCCTTAGTATTTTTCCCCGGAGGTCATTGGTGTTACTGGAACTCCTTCGGGCATCATACTGAAGGTGGCCGGGGCGGTCGTCCAGCGGGCCGTACCCCTGGTTAGTATAGCGTTGATTAGGCTCGTTAAAAGGAGTTGAATTATCGCCGGTAGATACATATAATAAGCCATCCGGCCCGAAGGCAATGGAGCCCCCGGTATGACAGCATATCTCCCGTTGAGAATAAAACTGAAGTATGACCTGCTCGGTGTTCACATCAAGCGTATCATTTTCAAACTTAAAACGGGATAATCGGTTTACCGAAGTATCAACAGGACTGTAAAAAATATATACCCAATGGTTTTTAGCAAAATCAGGGTCCTTGCTTATACCCAAAACCCCCTCTTCGGCATTCGCCCCGGCTGTGCTGGTTTTGGTATAGGCCTTTAAAAACCCAACCTGTTTTAATTTTTTAGTTTCATTTTTATACAACATGATCTCACCCCTGCGCTGCGTAATCAGTATGTCAAAATTGGGAAGAATGGTCATCTCGGTAGGCTCAAAAAACTCCCCGTCAATTAAAGGCGTTTTGGTAAACCGGTCTTCATCTGGCGGGTACTGCGATACTACACCGCTATAATCCAATTTTTCATTTCCGCCTATAGCATATTGAATGCCACCCAAAATATGTTGCAGGTACATTGGATCGCTGTACGATTCATCTGTATGTCCCAGTTCGGTATAAAAAGCTCGTCCGCCATCATACTCATGATACCAGGCCATCGGGTGGTTGTCGCCATTGGTTCCGCCTTCGTAGCTTTTTTCATCAATTTTTATCAGTACGGTAAGGTCCTTATTTAATTTTCTAAAATTGTACCACTCATCCTTTCTTGTCCAAACATCCGGAAGGTGTTTGGTTGATGCGTGATTTTTATCCACCACCAAAAGCTTAGCTTCCTGTTGCTGCGGATGGCTCTCAAAATAGGCGCCCACTAACCTGTTGTACCAACCCCAGTCGTATTCGGCATCGGTAGCTGCATGTATTCCCACATAACCGCCTCCTGCCTGTATGTATCTTTCCAATGAAATCCGTTGACGGGTATCGAGCAACGGACCTGTTGTATTCAGGAAAACAAGCGCTGAATAATTGCCCAGTATATTTTCCTGGAACATATCGGCGCTGGAAGTAGTATCTACATCAAAGTCATTCTCCAAACCCAGTTTTTGAATGGCGGCAACGCCGAGGGGTATGGATTGATGATGGTATCCGGCGGTTTTTGTAAATACAAGTATTCGTGGCTTACTACTGCGTTTGTTACATGCCGAGAAAAAAAGGATGGTGACACCGAGTAACAGGAGGGCTGGAAATTGCTTCATTGGGAATCGTTAAGTAAATTTTTTTTAAGGGATAAATGTAAGTTCATTTCTTTAAATAACACGAC
>CAYMKT010000095.1:0-3564 GCA_964391065.1 uncultured Terrimonas sp. | reverse complement strand
TAAGTAAATTTTTTTTAAGGGATAAATGTAAGTTCATTTCTTTAAATAACACGACGCCCCATCAAAAATGTTCGGCAATTATAATAGATCAATCCCAAATGTGGATTTCCGTTTAATAATCCCCGGACCATAACATTTTTTTAACAGGATTGTTTTGAAAGGGCTGCCATATCCGCTCTAAGTAAGGAGTAGTACAAGGCAGGTATGCTATGCGCTTATCAAAGCACTCACTATTAATAGAAATGAGCAATAGCGAACCTAAAAAACAGGTTTTCCGTCAACACTATGCCGCAGAAGGTTTGTAACGTATTGGACGATGGGTGCATTTCGAATTTTCGCTGCCTGCCTAATTTTCCCGTCGGTTCAACACCAACCGGTAGCGGACGAGTGTCGCCATCCACCTGCAAAAATTCGAAATGCACCCTTATTTTCTTCTCTCCTTTACCATCTTACTTAACCTTATTTTTTACCGGTATATACCCCGGCATCCTGATTACCACCAGCCATCAGGTAAGCAATAAGGTCCTTCAGTTCTTCATTATTTAACCGGTTGATCATACCAGGCAACATCGGCGATACATCGGATACCCGTGTGCGCGCCACATCTGCTTTGGGAATTTCTCTAACGATCTGCGGCGCAAACGGATTTTGCGAAATAACATAGTTAGCGCCTTCCTCTTTTATTAAGCGGCCCAGTACCGATCCTCCATCTTTCAAATAAAATATGGTAGACCCATACTGATCAGAGATGGTTTTACTGGGTTCAATGATTGCTTCAAGCATATCTTTCGCAGAAAAGCGGGTACCCACCTGCGTTAGGTCTGGGCCTGATACGCCACCTTCTCCTTTCATAGTATGGCAGGAAATACACATAGACGCTGCAAACATGGCCTTGCCCTGTTCGAAATTCCGGTTGGTTAATCCGCTGTCAATTACAGGAAGCGCATTCTCCATCGTCCATCTTTTGCCCGGACCTTTTGGCTGAATCGCTGCATCCGCCATTTCATTTCCGCTGCGGTTGGCGATGGAATCACCCGAAATGGTATTAAAATGCGCGAACGCTGCCTTAGGCACATTTTTAAGCGCGTTGGTTCTTGACTTATTAATAAAGCCCCTGAAACTGTGCCCTCCTTTATAACTGAATGCGGTATAAAACCACTTGAAATACTGTTCCCTTAACTCAGGTGTCCACCCTGTTTTAGCTTCGCTTAATACGTTGGCGTAATAGGTTTGTTGCTGAGGTGGTACTTTCGACAGCATGTTGGCTATATCCATTCCATACTGTGGGTTACGCATAATAAGGTCGGAAGAAGAAGTAAACGTTTTTTGTGTATCCTCATCCTTCGCTGTCGCTAACAATGTCATCGTTTTTTCAACCGCGCTTGGCGCCTGCAGGTAAACAAGCACTTTGCTCAGTTCCCTGTTCAGTTCGTTTGTTTTTGCAGGGTATTTCGGATCAAGATAGGCGATTGCTTTTTCCTTTGTTGCTGCATCAGGTTTACCCATGCGCGCCAAAACCAATTCAAAAGCGCGCACAATATCCAATTGCTGCGATTCGGACAGTCCGGAATAATCAATAGCCGTTAACGCGTGTATTACCTGTCCACCCAAACCAGCACCGCCCTGCCTGGCTAATGCAATAAGGGCATTAGTGGCAATTACCGGATCCTTTTCATCCAAAGCCTTTTGCTGCCATTGCGCCACCGGTTGATGTTCAACGGCAATGCGTGCGGCGTACCGCACAAAACGGTCGCTGTGTTTTAAATGAGGCCAGGCAAATTCAATGGCCGCCGGGTTTGGCCCGCCATGGAAGGCCTCCAACTCCTTACGCAACTTACTTTCAGGAGTTTCTTCTACTTTAGCGGCTGTTTCGTCTGTTGCAGGTTCTTTGTTGTCTTTATAATATACCCGGTAAAAATCAGATTCCAGTCTTCGCCCGCCGGTTAAAAAATACATGGCGCCATCGGGTCCTATTGCCCCGTCGGTTAGAGGCAATGGCGATCCGGAAAGAAACTCTTCACCCGTTGCTTTATAAGAAGCGCCGCTGGGCTCGAGGTGAATGGCATAGATAATGCCGAAGCTCCAATCGAATGCAAACAAAGTGTTTTTATATTTTTCGGGAAAACGGGCATTCCCACCATACATGAGGTTAGTAGGTGAGCCTTGACCTATGTTGAATACCGGTGGCAAATTGTCCGGGTAAGCCGGCGACCATTTGCTGTTACCCGTACGCCAGCCAAATTCGCTACCACTGGTTACGTGGCAAATGCGTGTGGGGCGATACCAGGGTGTACCAAAATCCCACTCCATGTCCGAATCATAGGTAAATAAATCTCCTGCGGCGTTAAAAGCAATATCAAAAGAGTTACGGTAACCCGAACTAATCTGTTCCCACCGATTGGTTTCGGGATCAACTTTCGCAATCCAGCCACCGGGCGCTTTACGATCAACCGCATGCCCGTTAGGATCGGTTATCAACGGAAAAAGATTGTCTTCTTTCCAGTTAGAAGGCAAACGGTAAGCGTCTAAAGTGGGTATATCGGTATGATTACCGCAAATCACATACAATGATTTTTTATCGGGTGACAGTATTACGCTATGCGGGCCGTGCTCGCCATCTCCTTCCAGCGACTTAAGCAAGGTAATCTTATCAAACTGGTCGTCGCCATCGGTATCCTGCAACCGGTATAAGCCACTTTTCCTGAGCATGGCTTTTTCATTCCGGTTGTTCACCATTACATAAAGACTATTAAATGCATATAACAACCCATGAGCAAACCCGATGCTCACTTTCTTCGTTGTATCAGACGCCAAGGTGGTATCTGTTGTGATCACTAGTTTTTCGATGGTGGTTTTGCCGGTGTCGCCGATAGCCGGCACTTTCAGGCGGTATAATGCCCCATACTGATCGGACGCGATAATACGTCCCTTATCGTCGAAGGTCATCGAAACCCAGGAACCTTCATTATTTTCGGAAGGACCAAACAACCGTTCGGCATGAAAACCGGGCTGCAATTTTAATTTTTCCACTTTAGGGTCTACTGGGCCTGTAGCCGTTGCGGGGCCTTTATCATCCTTACAGGAAAAAAGCACCAGGGCAAGGGCAGCGATTGTTACAAAGGATTTCACTGGCAAAAAATTTTGATACATGAATAATACAATAAAGTTTACTTGAAGCATTTCCGCAAAGAAGGCGGAATTTTTTAGTATCTCAAAGATTAGTATTTTCTTTTAACGAACCTACCTGTACTGTAGGGTATTATTTTATATCCCAAATAAAAGGGAAATACCCGTAAAAGTTGAGCGATGTTAATGGAGAAAACGGAACCGAAGATAATAAAAGGGAGACAAACAGTACCTTTTTTATGCTGATGCCGTACACCGTGGTATAACACCAAATCAGCAGTGTATCAGAATATCAGGTTTTCAATAATCATCGTAAAATAAAGCAATTAAATTAGTCTCCGGTCAGGGGGATTGCGTCGTCGCCCTTTACGCAAGGCCAGTCAGCTCCTCGCAATGACGTTGTGAAAAGAACCGTCATTGCGAAGCGTTAATGGATGA
>CAYMKT010000094.1:12954-15474 GCA_964391065.1 uncultured Terrimonas sp. | reverse complement strand
CGCATCAGTTCTTTAAAACTTGCGTCTTCAAAGCCAAGCATATGAGCGAAGTTGCCAGACCAATCCAGTAAGCCATCCGGCTGAATATGTTTTTCATCCTTATATTTACGACGGTAGATATATGCGGCAATCCTCGGTAAACGTGCAATCAGGGTCATACAATCGTCATAGGTAGCGTCCCAGTAATCTTTTTTGTTCATACCCTCAGCGTATTTGCGCATGAAAACACTTTCCGTTTGAAGCGCCATAATACCTACCACAAACTGGGTCATAGGATGGGAAGACTTGGGCAATGCTTCGATAGCGTTAAAGACATGGTTGGGTACATGCGAACGGCGTTGCCAGGCGTTGGTTACATCATTTACATCGCTTTCGGTGGGAAGATCGCCCATCAGCATCAGGTAAAACAATCCTTCGGGCAAAGGTTCGTTACCCTGGGGGGCTTTGGGAAGTTTTTGCTGCAACTCCGGAATTGAAAAGCCCCGGAACCGGATACCCTCCTTTTCATCCAGCAAAGAGGTTTCGCTCACCAACCCGGTAATCCCACGCATGCCCTGGTATATTTGTGAAAGTTTTACTTCTCCAATTTTCTTACTGCCATGCTTTTTAATAATACCCTTGATTTCCGCCGATAATTCTTCCGCTTTAATGTTAAACCTTTCTTTAATGGTTGCCATACATTATAAGTGTTTTAATATTTTATGGATTGCCTGATAGCAGCGCTGCATGGCGCTAAAGTTAGCTAAAACGAAGCTATATGCCTTAAAAAATGTGGGCTTGCAATAAATTAATTGATTTTATGTGCTTTTAATATTGAGGGTGGAAATTGAAGGCATGCAATTTTTTTATCCCCCTTTTTTATCTAAAACAAAAGCAGGATTATTATTACTTGGGGGCTTTCCGGTACAGGTAGTAAGTGAGTATACTAAAAAGTACGTTGGGTAACCAGGCTGCAATGACAGGAGGGAGACTTCCCTTAACGCTGAAAATGGTAGAGAAGCGATCGAGCAGAATAAATAAAGCGGCTATAGCAAATCCCGCGGCAAGGTGAATGCCGCTGCCGCCCCGTATTTTCCGGGATGCCAGTATGGCTCCTATCAGCGTAAGTATAATAACGGTAACGGGGGTGGCATCTCTGCGGTACAGTTCCACTTCGAGTTCGTTGGTGCCTTCGGATCCCCGTAATTTTTCCATCCTTACCATCCGGCGGAGTTCTTTGGTGGTAAGGCGGCTTTTTACATACTCGTCCCGCTTTAAATCATCCGGGGTAAAATTAAAATCCACCCTGCGCACAGTGTCCTGTACCACCTCTTCTTTCAGGCCATTGATCTTTCGTTCTATCACACCCATTAATTTCCATTGCTTTTTATCGGCATCCCATGAAATGTTATTGGCCCTCATATTATATACCACTTCAGTGCCCTTTAGCTTATCCATAAAAAAACCAGTGCCGTTTTTTGCCGTAGTGTCATAATAACGGATACCGCAATACGAAACCGAATCAATACGCATGTAAATATTATTACTGTTGTTATATTGCCCGGGTGATTTGATGTATTGCAATTCGAATGCTGTGCGTATTTCGTTGGCTTTGGGAACCAGTTTACGATTGCCAATCCATAGTATAAGGGCGAGCAAAAAACCTCCGAGGAAGTAAGGCTTTAGCAAGCGGTTAAAACTGGTGCCACTGGCCAGTATGGCAATAATTTCGGAACGGTTAGCCAGGCGGGCGGTAAAAAAAATAACGGCTATGAACGTAAAAAGCGGGAAAAGAAAAGAAACAATGAAGGGTACAAATCCTGCATAGTAGTGGGTCATTACAAAGCCGGCAGTAAGATCTGCTTTGGCAAAATCGTCGGTTTTTTCGCTGATATCCACCACTACAGAAATAGCCGTAAACAACAGGATACAGTAAATGAAAGTGGAAATGAAATTTTTGAATATGTACCAGTCTATTTTTTTCATGTATTCGGCTAAGTAAACGTTAAAAGCCAGTATGGGCCAAAAGTAAACTAAAACTCTTATAAGAACTTTGTATCTTTCTGTCATGAAAAATATTCACAATAGTTTCAGCTTTTTACCTTTTTTTCTAACGTTACTCACCACTCCATCGGTTCTAAAAGCCCAGGTAAAAGAACCCGATTTGTTTGAACGCCAGCTTTTTTTACAAGGCGATGATACGCTTCGTTGCAGGATACTTTCTCCCATTCATTTTTCCAGTGAAAAAAAATACCCCCTTATTGTATTTTTACATGGCTCGGGTGAAAGAGGCAATGACAATGAAGCGCAATTGACCTGGGGCAGCAATATTTTTCTGGATTCAGCCAACAGGGAAAAATTCCCCGCCATTGTGGTTTTTCCGCAATGTCCGGCCGACTCTTCCTGGAGTGTTCGCATTAAGGGGAAATCAAAAGATTCGACGGTAACATTCCGCTTCCCGATGGACCGGACGCCAACCCGTCCGCTGCAAATGGTGATGAATTTTATAGATACTTTGTTGCAAAGCGGTTTCGTTGATTC
>CAYMKT010000094.1:0-12854 GCA_964391065.1 uncultured Terrimonas sp. | reverse complement strand
CCGAGTGAAATACATTCTAATATATTCCATGGCGTACCCACGCCCATCAGGTAACGTGGTTTTTCTGCCGGCAGGTTTTCGCAGCACAATCCGCACAGTTCATACATCATGTTTTCGGGCTCGCCAACACTCAATCCGCCGATGGCATTACCTGTTGCGTTTTTAGAACTAACGTATTCGCAAGACGCTTTGCGAAGATCGGTATAGGTTCCGCCCTGCACTATCGGGAACAGGTTTTGCGTGTGTCCGTATTGATCAGGGGTTTCCTTAATGCGCTGAAAGCTCCTGCTGAGCCACCGGTGGGTAAGATGCATGGATTGCTGTGCATAAGTATATTCGCTGGGATAGGGTGGGCACTCATCAAAAGCCATTATAATATCGGCGCCTATGCTTCGCTGTATGTCCATTACTTTTTCCGGGGTAAATAAATGTCTGCTCCCGTCAATATGGCTTTGAAATATAACGCCTTCCTCTTTTATTTTCCGCGTGCCGGATAACGAAAACACCTGGTAACCGCCGCTATCGGTCAGGAGCGGGTGCTGCCAGTTCATCAATTGATGTAAGCCACCCGCGGTTTCCAGTATTTCAATACCCGGGCGCAGGTACAGATGATAGGTATTCCCCAGGATGATCTTTGCTTTTACCTCTTCACTGAGCTGTGCCTGGGTGAGGGCCTTTACGCTGCCCCCGGTACCTACAGGCATAAATATGGGTGTAGGTATTACCCCATGGTCGGTGGTAATGTTCCCTGTACGGGCGCCCGACAGAACATCTTTCTGCCTTAATTCAAACTTTAACTCAGCCATAATTTTTCAACATATTTTCTTTTCACATTACAATAAATCCACAATAACAAATCCTTCAATTTCTTACCTTCGCCGCCATGATTGAAAAAATTGACTGGTTACTGGTAGTTTTTGGGGTATTTTGCTTCGTTACTTTTGTCCAGGTCATCTATTACCTTTATTTTTTCAGAAGACTCGCCTTTCACCGAACCGGTTCATCAGTATTATACCATCATCAACCCGCCTCTATTGTTGTGTGCGCCCGCGATGAAGCCGCAAATTTAGCTAAAAATCTTCCTGGTTTGCTGGTGCAGGAATTTACCGGCGAACATGAACTCATATTAGTGAACGATAATTCACTCGACGAATCAAAATACCTGCTGGAAGCTTTGCAGAAAGATTTTTCGCAGTTGCGTGTTATTGAACTAAAGCAGGAAGCCAAGTTCATTCTTGGCAAAAAATTCCCACTGTCGATGGGTATTAAAACGGCAAAATACGATGTGGTTTTATTAACCGACGCCGACTGCGTTCCAACCAGTGAATTCTGGATGCAGAAAATGGTATCGGGGTTTGCTGACGGAGCCGAGATTGTATTGGGTTATGGCGCCTATTACAGAAGGAAGGGATTGCTGAATAAAATTATCCGGTTCGAGACGTTTCATACAGGATTGCAATACCTATCCTATGCCCTGGCAGGGCAGCCTTATATGGGTACAGGTAGAAACCTGGCTTATAAAAAAGAGATTTTTTTTCGCAATAAGGGTTTTTCGGCCCACAATCATTTGCCCGGAGGTGACGACGATTTGTTCATTAACGCATCGGCCAATCGCCGCAATACGAAAGTGATGATCGATAAAGATGCTTTCACGCTTTCGGAACCTAAAAAAAAGTGGAACGAATGGTGGAAGCAAAAGCAGCGGCATTTTACCACAGCCAGGCTATATAAAACAAAACACAGGTTTTTACTCGGACTATACGCGCTTACCCATTTTTTATATTACCCGGCATTTATCGCATCCATCCTGTTGTTTAGATGGGAACTGGCGATAGGCGTGTTTTTGATACGATTTATTATACAAGGGATTATCTGGAACAAAGCCATGGATAAATTAGATGAAAAGGACCTCGGGAAATGGTTTTGGGCTTTTGATATTTTTATGTTTTTTTATTACATCATATTCATATCCGCCTTATGGAAAAAGCCGAAGGTAAACTGGAAGTAATCACCCGGTATTTCACCGATTTTTCCGGCAAACAAATACAACAGTTCCTTGTGCTTGACGAAGTGTACCGGGAGTGGAATGAAAAGATAAATGTTATTTCCCGGAAAGATATTGGCGCACTGTACGAAAAGCATGTACTGCATTCACTTGCCATTGCCGCCATTTTTGAATTTACCGACGGACTTGACATCATAGATATAGGTACCGGGGGAGGTTTCCCGGGAATACCATTGGCTATTGTTTTTCCGGAGGTGCAATTTCACCTGGTAGATTCAATAGGTAAAAAATTAAAAGTAGTGAATGAAGTAGTGCTTCGGTTGCAGTTAAAAAATGTAACTACCCAGCATACCCGTGCTGAAGATATTCGCAACAGGAAGTTTGATTTTGCCCTGAGCCGGGCGGTAGCTCCATTGAAGGACCTTTGGCAGTGGAGTAAACCCCTGTTGCGAAATGAAAAGAAAATGAGCACATTTAAGAACGGACTGATATGCCTCAAGGGTGGTAATCTCAGCCAGGAAATTGAGGATAGCAGGTTGAAACCTCATACCTGGGACATTACGCAGCTTTTTAGTGAAGCATTTTTCGTTGAGAAATATGTACTGTATGTTCCTCTCTAAAACTTCTGAACTTCCATTCAACAACGGTGTTATGATGCTACCATGCTTTTTTACGAAAAGGTGCAAGTGTTGACTACATGATGGTTGCCCGGTACTAAATAAATGAGATAAATCTTTTATTTGAATAGCAGGATGGCTAAGTTTGTTTAAAATTAACCTTGCTTTTGAAAAAAAAGTTGCTGATCATATTTTCTTGTCTTTTGTGCTGTCAGTTTGCGGCGGCGCAAGCAGAAGAATTTATTGATCTTGGAAAGATAAAGCAATACGACACCGTGCTGAATAGAATGGGTTACTTTGCAGATTATTTCAAAAGTACCAATATCGACGATCTGCCCCGTACTGATTTTTCTCATCCCGGGCAAAATTCCCCATTTAACTGGACCCGCCTTGATGCAGATTATTATATGCAATTGAAGGTTACCAATAGCAGCCTGCAGGATACATTTTGGCTGTATACCGGCCGCGCCCAACGCTATAAAATATACGAGTACGACAGCAGCGCTAAAAAGCTGAAGGTATTAAACAGCCAGTTTTATGCCTATTCTCCGGCCCTTTTCAGCAATATTCCTTTCGCTTATTTCATCGTTCAAAAAGGACAACGTAAAGCTTATTATATCCACGCGGATATTAATTTTTACAACTGGCTGCAGTTTGATCCGGTTATATTGTTACCCCATGAAATAACAACCTTCGCGTTCAGCCATTTTCTTCAGCACAGCAGGTTATACCTTGTTTCCACGATTGCGTTGCTCGGCATCATGTTAAGTATGCTTGTATATACCGTGGCAACATTTATAAGAACGAAAAGAAAAGAATATCTTTATTATTCCGGCGCCCTGTTTGTTTTTGCCACCTATTTCCTGCTCAGGTTATTCAACCTGTTTATATTTTCCGACACTTACTACTTTCTGTATGACTTCAGGTACCAGTTCCTGCAACTCTGCGGTAATATTTTTGTTTTACTATTCATTTGTTCCTTCCTGGAATTGAAGGAGAAACTGCCGCACGTGTACATGCATTTCCGGATCATCATTATTATTCAACTGGTATTTTTAGCCATCAACCTGCCGATTACCTACACCAATCACTATAATTATTTGGGCAATGTTGCTTTCGATGTAATCAGGCTCGTGGTGCTTTTATACTCTGGTTGCCTCGTTGTTTATTTACTCATCTGGAAAAATACCAAAGAAGTGAGGTATGTGTGTACCGGATCATTCGCTGCGATTATTATGGTTTGCCTTGCGCTCTACCTCGATAAGTGGAACAACTATCGATATGAATACTTTGTGAAGGCAGGTATACCGGTGCTGCTTTTCATGGCGGGCATTATGTGCCAGATGTTTTTCTATTTACAGGCTTTATTCCACAGGGAAAGAAGTCAGGACGCCGCCCGGGTACTTGCCGTTGAGCAGTTGCAGTTGGAGAACAAAACAAGGGAACTGGACAAATACCGGGCAATCATAGAGGCAAGAGATAAAGAGCGGAACCGGATATCGCAGGAAATACACGATGATATTGGTTCAGGACTAACTTCCATACGGTTACTAAGCGAAATTGCTAAAACTAAAAGCGCTCACCTGGAGGGAAAAGAACTGGAGAAAATTTCGTTTACTTCCAGCGTATTAATGGACAAGATGAATGAAATTATCTGGACACTTAATTCGAGGAACGACACGCTTCCTAACCTGATCGCATACCTGCGCCAGATGATAGGTGAATTTTTTGAACCCTTTCCCATACAGCTAACGATTTCTTCGCCAGATGCTATCGTTGATATCAGTGTAAACGGAGAAACGCGGCGTAATATTCTGCTTTCAGTTAAAGAGGTGCTGCACAATGTTATTAAACATGCTCACGCCACAAGTGTTCATGTGGTATTTACCGTAGACCAGTATTTTTCTATTACCATATCCGACAATGGAGTTGGATTTGATCCATCGGCTGCGCACAACTACAGCAATGGATTGCGTAATATTAAACAGCGCCTTGCCAATATTAACGGGTCGTGTATTATTTCGGTCCATAACGGAACTTCCGTTTTGCTCAGGTCTCCCCTGAAGTAGTACCATTTTTAGGGTACCTCCGTTTATTAATTAAACTTTAGCTTTGCGTTTTATTTATATAATAACATGAATACTATTTCTGTTTGCATTGTTGAAGACAATCATGATATAAGGCAGGCGCTGGAACAAATCATCATGATGGCCGATGGATATGAGTTTAAGGGGTCGTTTATCAGTGCTGAGAGTGCTATTCTGGGTATCCCCAAACTCAAACCTCATGTTGTGCTCATGGATATTAACCTCGGTGGCATGAGCGGTATTGATTGTGTAAAAGAATTAAAACCCAGGCATCCCGACATGCTATTCATGATGTGTACGGTGTACGAAGAGGATGAAAAAATATTTGAAGCGCTGGCTGCCGGAGCCAACGGTTACATTTTAAAAAAGACCGCTCCCGGGAAATTATTAGAGTCCATTCGCGAGCTGGCCGACGGCGGAGCTCCAATGAGCAGCCAGATTGCCAGGAAAGTGGTAGCAGCCTTCCAGGAAAAAAATGTTTCTTCCGGTCTTTTAGACAATCTATCCAACCGGGAACATGAAATTTTAGAGTTGCTTGCCAAGGGCATGCTGTACAAGGAAATTTCCGCAAAACTCGGAATTGCACAGGAAACCGTACGCAAGCATGTATATCACATATATGAAAAGTTGCACGTCAACAACCGGGTGGAAGCGGTAAATAAATACTATGGACGGTAAACGCCGTTCAGCCTTCACTCATGCCAAACTAAAAAAGTCGTTCCTGCAATCAAGTCACCTTTTTGTAAAAAGGCAATTATTGTTTCGCGGCAATGAAAAAAAGGTCGAAACAATCATCTTCAGCCGCTCTAATGGTATAATCTTCATGGGTAATACCGGTTACCAATGCTGTATTGCCGGCCAGCAGTTTTTTGCGGTTCATCCTGTTCAAAATATCGTAGGGTATCTGAAGCAACTGGCGCGGGAGCCGGTATTGCAGGTTCAGCACATCGAACCTTGTTATTTTATTGACCGATTGCCGGTTCTTCGCATAATATTCCATAATACTTTCGTTTCCGAAAACACCCAGCGTTTCCACCCCATGAAAATATTGAAGTAGCAAACTTTCCAGTTCCTTAATGGTATATTCCCTTATGTGCCATGGGTTTCGGGTAAGCGACATTTTTTTGTTGGGTGTGGTCAGGATCAATTTCCCCTTGCTTTTTAACACCCTGTTTATTTCCTTCAAAAAGATATCGTCTCTTTTTATATGTTCTATCACCTGGAAACTAATAACAAAATCAAAACTGCCGGATGGGATATCGTGTAATGGCGGCACATTCATTTGAATAAACCGAACGTTGTTTTGGGTGCCAGCGTTTATATGTGCAAGATCTGCCTGGTATTTGTCTATAGTTACAAATTCTTCCGAATGGGGAGCGATAATTTCAACACCATAACCGCTGCCGGTTCCAATTTCCAATACCTTTCCGCTAATAAGCTTAGCGGCTTCAAGATAAGCAAGAAGTGAACGCTGGTAAACGTAATTATCCGAATGGTCTTTCTGAGATACCCTTTCCGCAGTTTGAAGAATTTTCATGTTGTTGAAGAACGTGCTTTTGATAAACCGGTTCGATGTTTTAAAAAAACGCGACTGCGAAGATAAGCAGCTTTGACCGAATACGCCTATTGCGCCGGCAATGTTGCCAGGGTGTAAAAGCGATGAAACGCCATTCAGCCGGGTTACCGGTAATTTGCTGGTTTCGTAAGCGATGCTTTACACTGTCTCAACGTTCCTGATGTCCGCATTTCAAAAGGGGGTATACTCTCGTATCTTTGCGTAGTGAATAAAAAAATAAAACCAGTTATTCTATTTGATGGCGTATGCAATTTATGCAATGGCAGCGTACAATTTATTATACGGAAAGATACCAAAAGCCAGTTTTATTTTAGTTCACTCCAGGGGAGTGCAGGACAGGAATTATTACAGCAATTTCATTTGCCTGAAACCGATTTTAATTCATTTATATTAGTAGAGGGCGATAAAGCATACACCAAAAGTACGGCCGTATTGAGGGTGCTTAAACGATTGGGCGGCGGCTGGAGTTTGTGGTATGCGGGTATTATCATTCCCCGGTTTATAAGGGACGCAGTATACAGGTTGATCGCTAAAAACAGGTACAAATGGTTTGGAAAAAGGGAGCAGTGCATGTTGCCCACCGCGGCGCTGAAACAAAGGTTTTTAGATTGAGCTGTCCGTGTTTCTTACCTTATCTAATATTTTCTGATATTTTTTTTCATTTACCGTACGCACCATATGCGTGGCAAAAAATCCAAGTATAAAGCCAAGCACGATGATCAGCAATATCTTGCCATTATCCTGCGCGATCGGTATGATGCTGATGCCGCCTGCGAACATCAGTAAAAAAAAGGAAATGAAAACGATCAGTAACCCCCAACTCACGGTATACAGCAGGTAGTATTTTATTCTGGAGCCTTCGCGCTGTTCGCGCCACGATTCGGTAAAGCGAATTTCTTCTTTAGTCAGCTTGTTCACTTATATAAATTTCAATTACTGTTAGGGTGTATTGATGCAGGAATGTGTTCACGCCGGTTGCAGCGTATTTACCGTAGTATTATTCGTTCATCATTTCCTTCGCAGCTTTAATAAAATCTTCCATATTCGGCTTGCTGAAATAATCGCCGTCGGTTCCGTATGCGGGGCGGTGCGCCTGTGCGGTAATGGTTCTGGGCGCCACATCTAACCAACGGTAACCGCCCTGTTCTTCCATTACCTTATTAAACATAAAAGCTGCTGCGCCACCCGGAACATCTTCGTCGGCAAAAATAATGCGGTTGGTTTTTTTGAGCGATTCGAGGATGGTATGATTAACGTCGAAAGGCAAAAGGGTTTGTACATCTACTATTTCGCAACGGATGCCCATATCATCGAGCATCAGCGATGCTTCGTAAGCGATGCGCAGGGTTGCTCCATACGATACGATGGTGATATCATCGCCTTCCTTAATCACTTCGGGCACACCGAGTGCTACCCTGTATTGTAACAGGTTAGACGGTAATTTTTCCTTAAGCCGGTAAGCGTTCAGGCATTCTATCATCATCCCCGGATCGTTCCCTTCCAGCAACGTGTTATACATACCCACCGCCTGCACCATGTTGCGGGGTACGCATATATGAAAACCGCGAAGCGCATTAATAATCATTCCCATCGGGGAACCGCTATGCCATATCCCTTCCAGCCTGTGTCCCCGGGTGCGTACAATAATGGGGCAGCTTTGCCGTCCTTTTGTACGGTAGTGCAAACTGGCAACATCGTCGCTTAAAGGTTGCAGTCCGTAAAGCATATAATCAACATACTGGATCTCCGCAATAGGACGTAATCCCCTCATTGCCAATCCAATACCCTGGCCCATAATGGTAAGCTCGCGAATGCCGGTATCGAAAATCCTTTTATTTCCATGTTTCTGCTGCAAGCCGGCAAATCCCTGGTTTACGTCGCCTATTAATCCTAAATCTTCTCCAAAGGCCAGTACTTTTGGATTATGTGTGAACAGTTCATCAAAATACCGGTTCAATATCTGGTAGCCATTAACTAAGGGTGTTTTTTCACCGAATTGCAAAGCCGTTGGCTGAACACGCTCAATGCTTTTTTCGCCTTCTGCATACAGGTGGGTACGATATAAACTACGCTGTTCGTGCAATAATTCATTATAATACGCTGATAAAGAAGGGGGAGCATCGCAAAAGTTTACACCTGTTGCTAATGCTTTTAATACATCCTTTCGATCCGGCTCGCGGTTCGATTGTAAATTTTTGAGTACATTTTGTATTCTTCCAGTACGGTCTTTTCCTTCCTCCACGATGGGCTGTAATAAAGCTATAGCCTTTATTACCATTGCCTGGATGGGTTGGGTGTATTTATTCCAGGCAATTTGCCGGCTTTCTTTTACCGTAGATTTTGCATTGATCTCAATTACGCTCAGTTCTTCTTCTTCCGCCAGGGCATTGGCAATAATCCACTCCTTCATTTTTTTGATGCAGTCCCATTCTCTTTCCCAGTCAAGGCGTTCATCTGTTTTATAACGTTCATGGCTGCCTGATGTGGAATGCCCTTGCGGCTGGGTAGCTTCTTCTACATGAAAAATAGCCGGAGTGTGGGTTTCACGAATCTTTTGGATGCCCTGCTCAAATATTTCGCACATGCCGGCATAGTCCCAGCATTTCACTTTATAAATATCTATTCCGGTGGAATTGTTTTTTTTCTGGAAACCTTTTAATGCATCGGAAATGGAACCCTTTACTATTTGCTCGCCCGATGGAACAGAAATGCCAAAGCCGTCATCCCAAACAAAAATAGCCAGTGGTACCTGCAGTACAGAGGCGGCATTTACCGCTTCCCAAAAATGACCTTCGGATGTGGAGGCATCGCCAATGGTACAAAAACATACTTCATTGCCATTATCCGACAGGCTGGTGAACTGGTGCAATTCTTTTATTTCCCGAAATGCTTTCGATGCAAAAGCCAATCCCAGCGCCCTTGGCATTTGTCCGGCTGTAGGCGCAATACCGCTGGTGATGTTTTTGTGATTCACCAGGTCGGTAAATGCTCCGTTCTGGTCTATAAATACAGATGCGAAATGAGCATTCATTTGTCTTCCCCCGCTGTGGGGCTCATCATTTTCATTGGGGTTGGCGTATAACTGTGCAAAAAATTCTTCAATAGTAGCTGTTTCAGTGGCAAAGACGATGGTTTGATCGCGGTAGTAGCCGGCATAAAAGTCGCCAGGTTGAAAAAATTTTGTCAGTGCGATTTGGGGCACTTCTTTTCCATCACCAAAAATCCCAAATTTGGCCTTGCCCGTTAGCACCTCTTTACGACCCAATAAACTGGCCTCCCGGCTTTCGCAGGCAAGGCGATAGTCGTTAAGCACTTCTTCTCGAAAGCGATCGAACGAAAGTTTTTCTTCGGACAGAATATCGTTGGGAATGATGTGCTCCATGAGGCAAAAATACCCGAAAATTCTTTAAATAGAAGCGCCTTATTCAGCGCAGCTAAAAATGATCGCAGGATTCGATGAGATGGTCAAACTAATGCCAAAACAGCTTATCTTTGCCCCCTCTTAAAAAAAGAACATGGCAAATACAGCAGACATCAGCAGGGGAATGATACTGAAATTAGATGGGAACCTTTATAGCGTAGTTGAATTTGGCGAAAACAAAACTGCCCGGGCTGCCGCTAAAGTTTGGGCCAAGCTGAAAGGCGTAGACAATAACCGCAGTATCGAGAAAACCTGGAATTCCGGTGATAGCATCTATCCGGTGCGGGTGGAAAGAAAGAATTACCAGTTTTTATACAAAGATGACACGGGTTATAATTTTATGGATAGCGAGACTTTTGAACAAATTGCCGTGGAAGAGTCGCTTATAGACGCCCCGCAATTTTTAAAAGACGCCCAGGAAGTTTCCGTGCTGATGAATACAGAAACCGAACTGCCCATGAGTGTGGAACTACCCGAGAAGATCGTTATGCAGGTTACCTATAGCGAGCCGGGCATTAAAGGCGATACCGCAACGCGCACGTTAAAAGCCGCTACCATTGAAACCGGGGCAACGGTAATGGTACCTTTATTTGTAGAGGAAGGAGAACTGATCAGAATTAATACTAAAAACGGCGAATACGTAGAAAGAGTAAAAAACTGATTTTTGGGTATATTTATTACTGAATTCCTATCTTAGTCGCCAGTTTCGGAAGAGGCGATTCAAAATTAAACTCACCCACATGGATTTTAAGCAAATTCAGGAGTTGATAAAAATCATCAACAAATCGAATATTGGAGAAATTAGCATAGAAGAAAAGGATTTCAAGGTTACCATCAGGCAAAAAGAAGAACACATTACGCAGGTTGTATCGGCAGCTCCGGCTGTACAATCTCACACGGCTGCACCGGCAGCCGGGGCAGTTCAGGAAAAAACTAAACCTTCAGTTGAACCCAAACCAGATCATCTCCTTACTATCAAAAGCCCGATGATAGGCACTTTTTATCGCCGCGCCGCGCCCGATAAACCTTTGTTTGTTGAAGTGGGCGATGATGTAACTACCGGTAAAGTGGTATGTATTATTGAAGCCATGAAACTTTTTAATGAAATAGAAAGTGAAGTGAGTGGCAAAGTGGTAAAGGTATTGGTAGAAGATGCCAGCCCTGTGGAATATGATCAACCCCTGTTCCTGGTAGAACCCAGTTAAAATGCAGAAAAGTGAAAATATGAATATGTGACAAATGAATACTCGTCGTGAAATGTTTTTAGAATTTCCGTGCTTTCACATTTCCCACATTGTATCACATTAATTATTCTATGTTCAAGAAAATACTTATTGCAAATCGTGGTGAAATTGCTTTGCGGATCATCCGCACCTGCAGGGAAATGGGCATAAAAACTGTTGCTGTGTATTCTACAGCCGACAAAGACAGTTTGCATGTAAAGTTCGCCGACGAAGCGGTTTGCCTTGGTCGCCCGCAAAGCGCCGATTCCTATCTTAATATACCACACCTGATGGCTGCGGTGGAAATCACCAACGCCGATGCCATACATCCAGGCTATGGGTTTTTGGCCGAGAATGCCAGGTTTGCGCAAATTTGTTGCGAACATGGCATTAAGTTTATTGGACCCCGGCCGGAGATGATCACCGCCATGGGCGATAAAATTACGGCTAAGGAAACCATGATTAAAGCGGGCGTTCCCGTAGTACCGGGCGGGCAGGGGTTGCTGGAAAGTGTTGATGAAGCGAAAGGACAAGCGAAAGAAATTGGCTATCCTGTAATTTTAAAAGCAACCGCCGGTGGTGGTGGTAAAGGCATGCGCGTGGTTTGGGAAGAAAGCGAAATGGAAAAGGCCTATTCAACCGCCAAGGCCGAAGCCGCAGCCTCATTTAAGAATGATGGGGTGTATATGGAAAAATTTGTGGAGGAACCCCGGCATATTGAAATTCAGATCGCGGGCGATAGCTATGGCAAAGTTTGCCATATGAGCGAGAGAGATTGTTCCATTCAGCGTCGTCACCAGAAACTGGTGGAGGAATCGCCATCTCCCTTTATGACCAACGACCTCCGCGAAAAGATGGGAGAGGCAGCCGTAAAAGCGGCTTCCGCCATTAACTATGAAAGCGTAGGTACAATAGAATTTCTTGTGGATAAGCACAAGAATTTTTATTTCATGGAGATGAATACCCGTATCCAGGTGGAGCATTGCGTTACAGAAGAAGTCACCAATTTTGATTTGATCAAAGAACAGATCAAAATCGCTTCGGGTGATTCCATCTCGGGCAGAAACTATTACCCCGAGATGCATGCGATAGAATGCCGTATTAATGCGGAAGACCCTTACAACGATTTTCGTCCTTCACCCGGAAAAATAACGGTGTTGCACCAGCCCGGTGGTCATGGCGTTCGTATAGATTCTCATACCTATGCAGGTTATGTAATTCCGCCCTACTACGACTCAATGATCGCAAAAATTATAGCTGTTGCCCGTACGAGGGAAGAAGCCATTAATACCATGAGCCGCGCTTTAAGTGAATATGTTATCGAAGGTGTAAAAACAACCATACCCTTTCATCAGCAACTGATGCGCAACGAGGATTTCAGGAAAGGAAATTTTACCACGAAATTTCTCGAAACATTTACAATAGTATAATGCAATGGATATCTTTTTTTAAACAAAATCCACTGCTGGCACAGGGGATTTTTGTTGGTCGTGTTAACCGGTAACCTTGAATACATTGCTTCTTTTTTGCCGGTGGATTAATGAATGGCATAACTGTCTCTTTGCCTGGTATTTTATTGAGGCATCTGGTCAGAAAATTTTTTTCCGCGTTTAATCAGGAAGTTTAATAAATCACGCGTGTCGAGCTGGGCTTTCTGTAATCCGCTTAAAGCCTTATTGTAGTTGTCGAAAATTTGCTGGTTAAAAAGGTCTTCCTCTTTCAACACTTCGCTTTGAGCTTCGCCAAATTTCACTTTTTTTGCTTCGAGAATCTCGGTAAGCGCTAAATACTTTTCGGTATACGTCATGTAATTTTCGGCAATGATAGACTTAAAAAGCGACTATTTCATTTATATCTTCGGCCAAAGCGCAGGGGAGAATAAAAAGGCTCCTGAACGGATTGATGAACTCAGTATGCATTTACAG
>CAYMKT010000093.1:2699-15552 GCA_964391065.1 uncultured Terrimonas sp. | reverse complement strand
ACGGCGCCTGTAACGAGCGTTCTTTTTTGGGTTCCGTACCCCACCACCACTACTTCGTCCAATGCCTGGTTTGTCATTGAAAGCACTACCTTCATTGGGGTTGTACCTTCAATAGCCACTTCCCTTGTAACCATACCCACAAAAGAAAATACGAGGATTTTAACATTGTCGTCTACCTCGAGGGAAAAAGTGCCGCCGAGATCGGTGGTGATTGCTTTCGATGTTCCCTTTGCCTGTACGGATACTCCAGCCAGGGGTTCACCCTCTTCGTTGGTTACAGTACCCGTAATCGTTCGAACGGGAGGGGCGTTTATCGCCGCGATGGCAGATTTCCCGCTTTCTGAAATAATAAAAATGCCGGATACTTCGTCGAAGCGGTATTTAAGGTTGGCTACAGACATTACGTCATTCATCACCTGCGATAAAGGAGTCTTCCTGGCTTTAACCGAAATAATCCTCCCTTCGGGGATAATGTCGTTGCAAAATGCAAAGCGATAGTCTGTTTCCCGCTCCACCACTTTAAAGAATGTAGTAAGCTTAACGCCATTAAGCGTAAGGCTTACTTTTACGTCCTGTGAAAAGCCACCCGCCTGAATGGAGAGAGCGCCCACCAATAGTAAAATTGAAGTTAGTTTCATAATTTTAAGCAGCTTCGTTAAAGATGGGCTTGCATAACCCCATCGGTAAGCATGATTTTTTTTCATACCTTTATTTTGTGTTTAATTAAAAATAGAAACAACTGGTTTAAAGCTGTTTCAAGATTTTAGTACAGGGAAAATGTTACAGCATTATTCCCTGTATTTTTATTTTGATAAAACGATATTCAGCGTTTCTCCATTGTTCATCGTGAAATTGAACTGCCTGGATTCTTTCAGGAAGTTAAGAACAGTGCCTATGTCCTCTTTTTCAAAAGTACCGGTGAACCGATAATTACGAATAGCATCATCGCCAAATTCAATTTTAACCCCATACCATCTTTCCAGCAGGAGTGCTATATCAGCCAGAGCATCATCTTCGAATATCAATTTATTTTCCTTCCATGCAATTTCTTTAATATCACCGTGATTGGTGGCTACCAACTTTTTCATCAGTCCATCGGTTGTATCCAAATGATCCTGCTGCACAAACGAACGATGCGAAACAATTACATCGGCTGCCGGCTGCTCCCATTTTATTTTTTCGTTAGGGTGAAGCAATAGCACCTGATTGTTATTTTCTTTAAGGGTTACTTCAACCAATCCCCTTATCAAGGATGTCTCGCTAGTTCTTTCGTTATTGTAGGCCTTTACATCGAATGCGGTTCCCAGGGCTTTTACATCCATCGCAGCGGTGTGAACAATAAAGGGGAGTTTTGTATTATGTTTTACGTCAAAAAAAGCTTCTCCTTCCAAATAAACATGCCTGTCGCCTGTACCAAAACTTTCATTAATTTCTATTTTACTGCCCGCGTTTAAATTAACAACCGAGCCATCCGGCAATTGAATATTCTTACGTTCCCCATAAGCCGTAAAAAATGTTTTACTGATCGTTTTTTTAGCGCTGCTAAAATAATTAACGCTAAAAAGAGCAAGAGCCATTATTACTGCAGCCGCAGCGGAAATTTTAACTATGATGGATCGGCTACTTTTAGTCTTAGTTTCCGGCCATACGCCCATTTGAACAACGGGTGCACTATCTCCTTGCTCTAACCTGCTTTTTAATCGCATCTCCTGCTCGTGCATATCTGCTTCCGCCAACACATTGAACAATTCCATAAACTTTTCCCTGGCAAACTCCACCAAAATCCGGTTACCGGGATTTTCTGCCATATAGTTCTCCCAAAATGCTACATCCTCTGGCGAGGATTGTTTACAATAATTGATGAAAGACTCATCTGCCAATAAGTCGGCTACATCCATTTTATCCTTGTCCATAGTTTACTTTTAATAACCCGTTATTAAACAGAGTATCCTACTGGACGTTTTTACCCGTTGATTTGAAATAAATTTTCGTCTTTTTTTAACAGTATGCCGATCTGCAAAAAATGAGCGGCAAAACAAAAACATGTCAATTAGTTATAAGTGGCTACATTTGAGGACGATATGAGAAAACCAAGCAACAGCAAGAGCATTGCGCTGTTGGAATTATGGTTATTAGAGATGTCTAATTTTAGTTTTTTTAATCCTTCATGAATTTTATTGTATACCGTGCGATAGGAAAGTCCGGTTTGCTGTACAATATGTTCATAGCTTAAGCCTTCGTAGAATTTAAGAAAAATAAGCTCCTTTTGGCGGTTAGGAAGCTCATTAATATAGCTCATTAAGAGCTTATATAAATGATGATGCTGGTCTTTCTTAATAAGCTCCTCTTCAGGGCTGAGCGCTGCGTCTTCTATATAGTTACTATGCACAACCTGTAAGGGTGATGATTTACCGGATTTCTTCCAATCAGCAGAGAGTTTTCTTAAAAAAGAGGTAACCAGGTAGGATTTTACATTTTTAGCTTCGTGAATAGTTCCTCTTTTTTCCCAAAGGTATAAGAACAGTTGCTGAATGGTGTCCTTTACCAATTGTGCATCTTTGATATCCTTTAACCCAATAAACAAAAGGCAGTGGTAGTATCTCTTGTACAGGTTCAGAAACATTTCCTTGTCTCCTTGTTGGAGCCCTTTCCACAAAGTTTCATCTGTATGCATAAGCAATCTAAATTTTGGCGAATAACTTGTAAAAGTTATCATTGAAGTTAATCTTTTATTTTAAATAGCATTATTTGTTCGCCGCTTGCATCCAAAATACTGCTTTATTATTTACGCCCCCAACCGATAACAGTTTTTAAACTATTTCAAAATGAATTGATTGAATACCCGTTTAGAAGTCGGGTAATGCATTAGCCCGTAATGCATTTTCTTGCGGTAGAGCGTTTGTTTTTTTCCAACGCTACCGACCAACCGGGCCATTCTGCAGCGCATTCCAAAAACATCATTCTTCATAACGCCACACCATACCACTATTGTTTGCTTTTCATTTAACCCGTTAAATACACATGCGTATTGATGGGTAAAGGGAAAATAAGGTAGATTTAGCAGTTGCAAAAAATCCAGATAGTAAACTGCCTATAGCCGTTTGATGCGACAATAATCAAATTTCAAAACAGTCATCAATGAACAATCATAAATGGGCTACGCCGGCCGCCGTTGCTATTCCAAAAGAAGGATATTTTACATTACAACAGGGCCGCTACGGGCCGGTTTTTCCCCAAACACCCGCAAACTACGGCTTTACGGTAATTGCGAAGGTTAAGCCCGGAAGAGAAGAAGCAATCCGTGCCTATGGAAAGCAAATCGAGGAAGCCGTAAAAGGCGCTCCTGCGGTTCTTGCACCGTTAAAGCTTCATTACCTGAGATGGGTTTTGTTTGATGTTGGTTCTGGTTTACATTTTATGTACCAGGGGATTTTCGATACTGATTTTGATAAATATATTGAAGATGCTATTGCACTGTTCAACAGCACCGGCATCACTACTGTTTTTGTAAATCTTGAGGGGTGGCCTGAAGACTGGCTCACGAATGTTGATGCGGTAACCCAATTCTTCAGGGATCATCAACGCCCAAGCTTTTTGGAATATGGAGAATACCCCTACGTATCCGCTGATGAAATTAAAAAAGCGTTGAAATTAAAAGCAGCTTTCTCGGAAATGCTTGATGAAATGCAGTAACCATACTTAAATCTAAATAGTGGCTTCAATGCTCGAATTAGATGATATTCAACATTACCTTCTAACGCGGCCGCGGGCGTCTATTGCACGTTATAACTTTATTACATTTAGGGATGCAGAAAGCGGACGAAAATGGCTGGAAACCCTGCTTGACATAATTGGCACCGTAAAGTCGGTTCATTCCGGCAGTGAAACAGATATGAGATGGGTTACTGTAGCTTTTACTTTTAACGGTCTACGCAAACTTGGAGTTGATGAAGATTCTCTTTCAACATTTCCAGAGGCATTTAGGCAAGGCATGGCAGCAAGGGCTTCAATGCTGGGCGATACGGGCGAAAATCATCCTGATAACTGGGAAGACAATATTACCAGTCCTGATCTTCATGCGGCCATCATACTTTTTGCCCGCGATCGCGATGAATGCGAACGTTGCATTCAAAAGCACCAGGAATATATTGATCAATATCCGGGGGTTGAAATACTCTCCACAGTTCACCTGGAAGCCATTCCCCCTTTTGATTATGTGCACGAACATTTCGGGTATCGCGACCGTATCACCACACCGGCTATTGAAGGAACAGATATTCAATCTACACCCGGCTCACTCCCACCCAGTAAACCTGGTGAATTCTTTCTCGGATATCCTGATGAAACAGGAAGGATACCCAAAATGCCACAGCCAGAAATACTTACTAAAAATGGAAGTTTCCTGGGTTATAGGAAAATACAAGAGCATGTGGGAAGATTTCGCGACTTTCTGAAAGCAAATGGAACAACTGAAGAAGAACAGGAATTGGTGGCAGCAAAATTGATGGGCAGGTGGCGAAAGTCGGGCGCTCCGCTTGTACTCTGTCCTCATAAAGAAGATCATGACATTGGATTCGATGACAACAGAAATAACAATTTCGATTATGAAAAAATGGATCCGCATGGATATGCATGCCCATTAGGCGCCCATATCAGACGAATGAATGTTAGAGATGATACCATTTCGCAAATCATGAACAGGAGACTGATTATCAGGCGGGGAGGAACTTATGGACCTGCGCTTCCTGAAGGTGCTCCCGAAGACGGCGCTAACCGCGGTATAGCAGTATTTGGCGGATGTGCCGACATTACCCGTCAATTTGAATTTCTACTTTCGGTATGGGCCACCGATCCTGAATTTCATGAGTTGAATGAAAAAGATCCCTTTATAGGAAATCATGATGGCACCTTTGATATGGCTATACCTAAACGCCCTATCAGGAAAAAACTAAAAAACATACCGGCTTTTACCACCACAAAAGGCGGCGCGTACTTTTTTCTTCCCGGAATAAAAGGGCTGAAATATCTTATTTCGTTGAAGTAAGACTATATTAATCTGATCACAAATAAAGCGAATAAAATGAGTGAGCATGACAAGCCTTCCGCACGACTATATAATCATTTTCTGCAGCCCCGTAAACATATTCCCGGGAAGAAGCGCTTTAGTGTGTACTGGACATGGAGCTATCCCTGGGAAGCCAACCGCGATATCACTGAAATGGATAATCGCTTCTCAACGATAACTGAAGTCAGGCGTGTAGCATGGCCTGCCTATGAAACAATAGAATACTCGGAAAAAATGTTTCTGCAGGGAATTGCCGGAACATTGGAATTATTTCACCTGAGTATTGTAAAATTTCAGCAGGTTGTAAGTGAAGTAACCGGACAGCCGGTATCTGTTTTCCAGCGCATTGACCAGGCAGGGCAGCGATTACCGCTGGATGAGCGCATATTGGACGATACCGATACACTCATGGTATTTGGTTTAGACCACATGGTTACCGAACAGGAAGCATCTGAAGACGAAATTGAAGCAGTTCGCAGGTTTCTAACAAGGGAAGGAACATGTTTGGTTTTAAGCCCTCATCATGATGTAGGTTTTTCAGACGACCTCGTGCAAAGGCAAATGGAATACAAGCACCATGGAGATCCATTGGTACCACGACAGCAACGTTTTGGTAAGTATACAAGATCTTTAATGAAAGGTCTTGGAGTACCGGTAGAGAACAGGTACGGGCTACGCCCGGCGACTTTCAAAGAATCCAACAAGCTGGTACCGCTATCGGTTGAAAGGGATTTCGACAAACGAGGGTTTATGAATGGGGTAAGCACGTTCAATTTTCATATGCACCTCCCCCATTATGCAGTTATAGAAGGTAATAGCAATGCTATTCACGTGTTAGCGAGGCAGCCCATTGATATGACCAATCCGCATCCGTTTATTGAAGCCGGCAACCGTGAGTTTAATATGTTTCTATGGATGCCGCCATCGGGCGAAAGGGCAGGTGATATTTTGTTAGCCGATTCCACCATATTTACAACGCTTTTCGGTGCAGACGAAAGCCTCATCCAATTCTGGAAAAATATTGCAACACGCTAGCGGTATATCACAAATGGTACAATGCGGGAATATGAAAGAATAAGACAGGATAAGAAAACAATGAAGTTTATTGAAAAAACGATCATTCCGTTTTTTATGATGATGTTCTCTTTTTATTCCATGGCGCAGGAAAATAAAAACAGCTTCGAGCTTTACGGCTTCATAAATGCTGATGCTGGTTATAACTTTAATACGATCCATCCGGATTGGTATGACGTAATGCGGCCCACGAAGCTCCCTTCGTACGAGGGAGAATTTGCCCCTTCGGGCAATGTATACTATAGCATGAGACAAACAAGGTTTGGAGTTACCAGCACCTCCTACACTCCTCTTGGGAAGTTGACAACACGGTTCGAGTTTGATCTTTTCGGGTTCGGTAAAGATGCAGGCCAAACTACTATTCACCTGATTAACGCCTATGGACAGTTAGGCAAATTTGGAGCGGGACAAACCGCATCCGTATTTATGGACCTGGATGTAATGCCTGTAACGCTTGATTATTGGGGGCCAATGACCCGGGTATTCAATTTCAATGTTCAACTACGTTATATTCCGGTTCAGAAAGAAAAGGAAAGATTGATGTTTGCGTTAGAACGTCCGGGTGGCACCTCAGACGGCGGGGATTATTTAAGCAGCATAAACTTACAACATGTGAAACCTGTATTCAGACTTCCTGCCCTCACAGCTCACTATCGCAACGGTGGAAGCTGGGGCTATGTGCAGGTAAGCGGGGTTGCGAAAAGCATGAGTTGGAAGGATGTACCTGATTCATCGGTTTACAACTTAAGTGGAAACGCTTTGGGTTGGGGATTTAATGTGAACACGGTAGTAAATGCCACTCAAAATATAACCATTAAGTTCCAGGGAGTAGGTGGAAAAGGAATAGAAAATTACATTGCTGACGCCCCGGCAGACGTAACCTTAACCAGCAATCCCGGCAATATTTCAAAACCAGTAACAGGTACAGCTTTGCCCATCCTGGGTTTCTTTAGCTTCGTAGAAATCAGGTGGAACAAAAAGCTGCAAAGCACTATTGGTTATTCAATGGAAAAAGTGAATAATTCCGATTTGCAGTCGTCCAGCGATTTTAAAAAAGGACAATATGCGTTGGCGAATCTACGCTACTATCCGGTTAATAACGTCATGGCAGGATTAGAATATCAATATGGAAGAAGAGATAACTTCAGTGATGGTTTTCATTCGGTAGCGAACAAATTACAATTCTCATGCAGAATTAATTTTTCAAATAAACGGTAACAATGAACGATCTTTTTGCGCGAGTATGGGAAAACCTTCTTCAAAGAACAGAGGGACCGATGCATTTTCGCTTTCTTATACAGCCTGCCATGTCATTAATATTTGCCGTTGCCGCAGCAATACGGGATGCCAAAGCAGGTACAGTGCCCTACCTTTGGAGATTGGTATATTCAAAAGGACAGCGTAAATCCATAGCAAAGGAAGCATGGTTGCATGTAGGAAAAATATTTATTATCGGAGCCTGTCTTGACATCATCTATCAGCTCATTGTTATTTTTGGTACAAAAACCGAGGCAATGTTTTATCCGCTGGAATCTATTATTGTAGCATTCGCGCTTGCTATTGTACCGTATATCGTATTAAGAGGGCCGGTTAGCAGAATAGTAAAAATATTTGTTAAGAAAAAGGAAGTAACCGACACAGATACGCAGATTGAAAGCCAAACCAAAGTTTAAGGCAACAACTCCTTAAATCCGCCATGCTGTTTGCATTATGAATGGGATTGCTTCCTATATTTGCTCATCAGCAAATTAAACGCCCAAAATGAATGCCCGGTCATTTAATAAATGAAGGAATTGAATATTACACTATTTCACAAATACTGTAATTTGTAGCAGCGTATTTTATGAATAGAACCTGGTGTTATTTTTATATTCTATTTTAAATATCATGTTTAAATCTCTAATATTAAAGCAAGTATAATTATGAAACGGAGCATTGTAAAAGAAATATCATTGGGAAGTATAATGGCGTTGATGTTTGCCTGTAATACTACGAAAGACGAAACGGCTGTAATGCCTGACAAAGAACAAATCAAAAAAGAAATTCAGGCCAAGGAAGATGAATTTGCCGCAACCTATAATGCAGGGGAAGTTAAAGCGATAGGCTATTATGCGGATGATGCCATAACCTTTTTTCAAAACAAGGAACCGCTATCAGGAAAGGCGGCAATTGTAGATTTTTTAAAATCTGATTTGGATTCAAACTCCAATAAAATCTCATACAAAACTACCGAAGTCTTTGTGTCAAATGACGGGAACCAGGTTGTAGAAATTGGCCATTTTGAATTAGTTGACTCGACCAATACTCCCATTAATACAGGAAATTATATGAGCCTGTTTGAAAAAAGAAATGGTAAATATGTGTGTGTTAGAGATATGAGCGCTTCTGAAATGCCGATAGAATAAAAAGTATATGTTTTAGCAGCGGTTGGGTGAAATGTATTTTGCCCAACCGCTTTTGCATGTAAGGACTACAATCCGGTCAATTATCGTCTCCTGCCTCCGCCACCACCTCTCATTCCGCCACCGCTAAAGCCGCCGCTTCTCCCCCCGCCGCTGTTAAAACTACTACTGCTCCTTGTTCTGCCTGACGAAGATGGAGAAGAATAGTTAGATGTTGACGGCCTCGATGATGCAGATGCCCTGTTAGACGGCGTTGTTGACGGACGTGTTGACGCAGATGGCCCACCGGTTGAGGGGCGATTGCCGCCGCCTGCCCCTGTTGCCGGACGTGTTGACGCGGATGGCCCACCACGATTGGATGTTCTATTGCCATCACCATAACCACCCCTGGCCATATTATCCGATACGGTATTAGATCTATTCCTGTTATTGTTGTAATGATTAATTTGATTCCTGTTTCCTGTGTTAATGATTACGTTATTTCCACCACCATAGTGACCACCATAATAACCACCATGATAACCCCAACAATTAGCACGATAAATACCAACGGCCATCACCGTAAAAGCTGCAAAATAAGGGGGATAAAATCCGTAATAATAAGGGGGATAATAGGGCACATAGGCGGGTGAATACACATATTGTACAATGGGTGCAGATTGCACCACTACGGTGGTTGTTGCGGGAACATTTACAGTAACCGGATCCTTACCGGTATAACCGGGATTGGCGGTAATGGAAGAATTTCCTTTGGGCTCTATCACATAATCTTTACCGTACAATTCCTCGTCGCCCACCATCTGCATAGAAACTTTGCCCTTCTCTTTGTTTAACAAAATAACCCCAACATCCTGGGTTTCGGTTTTGGTAACGTCAACCTGGAGTACAAATGTATAAGCCGAATCCTTTTTTGTGGTTACCACCTTGATGAAATCAACTTTTTTATCCAGGTTTAAATCGAGGTTATTGATTCCTGTTTTTTCATCATTTAACGATTTTTCAAAGCCCTCAATCGTTTTTGACTTTTGAAAAAGATCCAATACGGCATAAAGATCAAGGTTATCTCCCGGCAGGCCTAGTAAGGCAGTGGTATCTACATCCGGTTTGTCTTGAGAAAAAGCATGTAAGCTTAACAAACTCAGCGCCACTACCAGGCATGGTAAAAAGATTTTTTTCATCACATGTATTTTTAATAAAAACCCGCATGTAAGTTAACAAATAGTATTCATATAAACAGCGTCATCCCACCATTCCCTGCTCAGTAGAATTTGTAGTCGATCCCAAATACCACACCATAGTCAAACCGGCTCCCGGAAACGGGTGGCTTACTATCATAGTTGTTGTAGGGCTGCAGATTCAAATAAAAGTTTTTGAAGACTTCCCATTTTACATTTACAGAGCCATCGGTTCTGAAACGCCCGTTTTGCGACAGGCTGTAATAAAAAGTCTGCAGCACCTGGAAATTAAAGGTACGTTTTGCAAATTTGAATAAATTGATTTCTAATTGTCCAAATGTTTCCACAAGCAGTCCCGATTTAATTTGCTCGGTGCTCATTTCCTCGTTAAATACCAATCCTGTTCTCCCCCATGAATACACACTTCTGCCGGTGATGAATTTGTTGCCCAGGCCAAAACCCTCCTGGTATCTTCGCTGCAAACCCAGTTCAAGGTTGCGCTGATATGCCAGGAAAGCAGTCACAAACCAGTTCCTGACATAATAATAATTATACTTCATGTTCAGACTTTCATTGTCTCTGCTAAAAAGCGAATCATAGATGGTATAGATTGCCGAAAAGGAAAAGGTGACCTCCGTTTTCCACGAAGTATACCTGATATCGGTATCAAAATTCAAACGCCCGAGCCCGCTGGAGCGGGTATAGTTATAGCCCAGTCCAACCGTTCCCGAAAATCTTTGCAGTGTGGTTTCGTCAAATGGATACATAATGGAAATACTTTCCATTGCCAGGGCCACGGTATCTGTTCCTCTTTTGATATAAATTTCTTTTTGATCGGGATGTGATAATATCTTACCAAAATAAAGGTTATCGTCCACGGTTTCTATCCTGAATATTCTGTTACCCGTTGCAAGCGTTCGCACTTTTCGTAATTGAACGCTGATATCATTTGCATCATCAGGGTCAAATGTTACTGTTCCCAGCCTGATTTTCAGGAGCTTTCCTATCACGATGGTTCCATTGGTGAAGAACACTGTGTCTTTTGTTAGCTGCGAATACACAAAATTGCAAAATAACCATGTAAAACAAAAAGAGAAAAAAGTCTTCATCCTGAATAATTGAATGTCGCCACCTTCAATAAAACAAATCCATAGCGGGCATATAAGTGGTACCCCTTTTGCCAGAACAACGGGATCACTGAAATACCCGGCAGCGAATGAACTGCAAAACAGTTCTACATTGATCATATAGACCTTACCCTTAGCGCCAATAACAGTTGGATAACTATACGATGATTATTTTCTGTGCTGTCTATTTTAGTAGAATTGAAAAACTGCCCAGTGGCCGGTATACCTGCAAATCCAAACCGCAAAATGAAAATTAAGCATTTTGACGCCATTGCTCATTTTTTAACTCATTTCATTTAGAATGATGTTAATGCAGCGTTTTTCCTGCTTTTTTCCACAGCGTTGCAGCCGCCAATACAAAACACCGGGGGTGTAAACAGCATTAGGCCGAATTCGAAACCTGCACCATTGGTAGCACCGAATTCGTTGCCATAAGTAAGGGCAAAGGTTCCATATTGGCTGGGATCCCAGCGTATACCTATTTTATATTCCGGAATGGATTTTACCTCACCTGTGGTTCCAAAAACTTCCCCTACCAATCCCCATTCCGGGTGCCAGGGATACCACGCTAAACGGGTGGAATAGGTGAACCCCCAGGCAGTGGTTTCGTCCTGTCCATAATGTCGCGTAACACTTGCCCCGGGCATAATATCCCACGACAGTTTATTATTGAAAAATGGAATAGTTACGGGAACATTCGTCCAATAGGTCTGGAAGGCATCGTCTGTCCTGTTCTCAGCATCAATGGTTCCCGGGAACATTCCGGTTCCGGCTTTAACGGCGGCGCCACCGGTTTTGTTTTTGTTCTCCCAGAACATGTACTTGGCGTAGAGTGAGGCTGAATGCCCATCATCGGTGGTAGCATCGCCATCATCATTGTATGCATAGAGCGCGATGGTAAATTCCCACTTGGGGAAGAGGGAAAAGGTATTCATGATCATCGAATTTCGCTGACCAGTTGTTGCGATAATCGTTATGGTACCGTGTTCCTTCGAAATCCAGCTATCCGAATTGTACTGCTGGGCATGTACATTGTCAATGAAAATCATGAAACAAAAACAGATCAGGACAACTTTTAACCCATGAAATTTTGAAAAGATTTTTAACACCATGATTCAGGTTATTTATATCAACCCAGTGTCATTGTAAATAACTTTGAATTGATTATTTGATATTATTCTTTTCCCATGCCCTGACATTATTACGTGCGGCATCAAAAAGGCGGGAATAATTTCCTTTTCTTATTTTTTCGCTCGTTTCGGGCGTAAGCGCTTTCCACAGCGGAGCATACATCCCGTATACGGCCATATAAAAATTTTGATCGGGCGGGGCTACTACATCCGTACCGAATAAGAAACGGCTGGGATATTTGTTCATTAAAGCTGCACTTGCTTCGATGGTTTCGGGCCTCGCCACAATATATTTAGCTACTTCATCCCACGAAATATCAAAATATACATGCGAAAAGGCAGGATCGTCCAGTATTTCTTTTACAATATCAATATGGTTGGGTGATCTTTCGGCGTTGTCCGGAGCGGAACCATATCCCACGGGATGTACGATGCGCCCAAGTCCGAGATGAGCCCATATAATCGTTGTTTGCGGGTGGCGCTTAAGCAGCGCCTTCATTTGGGTGAGATACACCGGTTCGGTTTTGGGCTTAGCCAGCGGCATATCCATATCATTGTGTAATACCACAATCAAACCCACTTTTCCTGCAAAATCCAGGATGCTATCCAGCGCGGGATTAGTAAGACTTGCGGTTTCGCCGGCTATTTTGCTGGAGACAAATTCCTTGTGAATAGAGAATTCGCCGATGCCGGTAAAAACGCCCGGAAAAGTTCGCAGCACCCGTTCAATATGTTTTGCAGCATACATGTCGGCAGGGTTAAACCCTGTGATCATTGGATCTAACCGCGCCTGCTGCTGCGGCGTTAGCGATTTATATTGCATCGCAATATAGGCATCGGTAAAAGAGTAGTAGTACAAATCTGCGTCTGATTGCAAATA